>NZ_CP084580.1:1245350-1556688 GCF_021869765.1 Chryseobacterium sp. MEBOG06 | reverse complement strand
CAGAAACATAATAATTATGGTTGCCTTCAACCTCAAAGTTATAGACTTTTACCTTGTCATCCAAGAAATTAATAGACTCGACAGAAGAAGTTGTTTCATCTAAATTGGTTAAAAGCATTCCTTTGATAAGATCTTTGGCTTCTATCCAACTTCCGTTTACATAGAATGGATGCTCGGGTGTACAGGTGATTTCCGTACCGTTTACAGATATCTTTACTAGTGAAGAAGAAGTGTTAAAGGATAATGCTACTACTTTTTTCAGCTCTTTTTCGCCTGTTTTCTAGTTATAGCTCCAGACAAGATCCCCTTTTTTAATATTTTCAATCTTTTTGTTCCCTTTTTCTACGGCTACTAGTGTACCTTCTGTAAAACAAATTTTAATAAGTCCATTGGTAAGTCTTCCCGCAGAACCACAAATAAGTCTGCTCATTCCGGCTGCTCTCCAACCAGCTGCCAATAGTTCACCTCCAGCAAGGGATGCTGGTAACTCCATGAACATGAAATTCTCAGCAGCTGAAACAGACTGGCCAACTTTAGTATGTTCTATAGCATAATAAAGTGCAGATCGATTATAATTTAACCTGCTTTCCCAAAGAGCACTAGTAAATTTACTGTACATTACAAAGCTGTCAATTCCATTGTTCAGCCTGTCATTCCATGTTCTGGGTGTACCTTTGGAAACTGTTATATTAACAGGAACAGTAAAATGCATTCCACCTACTTCTGCTCCTACACCTGCCAATAAATTCCCGGTAGTTTCACTGTTCCAACTAATACTATTTCCATCATAATCCATTGATTTACCTCCACTACTAGTAAAACCACTCCCTGTATTGTACCAGGTTGTTCCACTAGAAGAGTTATTAATTGAATCTATGAATTGCTGGGATAGCATTCCATTGGGATCAAAATTGAAAATAGGATTATTCATTACATAGGCATATGGGCTTGCCATATGGTAAGATTCCGCCAATTGATCTATCCCGTTCCATCTTCCCAGATCTGGCATATATTGTCTCCAGCCATAGTCAAACATCCCGGTTTCCTGAAGCTCTTTTCCGTTGTATTTGTAAGAGTAGAAACTTCCAAAATTGGAGGAATTCAATCCGTTTCCTCCGGTATGGTTTAATCCAAAAGGATAGTAGTTGTTGGTATCAGTAATTTCAGGAGCGCCTGCGCTGTTTTTGGCAAAGGTGACTCTGGTATTTCCAAGGTGGTCTCTGTACTGGTAAATATAGCGGTTTTCGGTGAAACTGTAAAAACCTTCTGCGGTGGCTACAAAATCAAGTTTCCATTCCGGAATAACACCGGGATCCAGAATACCTCTATAAGCTTCTGCTTCGTAAGCATTTTCGGTTCTGCAGGTAATACAGTTTCCTCCACCTTCAAAGTAGCTGTACTGAAAACCGTCCAGATAGTCTGTGATGCGGGTTGAAGTTGATCCTCTTGGAGGGGTAGAAGAAAACGTTTTACGAAGCTTGGTTCCGTCAGCACGGTAAAGGTAATTGATAGTACTATAGGTTGGCTTTCCAAAGCTATTCTGGTGGATCACATACTGATCAGAAAGATTCAGGTAGTTATATTGTACAGACTTTCCCCCTTTATCCAGCGAAGATTACACTTTATTTTCAGATAAAAAACAGAACACGTTTTACAACACAAAACCACTGCTCAATAGCAGTGGTCTTGTTATTATTATTTCACCACACGATGCAATTTTGCGTTAGCGAGGGAAAATGTTCCGTCGATTGACCTGGTTACAAAAATTGCGAATGCTTCAGGCGTCACCTTAGATTATCTCGTAAAAGATGGACTGTATGAGCCACTCTTAATAAACTAAAAGCGACACAGGAACTCGACAGCGATACCAAAGCTCACATATCTGCAACCATCGATGCTTTTATCAAAGCTTCTAAACTTAAAAACATTACAGCAATGTAGTTCTGTTTTGTATTAGGACTAGTCAATCTGCTACGAAGTTACAAACTTCGCAGAGCAGGGAGAAAGTCCATCTCCATATTTCGCATATGACTCTAAAATAGCCTTCTTAAAATCATTAAATGAACATGATAAGTATGTGCTATTTAATACAATTGGAGACTGATATGTATTATAGTTGTAATTTAAAACCCACTTTAGAAATCCACTTTTTTTATTTATATAAATAGTAGGATTTTTAAGTGAAATTTTAAGGTGTGGAATATTTTTTATGTCATACTCTTCAATTCCTATGACATCTTGCCATTTTATAAAAGGATAATTCAAAATGCTAACACCATCATAAATACCTTCATTGTTGATGAGAAAAATTGATTTTCTATCTAATAATTTCATAAAAAATAAAATTATTAAAAACATTGAGAAAAGAATGGCAACTAATCCTATTACAAATATTATAATACCATTTCTAGTACCTACAGTTACATACTTATTAGGATTTAATACAAAGGCTATACCTAAAAGTAATATTACAAATAGAACTAGAATAATTAATATTAATTTTATGTAGTTTTTTTTAAAATATATCATAGATTATCATTTATATAAATTCTCAACTTCTTGTCCAAACATTTCTCCGTACATATATCCTACACCTGCTCCTACCACAAAACCTAAAATTGTTCCTGCTCCAAGAATTGGGATAAATGATCCAATATACATTCCTATCATTGCACCTTGGGTTGCGCCAGCAAGTCCCCCAATTACACTGGCTGCAGCAACCGCAGTATTTTTTCCAGGTCTCCAACCGTCATTAGATAATCCTTCACCCACCTCACAAGCATTAAGTGCATAACCAACGTATCCCAATCTTTTAGCATATTTTCCATACATTGCAGTGGTTCGTACATAATTACTTCTCAATCCTATTTGTGAGCCTGCTGCTCTTCCTGTATATCGAATACTTCTTTGATTTCCAAGATTATCCATCCAATAACCCCTGCGATATAAATCAGTACGTTGATCGGCTATTGCTTCGTACATAGTTCCAATTATTCCAGATCCATAATCTGCCCAATTTTTATAAGCGTCCCAAGAGGTGTCTGAATTAAGTTTCATACTATGCATGACTCCCAGATCACCTTCTCCATACATTTCATCACCAATTCTGTAAGAAGTCTGGGTGGCCTCTCCTGTCCACCACTTCATATATCCGTTTTGGGAGGTTAATGAAAAGCTTTGCCCATTTTCAAATGATGCCATTAAGTCCTTATACGCCTGAGTCTTACCAAAAGTAAGATACCCGCCGCCGCCTTCATCTGGGGTTCTCCCCATAAACTGAGTCATCAGCATTTGAGAATGTGCCATAATTGTAAAAGGATTTGCATATCCTGAGATATCAATATGTCCAGCTGCATCCATCCATCTTCCATCAGGATCTCTCATTGAAATAGGATTATTGGCTACATAGGCAAAAGGACTTATAGAAGTATATGCTTCCGCCAATTGATCTATCCCGTTCCATCTTCCCAGATCTGGCATATATTGTCTCCAACCGTAATCAAACATTCCGGTTTCCTGAAGCTCTTTGCCATTGTATTTGTAAGAGTAGAGACCTCCAAAGTTGGAAGAGTTCAAACCGTTTCCGCCCGTATGGCTTAAGCCAAATGGATAGTAATTGTTGGTATCGGTAATTTCAGGAGCGCCTGCGCTGTTTTTGGCAAAGGTGACCCTGGTATTTCCAAGGTGGTCTCTGTACTGGTAAATATAGCGGTTTTCTGTGAAACTGTAAAAACCTTCTGCGGTGGCCACAAAATCAAGCCTCCATTCCGGAGTACCAGGAAATATAATATCTACAATTCCTTTATAAGCTTGCTGTTCGTATGCATTTTCTGTTCTGCATTCCAGGCAAATTCCTCCGCCTTCAA
Organism: Chryseobacterium sp. MEBOG06; assembly: GCF_021869765.1. Taxonomy (NCBI): domain Bacteria; kingdom Pseudomonadati; phylum Bacteroidota; class Flavobacteriia; order Flavobacteriales; family Weeksellaceae; genus Chryseobacterium; species Chryseobacterium sp. MEBOG06. Next base: position 1,552,822 of record NZ_CP084580.1, on the reverse strand, counting down.
AGTAGCTGTACTGAAAACCGTCCAGATAGTCTGTAATGCGGGTTGAGGTTGATCCTCTTGGTGAGGAAGAAGAAAATGTTTTACGAAGCTTGGTTCCGTCAGCACGGTAAAGGTAATTGATAGTGCTATAGGTTGGCTTTCCAAAACTATTCTGGTGGATCACATACTGATCAGAAAGATTCAGGTAGTTATATTGTACAGACTTCCCCCCCTTTATCCAGCTAAGATTGCACTTTATTTTCAGATAAAAAATAGAACACGTTTTACAACACAAAACCACTGCTCAATAGCAGTGGTCTTGTTATTATTATTTCACCACACGATGCAATTTTGCGTTAGCGAGGGAAAAATGTTCCGTCGATTGACCTGGCTACAAAAATTGCGAATGCTTCAGGCGTCACCTTAGATTATCTCGTAAAAGATGGACTGTATGAGCCACTCTTAATAAACTAAAAGCGACACAGGAACTCGACAGCGATACCAAAGCTCACATATCTGCAACCATCGATGCTTTTACTCAAAGCTTCTAAACTTAAAAACATTACAGCAATGTAGTTCTGTTTTGTATTAGGACTAGTCAATCTGCTACGAAGTTACAAACTTCGCTGAGCGGGGGAGGGAAATTATTTAAACTTTTTCCAATTTTGAACTATTGCCTCAGTAATATCACTAATTTTAGCTGATAAAGCATTGGTATTTATTACATATGGTGTCCCGTATTTTTTAGTTCTTGAAATAAAGAAATATTTTTCAAGTCCTTTTTCTTTATTTTTATAATACTCAATATTCTTGATATAAATTATAATATGCTTAATATTATTAACGTCTATAATTTCAATTTTTGTTATATCATTCCAGTTAATTAATCTATTAGAATATTGAATTATACCTAAAAATAACCCTTTTTGATTAATCCTAATGAAAAATTCTTTATTAAAAATACTTTTTATCATAATGTAAGATAAAACGAATGAACCTAAAATTCCCATTATCCCTACTATAAATACAATTAATTCATTAGGCATTAGTGCATAAATGTATTTAGAAGGGTTAGAAATGAATTTAATACTAAAATATATTGTGAAAAGCAATATTATTAAAAGTATTACGAAAAAAAATAAATATTTTAATTTATTTTTTCTGAAAACAATATCTGTCATAATTTAATTTATTTGTAAGAATTTTGTACTGCTTCACCGACATAATCGCTTGCAAAATATCCTGCCACACCTCCCACTATAAATCCTATTACAGTACCAACACCCGGGGCTACAGAACCACCAAAAGCACCAGCAAAAGCACCAGTAAGCCAAGTTGCACCAGCTCCAGCCGCATAACTTACAGCAATACCTGTGCCTACTGTAGCTGCAGCAACTGTAGTATTTTTTCCAGGATTCCAACCGTCATTAGATAATCCTTCACCTACTTCGTAAGCACCAAGTGCATAACCAACGTATCCCAATCTTTTAGCATATTTTCCATACATTGCAGTGGTTCGTACATAATTGCTTCTCAATCCTATTTGTGAGCCTGCTGCTCTTCCTGCGTATCGAATACTTCTTTGATTTCCAAGATTATCTATCCAATAGCCTCTATTATATAGTGCAGTACGTTGATCTGCTATTGCTTGATACATCGTTCCAATTGTTCCAGATCCATAATCTGCCCAGTTTTTATAGGCATCCCAAGAAGTGTCTGAATTAAGTTTCATACTATGCATGACTCCCAGATCACCTTCTCCATACATTTCATCACCAATTCTGTAAGAAGTCTGGGTGGCCTCTCCTGTCCACCAGTACATATCACCTTTTTTATTAAAGTCAATAAATATATTTTGTTTTCCTAATCCATCTTTAACCTGATCAAATAAAGAATAACCATCACCAAAACTATCTGGATTTAGAGTCACTCCGGTAGATGATGTCATAAAAGAGAGCATTGAGAAAACAATGCTCTATCTATTATTAATACAACAAATTTGCATTATTTTTTATCCTCACCATAGATTTTTTTAAGATTTTCTATTTGTTTAGCTTTTTGCAAAGAATCTTCTCTCCTTTCTTTGGTAACAATTTCAGGTGCATAGGGGCCAGTCTGATTTTGTTTTGCTTGTGCAAATAACAAATAAAATGAAAAAATAAAATTAATAATTATTGATGCAGAAATACTATATACAATCCATTTATTCGTTCTATTTTTTTCTTTAGAAAAACTATCAAATTCCTTTATTATATACTTCCATTGATCTTTGTAATGGAAAATCAAGTAGTCAAGTAATACTAATATAAAAACTATTAAAATCCAAAATACTTTACTTTCAAAAATTCCTAATTTTGAAGGGTTGAAAATATCATAATAATTAATAAACGAATTTATTACCAAAATTTCTAATATACCTAAAAGAATGCTTGCTGTAAAATAATTAGGAAAAGCAGAACTCTGTGAATATTTATATAGCACATAATAAAAACAATAATAACCTTTTTTTATCTTTTTCATAATTAAAATTTTATCGCAGAATTACTAAAAAACGGATGTCTTGTAGTTTGTTGTTCATATTTTTCGGTTCTGTCAGCAGTTTCAGAAGCACCGATCCATCCTCCTGGATAATAATTATCAACTCCAAAATATAAAGTGCTAATTATAGTTCCGTAAGCTCCTCCTTTTAAACCCACATATCCCATTACTGTATTTAATTCGGCCTTGCCTGGATGCACTGCATTGGGAGAAGTTGGATCATTACTATAAATCCTTACCCCATTAATATCCATGGCAAACCCTAGCCAAAAAGAAAATTTACCTAGACCTTGTCCGATTTTACTTAGCCCGGTAGTTTTTGTATATATATTTTTAATAAAAACATTACCATTTGCATTAGGATGATACAATTTAATAGATGAACCTGTAGTTGTCACCCTTACTTGCCCCGCGAAATTTTCTACACTGGCTGCTGCTGTTGCTAGTACCCAGTTTGCACGTCCTCCAAAGCCATACCATTCCGGGGTATTATCTGGTTTGTACGGATTGAAGTTATGATAAGACTGCCTGATCTCTGGCATCCCAGAATAAGATCTTAGATTTAGCATCTCTAATACTCCTATCCCCTTAACTCCAGTATTAGGGTCTTTATAAGTGGTCCACCAGTACATATCACCTTTTTTATTAAAGTCTATAAATATATTTTGTTTTCCTAATCCATCTTTAACCTGATCAAATAAAGAATAGCCATCACCAAAACTATCTGGATTTAGAGTCACTCCGGTAGATGATGTCATATATCTCGGTTTATGAGAACTACCTAAAAATTGAAAAGGATTTGCCTGGCCCGATGTATCAATATTTCCAGCTGCATCCATCCATCTTCCATCAGGATCTCTCATTGAAATAGGATTATTGGCTACATAGGCAAAAGGACTTATAGAAGTATATGCTTCCGCCAATTGATCTATCCCGTTCCATCTTCCCAGATCAGGCATATATTGTCTCCAGCCATAGTCAAACATCCCGGTTTCCTGAAGCTCTTTGCCATTGTATTTATAACTGTAGAAGCTTCCAAAGTTAGAAGAGTTCAATCCGTTTCCTCCGGTATGGTTTAATCCAAAAGGATAGTAATTGTTGGTATCGGTAATTTCAGGAGCGCCTGCGCTGTTCAATTAAAAAAAGAGAGCATTGAGAAAACAATGCTCTATCTATTATTAATACAACAAATTTGCATTATTTTTTATCCTCACCATAGATTTTTTTAAGATTTTCTATTTGTTTAGCTTTTTGCAAAGAATCTTCTCTCCTTTCTTTGGCAACAATTTCAGGTGCATAGGGACCAACCTGATCTTTTCTTGCTTGCCTGTCTAAACAATAAAATGAAAAAATAAAGTTTCCGATAATTAGTAATACTATTCCAAATACCATCCAACTTCCAAGAATATTTTTTTTCCTTGGTAATTGATCAAACTCTCGATTATAATTTTTCCATATCTCTAAATAATCTAAGGTATAATAGTTAAAGGCAATAATTAAAATTAGGGGGATATATATAATTGGCATAGATACCGATAATTCCACTTTAGTATTTGTTATTAAAGAATAATAAATACCCATCGAAAAGGCACACCAAATTTCTAAAGCTATCATTACCAAACCTGCTTTAAAATTGGTTAAAAACTGTCCAAATGGAGCAGATGTATATTGAATAGATTTATATATTTTGTAGAAAAAGTAATAATATAATTTTTTAATAGACATATTTTAAAATTTTTGTGAACCACAAAGAGCCGTTATAAATTCAGAAATGACGGCTACATTGTCAAATAAAACCATTTCAGTTGCAATGGTTTTATTTGAAGGATATGAGTTTGGCAACTTTCCACAAGCAATGCTAGTCCTGTAATCTCACCATGAATTCCATGAACCAAAAAAGGACCAGAAGTTCCCTTCACTTTCTTCTTTTTCCCATGCAGATAATGAGCTGACTAATTTTCGAGCGCTTCCTCCTCCCTGTAGATACCCCATTACATTTTGCAGATCACTTCCTGAAAACTCGTAACCATCACGAGTTGGCTTTACATCCCTTCCGTCCGGATCTAGAAAAGAAATAGGATTATTCATTACATAGGCATATGGGCTTGCCATATGGTAAGATTCCGCCAATTGGTCTATCCCGTTCCATCTTCCCAGATCTGGCATATATTGTCTCCAGCCGTAATCAAACATCCCGGTTTCCTGAAGCTCTTTTCCGTTGTATTTGTAAGAGTAGAGACCTCCAAAGTTGGAAGAGTTCAATCCGTTTCCGCCCGTATGGTTTAAGCCAAATGGATAGTAGTTGTTGGTATCAGTAATTTCAGGAGCGCCTGCGCTGTTTTTGGCAAAGGTGACCCTGGTATTTCCAAGGTGGTCTCTGTACTGGTAAATATAGGGCATTGAATTTTCAATGCCCTAATATTAACTTATAAATTATCAAAACGTATTTTTTAATGAACCAAGATAAATTCCGAAAATAATAAATACTGGAAAAGAAATAATAACATAAGTGATTAATAAAATATCAGCAATTGTTTTTTTTGTTTTACTGAATCTTTGCACTTTTCCATTAATTTCTTCATAAGAGGTAAATTTCCAATAGCGTAATCCTAAAAATAAAATAATTGGTAAACAATAGATTATTAAGAAATACTTATTTGAGGGTCCTAAATTAGTGTTAAAATATTTATCCGATATAATTATAAAGAATACCAAATTCCAACAAAGCATAGCGCATGTTAAAATAATTCCTGATCCCTTATGTGTACCATCTTTTTCAAATTGATGATAGAAATTTGTAAACTGATAGTATAAATAATCAATAAGTATCATATATATTTTTTTTAATAGCCCATGGCTGCATTAAATTTTCTTTGCTCTTCTGCCCTCCAGCACCTATTATTCCTGCTGAAGCAGAAGGAAAGACATCTATTTTGAAAGATATATTTAAATTCTTTTCTATATAATTTACATCTATTCTTTGTGCAACATTTACGGGGCTATACCCTTGAATATTTAAAACAATCTTTTCAAATTCAGTCACTTGTGCATATTTTTCAACTATGATATTAAAGCCGATAAAATTACCACTTTTATCAATAAAATTTTTTACCTGATTCTATACCAGGCATAGAGTCAATTGTAACGGTTTTATCTCATTTATTCTATATCAAAGTACGCCCTTGAAAACTTACACGGACGAAAAATTATCCTCCTCCGTATTTATAAATATCATTTAATTTAATATTTTCTTCTTTTATAAACTTAACTTTATGCTTTGTACTTGTTAAACTAAATGTTCCTAGATAGGTAGTAGGAGGTAATTTCATCCAAAACTTCCCGATTAAATTTATTCTTCCTGATTCTTTATCTATTGAATACCATGTACCATCACAATCTATAATAATATAACGCTCTCCGGCATCATATAAATAACTATTTGCTCCCGTCCCATTATCATCCTTTAGTCTTAGAGACTCTAATTCATTATTTTCTTTAGAAGAAATAACTAAATATCTTTTATATTCTCTTAAAAACAGATGATTTTTTGTTAAAGAAATTCCAACATTAAAACTTGAAAGCGGTATTTTATAAATGTCCTTCTTTTCACTGCAGTGTAATAGTATAAAAACTAATAAAATATAATATATTCTTAACATAAAAATTATTTCCTATCTTGTTTGCATGATTTTATTAATAATACCCGCTTGTACACTACCTTTTACATACCCCCAATCAGATACTTTAATATTCCAACTAGAATTCATATTAAAATTTGCAGCTTGACCATTTTCAACTAAGTCATTAAAGTCATTATCATTAGTATAGCCAATACCTGGAACATAATCACCTTTTCCAGCATCCCAATTATATGTATCAAAATAATTTACATTAATATTACCAGAAAATGTATATCCATTGGCACCGGGAATTGTTCCTCTCGTAACTTTTAAAGATACAGAAGTACCGATAGTATACCCGCCACTTCCATACAATAAGTCTAATTCATTGGCTGATGCATAATAGGAATCCTTCCAATTACCATTTAACATTATAGTTTCTCCAAGTTTCATATTTTCAATTTGTTTATTGAATTTTTCTCCAAATAATTTTGTAACATTTAATGCTGTACCATGTCTAACACTTGAATTACTCTTCAGAAAACTAGCAGAAACATTTTTATCGTCTGACCAAACACCCTGTCCGTTTAAAAAATATTCCATATTGTCTGCCGCAAAATTTAAACCCATAGATCTTGCTGAAGAAATCATTTTTTGACCATCTTTCTTAGTTTTCTTGCACTTTGGACAGTCTATTTCAAATTGGGAAAAATTAAGTCCTGTAAAGATATTCTCTCCTGATGTTCCAGTTCCTGTTGACATCGTTGCTACATACATTTTAAAAGCAAATTGTGCTGCTTCTCCAGAAGCGAACATTGCATCATTTCCATCCGGATCAATTACCATCACAGGGTTATTGATCGCATAGTTATAAGGACTCCAGGAACTGTATTTCTCAGACATGGCATCCATTGCTCCCCATCTTCCCAGATCAGGCATCATCATCCTTGCACCGTAATCATACATTCCCGTCTCTTGTAATTCCTTTCCGTTGTATTTGTAACTGTAGAAACTACCAAAGTTAGAAGTACCAAACGACCCTGAGATATGGTTTAAACCAAAAGGATAGTAATTGTTGGTGTCAATAATTTCAGGAGCGCCTGCGCTGTTTTTGGCAAAGGTGACCCTTACTTAACTACATTAGCAGTTTTCGTAAAACCTTCTCTTTTATTGGTCTGTCAAGTTGGTCTTTATACTGATAAATATACTTATTGTTTTCATAAAACCACTGCTCAATAGCAGTGGTCTTGTTATTATTATTTCACCACACGATGCAATTTTGCGTTAGCGAGGGAAAATGTTCCGTCGATTGACCTGGCTACAAAAATTGCGAATGCTTCAGGCGTCACCTTAGATTATCTCGTAAAAGATGGACTGTATGAGCCACTCTTAATAAACTAAAAGCAATACAGGAACTCGACAGCGATACCAAAGCTCACATATCTGCAACCATCGATGCTTTTATCAAAGCTTCTAAACTTAAAAAACATTGCAGAAATGTAGTTCTGTTTTGTATTAGGACTAGACAAATTATAAAATAAAAACCTCGCAACTTGCGAGGTTTCTTTATTATCTGCTACGAAGTTACAAACTTCGCAGAGCGGTGGGATAGGATTTTATTTGGTTTAGCGACAATAATTTCCTAATCTCTTTTTTTATGTCAAATAATTATGGCGCTTTTTTTAAGTCAAGATAACTCCTTATACTAATTATTAGCTTTATTGTTTTAATTGTATTGTATCACTTATAAAGATTTGATCTATTCCTAATGTATTTTTTTTCTTATCTGTGGAATATTCGGAAAATAACCCAACTATTTTCAAATCTGAATGATTTGTATATTTAGATAAATCTAAAGAATATTGATATCGACCATCTGCAATTTTTTCACATTCAAAATCCTTAGGATAAAGTAATGGTCTTTCTCCAGAAATTATACCAATATTTACAACCGCAGAATAATTCGAACCTACGGTTTTCGAACAATAAAAATTATATAAAATAACTCTATTATCGGGATTATACTTTTTTGTATAAAACTTGCTAGATTGAAGATTCACATTATTATTTTTATAAAAAATGATCTGATTATTAAACTCTTTCATTTTATCATCTTCTTTGAAAAATTCTACATTTAAATATTTTTCTTTACTAATATTATCATAAGATTCCCAACAACCAGTTTTATAATTATTTACAAAATTATATTGTCCTTTAATTGAAAATCTTTCATTTTTTCCCTCAAATATCAATACAGAGTCATTAATTTTTTTCTTAATAACATTCTGATAATTATCTATTTTAAATAAATTGTCTAAATCTGTCTTTATTGATATAGGTTGTTTTTGCTCTTTTTTACAACTTACAATTATAAAAATAGAGAATATTTTAATTATATTTTTCATTTCTACTTAATATGGTAACGTTTTGGAACGTGATTATTAAAATTTCTGATAGATCTATTATAGGATGAATCCAATACCGGTTTATATGCTTTATCAAAACTACCTTGAATATTCTGATTATAAAATATTGTAGTATCTTTTTCACGTGTGAAACCAGTATAGTTGGCAGAATCTAATGACGTAACTTTAACTGTCATGGAATTCGAACTACTATTTTTCCCAAATGGATTTCCAATGCCCTGTATGTCAAGACCAAATTGAAAAGCACCATCTTGAAGATTAAGTTTTGTTGCTCTACCGTACCCACCTAAAATATACTCAAACATATTATTAAAATCAATTTTATCCTGTGGTTTTAATTTATTAAGTGTTTCTTTATCAGGATCATTTGATCCTGCGGAAAAACTGTAAAATGTTACATTGGTCCAGGTTCTCCACGTTCCACCTAACCACGTAGGCATTGCACTTGTCAATGCATCTATCGCTCCGTATTGCTCTGCATAGCTGGCTTTTCCTCCCTCACCTAGTCTTACATATCCAATTTCTCCATTAGGTCCTATTTTTGTATTAGCCAGAACCGTCCCATTTTTAGCAAAACCATCAATACCTGCCATTCGCATTGCCTTTTCTAAAGTAGTAATATTAGCATCATATCTCCACTTTCCATCAAGTCCTCTGATCCAATCATCTGTTCCAAAACCAGAAAAATTAAACCCAGTAAAAATATTCCCTCCTGATGTTTCAGTTCCTGTTGACATCGTTGCTACGTAATTTTTAAAAGCCTGTTGTGCTTCGGATAATGGTTGAATATCATTTCCATCCGGATCAATCACCATCACAGGATTATTAATAGCATAGTTATAAGGACTCCAGGAACTGTATTTCTCAGACATGGCATCCATTGCTCCCCATCTTCCCAGATCAGGCATCATCATCCTTGCACCGTAATCATACATCTCTGCTTCCTCTAGTTCCTTACTATTATATTGATATCAACTGTTTGAAAAAGGGGAAGTGTTCAAAAACAAAGAAATTTACCTCTGTACCAGCAATTATCTGGTACGAAGTTACAAACTTCGCAGAGCGGGGATAATTTTATTTTGCATTTAGTACTATATTTAATTTAACTGATCTATTTTTTCTCCTTGATAAGCTGCTATACTATTATTCTCAACAGATACTAAGAGCTCAATTCGAGTAACTCGGAACTTTAATTGATGCTACTGGAAAATCTTTATTCTTTGTTATCCAATCTGAAGTTTCTTTTAAAGTAACATACCTCTATGCTCGTACAAACAAGATTATAATAGCAGTTAGTACATTTATTCTCATAAAACAATAAACTCTTACAAATAGTAAGGGTTGTTGTTATTTTATCAGGTACGAGCGAGACGCTCGCAACAGCAGGGAATAAGCAAAATCTGACTAATTACATTATCATTTTTCATCAAGTTCATTATCTAAATACCCAATAATTTTATCATAATTTTCACTTAAATAATACATCCCAGAATAATTTTTCCCATCAATAGTTACACCCTTTAATAAAATTCCAGAATCATTTTTTAATCCAATAAGTAATTGATGCATTTGCTCTGCAAGTTTATAGTTTTTTTGATTGATAGCTATCCCTTCTCTAATACTATATACCCCAATCATATTTTCCCTATCAAATCTCCCATTACTCAACCTTATATGATAATCGTTAAATTCTCCCCGTAAATTGATGCTTTTTTTTATTAAATTAAAAATTTCTTCTTCTGTTTTCATTTTATGGCTTTATATGTTCTACATTAGCTCTTATTACTGGTCCAAAAATTAACCATTCGCTTTCCTGCATTCTTTTTCCTGTCTCTGAAACATTAGGAATAGCAGTAACTCCAATTTTAAAACGTTTAGATAAAATGATTCCTGATGCTTTTCCCATAGCAGTTGCAAAATCTCTGGCGGTTGATTTATTAGTGGTCCACGATGTCCATACAGAATAATTATCGTTCATTGCATGATCATCCATATCCCAATGCGCTTTATTTCCTGGTCTTAGTCCATTTGGAATTGCAATTCCAAATGATGCCTCATTATACATCATAGCTTGTGTTTCTGTATGTGCAAAAGATGAAACACCCCTATATAGTAATATCCCATTTCTATTATTATCACCTCTAGAAATTTCTTTTGATAAAGATATATCCAAGTCTCTCGTCCAATCATATGCAGGATCTTTCATCATTGTAGGGGTTAAAACAGCTCCTAATGTTAAAGCTGATGTTGATGCGACTGCTGCACCCATTCTAGCAAAAAAGCCTTCTGCTGTTATTTCAGTTACTTCTCCTACCTGAAATGTTCTAGAAATATCAGCACCTCTTAAAAGAATTGAAATATCGGCCCCCTTATTCCCTCCAAACAAATTACTAAAGAAATTCCCTATGTTTCCCCAAAAGCCTGGTTGTGGATTTTCTTTAGGGTTATTATTCAATCCTGTAAATATATTCCCTCCTGATGTTCCTGTTCCTGTTGACATCGTTGCAACATACATTTTAAAAGCAAATTGTGCTGCTTCTCCAGAAGCGAACATTGCATCATTTCCATCCGGATCAATGACCATAACAGGGTTATTGATAGCATAGCTGTAAGGACTCAAAGAGCTGTATTTCTCAGACATGGCATCCATTGCTCCCATCTTCCCAGGTCAGGCATCATCATCCTTGCTCCGTAATCATATATACCTGTTTCCTGAAGTTCTTTACCGTTATATTTATAGGAGTAGAAACTTCCAAAGTTGGAGATGCCAAACGACCCTGAGATATGATTTAAACCAAAAGGATAGTAATTGTTGGTGTCAATAATTTCAGGAACGCCTGCGCTGTTTTTGGCAAAGGTGACTCTAACTGAACTGCGTTCACAGTTTTCGTAAAAGCTTTTCTTTTATTGGTCTATCAAGTTGGCCTTTATACTGATAAATATACTTAATGTTTTCAAAATAAATATATGGCTTTTCACAAACAAAAACAGAACGTTTTTTTAACAAAACCACTACATAATTGCAGTGGTTTTGTTATTATTACTTCTCCACACAGTATAATCTTGCGGCAGCGAGGTTATAAGGAGGATAAACTTTCTATCCTAAAAAAGGTAGCAACTCGATGGTTTAGTTTCTTTTAAACCTTGCAATACACTGCTCCATAAATTGTGTTGATGTGAAGATTACTTTTTTTTCATTTGTAAACATAAATAATGAATCGTTTTTAACTGTATTGGATTTTTTATCATAAACCTTTAAAAGAAAAATTGACTGATAGTTGCCTGTTTTAGTATTATTGGGTTTTAGATGTTCCACACTTTTTATAATTTTTATTTCGTGTTTCATACTGTCCTCTACTTTTGCATATTGTGATTTGATTCGTTCCAAATCTTTTATTGTTTTAATATTCTCAAGCTTTTTTGTTAACTGTTGCTGTTGTTTATTTAATATTATCAATCTTTGAGTAGAATAGTTAGATACAAAGTCAGCTTCTTGCCATTCTTTTAAAGTATCAAATTTTACAAGTTGAATGGATTCTAAAGTAGAACTGTCCTGTTTAAGTTCTTGTGTAATTTTTTTTTGGATAGATTGGGTTAATTCTTCTTTAAAACTTTCAGCCTTATCTTTTTTACAAGAAAAAATAATGAATAAAATTAGTGCGCAAATTATTTTAGTTCTCATATTATCTTGGTGTTATTCTTTTTAATATAGAATCAGCTTGTCTACCAAATTTCACACCATCAGCATTAAATCTATTAATCATTGAATCCTTTTGACTTCTTGACATATCATATTTATAAACGTCTTGAGTTTTAATTCCAGCGCCATTTATTCTGCCACCTTCTCCTCTATAAATATTGACACCTATTGCTTGAGGGCCATAATAACTAAATGTATCCAGTTTTACTGGTGCTGATCCTGATGAACCTCCAAATGGATTTCCAATGCCCTGTATGTCAAGACCAAATTGAAAAGCACCATCTTGAAGATTAAGTTTTGTTGCTCTACCGTACCCACCTAAAATATACTCAAACATATTATTAAAATCAATTTTATCCTGTGGTTTTAATTTATTAAGTGTTTCTTTATCAGGATCATTTGATCCTGCGGAAAAACTGTAAAATGTTACATTGGTCCAGGTTCTCCACGTTCCTCCTAACCACGTAGGCATTGCACTTGTCAATGCATCTATCGCTCCGTATTGCTCTGCATAGCTGGCTTTTCCTCCCTCACCTAGTCTTACATATCCAATTTCTCCATTAGGTCCTATTTTTGTATTAGCCAGAACCGTCCCATTTTTAGCAAAACCATCAATACCTGCCATTCGCATTGCCTTTTCTAAAGTAGTAATATTAGCATCATATCTCCACTTTCCATCAAGTCCTCTGATCCAATCATCTGTTCCAAAACCAGAAAAATTAAACCCAGTAAAAATATTCCCTCCTGATGTTTCAGTTCCTGTTGACATCGTTGCTACATAATTTTTAAAAGCCTGTTGCGCTTCGGATAATGGTTGAATATCATTTCCATCCGGATCAATCACCATCACAGGGTTATTGATCGCATAGTTATAAGGACTCCAGGAACTGTATTTCTCAGACATCACATCCATTACTCCCCATCTTCCCAGATCAGGCATCATCATCCTTGCTCCGTAATCATACATTCCCGTCTCTTGTAATTCCTTTCCGTTGTATTTGTAACTGTAGAAACTACCAAAGTTGGAGGTGCCAAACGTACCTGAGATATGGTTTAAACCAAAAGGATAGTAATTGTTGGTATCAATAATTTCAGAGAAAACAAAAATTCTGTGCTTCTTTAAACAAAATTAGATGCAAACCTATAAGCAGTTTTTTTGCTGTAATAAACAAATTTATACAATACTTATAAGTTTGCATTTTAATTGTAATTTCAACTATTTTATTTTATCATAATTCATAAAAGGAGTGGAGATTTTTCAGGATAAAATTCCGGATCCTCTTATTTTAAAAATTATATAAATAACAGCAATAAAATGCATTAAAAATAGTATTGCCAATATCATGTAAATTATTGCTTTGTACTTCTTATAACTATAGCTATAAAATAAAATAAGTGTTACTTCATATAACAATAGGAAATAAAAAACATCATGATTTTGACTTCTAACAAAGAAATAATATATAACAGCAAATATTAATAATAAAATTATTGTTATAATACTGTTTGATTTTTTATCGAGTATTAACATTTGTATTAATTTTAGCATCTTTTCCCCATTTTACAATATAACCCATTGACTCCATTCCATACAAATATCTATGATTTAAATTTAAAACACTTCCCTCAAAGGAAGTAAACCAACTCAAATTACTATTTAATATTTTGACTGAAGCAGGACTAAGTTTATTATATTCTGGTTGAATTAAATGTTGTTCGTTAATTAAATTTTGACCATCCCAATTAGCAGCAACCTGACCTCTCAAAACAGGCCCGTTATATAAATCTTGCAAGCTACTCCAAATATGATTCAATATTAATTTATTTCCACCTTTCACGAAGTTTCTAATTTCCGTATTGGAAATATCCATTCCAAAATAGCTATCATAATTGCCAATTAAATTTTTTAAATTATCAACTGTTTCCGCTGCTGCACCCGACCATCTTGTTTGGAAACCTTTTTTATCAGTAGCAGATTGAAACCATCTGTAAAAATCTGCCCTTTGATCTAAGTCGGCATATTCGCTACTTCCATTAGTTTGCTTAATATTATATTCATTGGCATTTTGCCATCTACTTGTATTGTTTTTTCTGTCGGATGTTTTCCAGTCTCCTTGCCCTAATTTTCCTTTGTAGTTATCAGGATATTCTCTCATCAAATCATCTTTACCAAATCCCGTAAAGATATTCTCTCCTGATGTTTCAGTTCCTGTTGACATCGTTGCTACATAATTTTTAAAAGCCTGTTGCGCTTCGGATAATGGTTGAATATCATTTCCATCCGGATCAATCACCATCACAGGGTTATTGATCGCATAGTTATAAGGACTCCAGGAACTGTATTTCTCAGACATGGCATCCATTGCTCCCCATCTTCCCAGATCAGGCATCATCATCCTTGCACCATAGTCATACATTCCCGTCTCTTGTAATTCCTTTCCGTTGTATTTGTAACTGTAGAAACTACCAAAGTTGGAGGTGCCAAACGACCCTGAGGTATGGTTCAGTCCAAAAGGATAGTAATTGTTGTTGTCAATAATTTCAGGAGCGCCTGCGCTGTTTTTGGTAAAAGTTACCCTTACTTAATACTCTTTACAACACAAAACCACCGCTCAATGGCAGTGGTTTTTATTATTACTTTACCAAGTGGTAGTTATTGTTTTAATGTGTCTGATACGTAAATATCATTCCCTGAAATTTCTCCATTTTCTAACTGAAATATTTCCCAAAAATTCCCTTCAATAAATAAATCTTTATTATTGAAATTTGCGGGTATAGAAACCGTACAATCAAAAACATTTTTATTTTTAAAGCCTTTAGATTCTAAGTGTCTATATACTTTTCCCTGAAAAGAATATCTATAATACAATTTTCCTTCGGAGTGAACTTCGTTAGATTGGTAGGGTATGTAAAATTTATACTTTACAAAATTTTGACTTTTATTAATCCTATAAAATTTACTTTTTAGTGTGTCAATTTTCCCATTTTTATATAATATATATTGATTAACAAACTCTTTGTTATCAATAAATTTATATTCTAACTTAGCAACAATTTCTTTTTTATTATCGTCAAGTGCTTCCCACCAACCAATTTTCTTATTGCCATTCATATATCCTTGTATAATGTAGTTATTAAATAATCCTTTTATTTTGTATAAAGAGTCATTAATTTTACTTTTTTCAATATTCCTCATGTTCTTTAAGTCAGTTGGAATTGAAAAATATTCTGTAGAATTTAGATTTTCATCCTCTTTTAATTTTTCATTTTTACATGAAAAAAATGAGAAAAAAAGAAAGTAAAAAAAAACATTCTTATTTATTATATTTTTTACCATTTCGCACGTTTTGTTGAATCTGCTGTTTTATATAATTTTGACATTGCTTCGATATAACTTTCTCCTTTTTGTGGTAGTCTTTTATATGTAGTATCCTTGATACCACTTTTATCAAATGTATAATCGTTAAAGTATAGGGTATCAGCTGCTTTATCTCCGCTATGTAATTCATATAACTCCCTAAATCTATCTAATCCCCATGCCCCTGCATACAATCTACCTGCCCATGTTGGAGCGTCTCTATTTTTAAAACCATTAGCTGGAAAAGTACTTGGAAATACAAAACTTCCAGCATCTAAAGTAAAAAGCTTATCACCAGGTCTAAATTTATCCCAGGTACTTGCATCAAAATCTGTTCTTGCCAATCCTCCAATATTGGTGATCTGAGGATACTCTTCATTGGTAGATCCTATCAAACCAGATATAGCAGTAGTTTATTTTGTTGATTTCAAACATTATGATGGTGAGTCTGAAAAAAATCTTCTTTTAAATAAACAGAGCGATCAAAAAGTTAAGATCACTCTGCTTTTATTAATCATTTTTTATTATTGAGATAATAAGCCAAATAACGGTCTTGTTTTTCCTTTTATTTTGGATTAAAAAGTTTAATCTTTTCTGTAAACAGGTTTTATAAACATTCTATCTACAGCAAGTAAAACACTATCTTTTTGTTTAGAACTTGAAAACCTTGTAGCTATACCAATTATACTTTCGTTTTGTTTTATAGGGATATAACAAGAATAATAATTAATAATCTTTGTACAATTTAATTTTTCATTTTTAATTATTTTCCTTTTGAGAGAATCTGAAACTGTATAATTAAAGCTAACGTTATAGGTTCTAAATTTAGATTCTGGAAAATAAAATTTAAAATTTACTCCATTCTTATCAGATGAAGCAGTGTAAAATTTGCTTAAATTTTCTTGAAGCTGTCCATTTTTGTATATTTTTATCTGATTCTCAATTTGTTTATCTAAAAAAATATACTCGATATTATAAAATTCATTATTTAACTTATTTTGAACTTTCCACCAGCCTTCTTTAGAATTATCTGATTCATTTATTGTTCCCTCAAGGTTATAGTTCTCATTATTTCCTTTAACTTTTGTTATCGAATCGTTGATTTTAGTTTTGGTAATGGTATAATCACTTAATTGTGTAAGTTGAAGAAGATTTTTCTGTTCTTTCTTTTTGCAACTAAAAATTATCAGTAAAACAAAAATTTTTATTATTAAATTTATTTTACCACCCATAAGTTTTGTAATGCCAACCTTTACGATATTCCACATTGTTAATTGAATCAACTGTTTTTTGAAGTTTGTTTCTTTCATTACTCATATTTTTTTCAAGAACTCTTTTTATAGTATCTTGCGGAGACGGATAGAAGAGAGTTGCATTAATATCAATACTATCATCTTTCTTTTTTCTAAATAGATCTGATAGTTCTCTAAATCTATCACCACCCCATACACCCGCATACACTCTACCTGCCCATGTTAGTACTCCTTTAGAACCGTCGGCTGGAAAAGTACTTGGAAATATAAAGCTTCCAGCATCTAAAGTAAAAAGCTTATCACCAGGTCTGAATTTGTCCCAGGTGCTTGCATCAAAATCAGTTCTTGCCAGTCCTCCAGTATTGGTGATCTGAGGAAATTCTTGAGATTCCCATGTACTCCAGGTTCCTCCTAACCACATTGGTAATGCATCTACAATTGCATTCATTGAAGCTAGATCATCCGCACCGAGCTTGGTTATACTACCTCCTTCATTTAGTTGTGCATAAGCCGAGATACTTCCTCCATCTACACTTACATTTGAAAATACGGTCCCGTTCTTAGCAAAACCGGTTATACCTGCCGTTCGTTGAGCTTTTCTTAAAGTAGTAATACCAGCATCATATCTCCACTTTCCATCAAGTCCTTTAATCCAATCATCTGTTCCAAAACCAGAAAAATTAAACCCAGTAAAAATATTCCCTCCTGATGTTTCAGTTCCTGTTGACATCGTTGCAACATAATTTTTAAAAGCCTGTTGCGCTTCGGTTAATGGTTGAATATCATTTCCATCCGGATCAATCACCATCACAGGGTTATTGATCGCATAGTTATAAGGACTCCAGGAACTGTATTTCTCAGACATCGCATCCATTGCTCCCCATCTTCCCAGGTCAGGCATCATCATCCTTGCTCCGTAATCATACATTCCTATTTCCTGAAGCTCTTTGCCATTGTATTTATAATAGCGGTAGCTTTGTTACTATTACTTAACACACGATTCAATCGGCAGCCGAGGGATATTGAAAACCAATACTCTAATTTTCATCCCCCTTTGTTAGGGTATAAAATTTCTGTTCTAAAAAAGGTAGCAACTCCACTATTTCAATGTATCTAATACATAAATTTCATTTAGTCCCATCTCACCATCATCATATTCATATCCTTCTTCGAATAACCCCTTAACAATAATGTTATCACCTGTATCAACATAATTTACATCCACGTAGTAATAGTTATTCTTTTTAACACATTTTAAATCTTCTTTTCTTATTTCTTTATTATTTAAAAAGAATGACAAAAAAATAGTTGCAGATGTATTTACCTTAATTTTTTTATTTGGTATATAGAACTTATATCTTAAGGTATTATGGTTTAATCTTTCTTTCAAATAAAACAAACTATTTTTTATGTCATTTCCATTTTTTGTATCATAATTAATATACTGATTAACATATTCTTTATTATCAACAATTCGATATTCTAATCTAACATTGTCAGCTTGAATATTTTTTTTATTTACAATATTCCACCAATTTATTTTTTGATTATATTGATTAATATATCCTTCAATCTTATAATCTTCAAACTCTCCCTGAACCTTTTTTAGAGAGTCATTTACAGCAATTTCTTTATAGTTTTTCCATTTTTTTATATTGGTTGGAAAAGCAAAATATTCTGTAGGATTATAATTTTCCTTTTGTATTTTCATATCTACTTTGTGATTTTCTTTTTTACAAGAATAAACCATAAATAGTATTAAAATAATAATATATATTATCCTCATTATTAATTATTTTATATTTTTAGACTTTAAAATTCTTTGATTATCTACAGAATTCATAAATCTCATAAATCCTGTGGAGTCATTATTTTTAATATATTTTGCTGTGTCTAAAGATTTAAAAGATCCATTTTTATCATAAGTCCAAGTATTGTAAACACTTAATGTACTATCACTTTTCTTTCCAACAAACAAATCTGACAATTCTCTAATTCTATCTACACCCCATACACCCGCATACACTCTACCTGCCCATGTTGGTACTCCTTTAGAACCGTCGGCTGGAAAAGTACTTGGAAATATAAAGCTTCCAGCATCTAAAGTAAAAAGCTTATCACCAGGTCTAAATTTATCCCAGGTACTTGCATCAAAATCTGTTCTTGCCAATCCTCCAGTATTGGTAATCTGAGGAAATTCTTGAGATTCCCATGTACTCCACGTTCCTCCTAACCACATTGGTAGTGCATCTACAATTGCATTCATAGAAGCTAGATCATCCGCACCGAGCTTGGTTATACTACCTCCTTCATTTAGTCGTGCATAAGCTGATAATCGTTGCTGTTAGGGAGACTAATATTCAACAACATAAGAAGAATCACCTTTTATTTTATATAGCTTTTTTGAACTTAAGCTACCGTCAATATTATAAATTTCAAAATATCCTGTCTTTAATTTACTTTGGAAACATTCCTCTGGATTAGAAGATTTTTTGAATCTATATATTCCTTTAGAAAAGAGCTTGTGTGTATTTTTTTCTTCTATTATTTCTGTACCATAAAAGTAGTTACCTTTTGAACTATTTATTATTATAAGGGTGTCAAAATGGTCATTATAAATATCATTGTCTTTTTCCTTATAAACGTAAATTGTATCTAGAAAGTGATCTCTTTTAAACTTTCCATCTGCTTTAATAAAGCCATTTTTATCATAAATGCTATAAGATAAATCGCTCTCTTTTGTGCAGGATTTTATAAAAAAAATAGAAAACATTAGTAATAAAAAACGTACTTGATAATTCATTCTACAGTGCAATTTTAGTGTTATATACAGTATCATTTACAATAATATATTCTGTTTTTCCAATAATAGTTCCTCCCATATCAAAGGTATTATGAATACCGAATGGTTGTATGCTCTGTAATGCTTTTCTAAAATCCGAGTTTCTTTTATATCTATATGATCCCATAAGCTTAGCTCCTCTTTCAAAAATAATGTATTCTGTTCCATAAAAATAAGAACCTTTCATGCTATCTATACTAATAGAATCTTTAAATGGAAGATTTGGATTTTTGTTATAAACAATAGCTCCTATAAAGTAATCTTTATAAAAATTCAAATTCATTACAGCCTTTTCGTTCTTATCAAAAAATGTAATTTTAGTAGTATCTATTTTTTTATTTAAAACATAATTAAGCTTTCCGTTTGGATAATATATTTTTTGAGATACTTCTTTTTTACACCCAAAAAAAATGAACAAACTACATAAAATAATATATTTCATAATCTATTTCCTTAATTGTCTATTCCAGTAATTATTAGAATCTTTAATTGCTTTATTTAATGAATCTACTGTTCCTTTACTCAGTCCTTCTCCTCTTACATTTTTATATTTTAAACCAAATGGAGATCCATCATTATTACGTAAAACTCCAGTAGCTTGCCTATCCCAAATGCCAAATGTATCTGATTTTACAGTCCCTAATCCTGATAAACTTCCAAATGGATTTCCAATACCTTCTACGTCAAGACCAAATTGGATAGCGGCATCTCCCAAATTTTTACGATCAAGCCTTGTATTTCTACCGTACCCACCTAAAATATACTCAAACATATTATTAAAATCAATTTTATCCTGTGGTTTTAATTTATTAAGTGTTTCTTTATCAGGATCATTTGATCCTGCGGAAAAACTGTAAAATGTTACATTGGTCCAGGTTCTCCACGTTCCACCTAACCACATTGGTAATGCATCTACAATTGCATTCATAGAAGCTAGATCATCCGCACCAAGCTTGGTTATACTACCTCCTTCATTTAGTCGTGCATAAGCCGAGATACTTCCTCCATCTACACTTACATTTGAGAATATTGTTCCATTTTTAGCAAAACCGGTTATACCTGCCATTCGCATTGCCTTTTCCAAAGTAGTAATATTAGCATCATATCTCCACTTTCCATCAAGTCCTCTGATCCAATCATCTGTTCCAAAACCAGAAAAATTAAACCCAGTAAAAATATTCCCTCCTGATGTTTCAGTTCCTGTTGACATCGTTGCTACATAATTTTTAAAAGCCTGTTGCGCTTCGGATAATGGTTGAATATCATTTCCATCCGGATCAATCACCATCACAGGGTTATTGATCGCATAGTTATAAGGACTCCAGGAACTGTATTTCTCAGACATGGCATCCATTGCTCCCCATCTTCCCAGGTCAGGCATCATCATCCTTGCTCCATAATCATAAATCCCGGTTTCCTGTAATTCTTTACCGTTGTACTTACAGGATTAGAAACTTCCAAAGCTGAAGGTGCCAAACGCCCTGAGATATTGTTTATAAAGATAAAAATACTTATTGTTTTCAGAATAAACCTATAGACTTTCACATACAAAACAGAATTTCTTTTCACAAACAAAACCACCGCTTAATAGCAGTGGTTTCGCTATTATTACAGGATATAATCTTACAGTAAAGAGGGATAGTTGTTAATACTCTTATACATTAGATATCATCAGATTTGGAATATTACTTTTTTCTACTTTATTTTTAGAAAAGTTTTTTAAAAAATTTGTAATAAATGGTAACTATAGCTGTATAAATAATCATATTAATTCCAAATTGCCCCAAATTACTACCATTAAGCTTCTGACAGTCACTTGAATAAAACTCAAAATAAAACCTAGGTAAGCCTATTGAAAAAGAATTATTAAAAGGTTCTTGACCTAAGAATTTCTGATAGAAAATACTTAAAAAGAGATAAGAAAAAAAACCTACTATTACTTTTATTATTCTTATAATTAATTTCATAACTTAATATTACATTTATTTTGATGGTACTGTTGCATTTCTATAGTATTCAATAGGCTTCAAATATCTATAACCATCGGGTGATTTTGCAGTATATCCTCTTCTGTAAATTGTTAATGGATCTACAATTCCATCTGTTTGTGATCTCATATACACATTTCCAAATGATAACCCAAAATTATTTAAAATAGTATTGCTAAACTCTCCAGAAATTGTTTTTGACCCCCCTGCGCTTCCACCTATTCCAGCTGTGTAGTAAACATTACTAATTCTCATAAATTTTTCAGCAAAAGTATCACTTTGACAACCATAAAAAGCGGCAACGCTATTTTTTGGATCAAAATTCCAATTTATTTTGGACCAACCAACTAAAGACATTTGTCCTTTGTCAATTAGATCTCCTGATTCTTTTGATAAATCATAAGGATTGTTTTTATCATATTCCCCGACAGGTCCATCTGTAGAAGCATGAGAAAAGACACTTAATTCTAATGTTTTACCATAACCTTCTTTTTTTGCAATATCTAATTCTCTTTTTACAATATTTGCAAGTTTTCCAAAATTACCCTCTAAAAGTTCAACTATTTTATCATTAGGATAGTTTCTCCTTATTTCATTTATTCTTGTTTTAGCAGCATCATTCATATCTGCACTTGATCCCATATTTAAAATAAATCTGATTCCTCCCTTTGGTCCGGGTCCTAGATTTTCCCATCCCATAAATATATTCCCTCCTGATGTTCCAGTTCCTGTAGACATCGTTGCCACATACATTTTAAAAGCAAATTGTGCTGCTTCTCCCGAAGCGAACATTGCATCATTTCCATCCGGAGTAGATTTGCTACTTTATAAAGTCATGTTATTATGTTTTCTTCCCCACTTCTTATATAATTGAAAATCATTAATTTGTTTTAATCTGTAGCCTGGTGCATGAGAAATTTCTTTTTGAGAATTAACATTAACAATTGAAAATCCTTTTTCAAAGACTTTATTTCCTTTACCAAAGTTCTTTTCAATTATTGACATACAAGGTAATCCGAGAGAGTCATGTGGTGGAATAGAAATAATTGTTAATGCTTCAAAATTTATCTTCAGTGTATCCCTTTCATAAATATGTCGATACTTCGCTTGAATATCTTTAAGAGAAACTTTAAGGGTGTCATTTGTAGGATTTCCAAAAAGTAAAAAAGTCTCTACATTTTTTATCCTTATACTATCTTTTGTATAATCACATATTAAATTCTGAAAAGAACAAACAACATTATCATTCTTTAACATAGACTTTTTACATGATATAAATAGAAAAATTAATAGACATACATATATATTAAATCTATTTCGATTTGTAAGTGTTATAATACCATTTATCATTAGAATAATTTTTTTCATTAATTGTTGAAAGCCAGCTGTAGTCTTCTTAAAAAGAGGAGAAGAGATTTGATGCTCATAAATTGTGATATGCTCTTTTGCTAAATCTAATTTAGATAGATTAATATTATTAGGATTTACTGTTAAGTGACTTATTTTTCCTCCCTCATGACTTAATGCAGAAATCATATTGTTTTTATCATTATAATATGGATGCGGTTTTCCATTGCCAACCATCAAAGAGACAGTTTTAGATTCCTTGTTTGCCTGCATTAAAGCATCTGGATTATATTCACCTCCATTAAAACGAGAAAATGTACCAACCATTTTCCCTGCATCAAAATGATAATCTGCAATTCCTACAGACATGCTATTACCTTTAAGGTTATTTAAATTTATACCAGCATCTTTAGCATAATGATTAGCGATGTTTGCTAAAACAAACGCATTATCTTTATTAAATATATAATCCTTTAGTTCCACTGACAGCCATGGAGCTGTATTAAAACTGCCTGTAATAGGATTTTGAAAATCAATAATAATATTATTTGTATTCTTATTATCAGTGTATAAAAATTTACCAAACTGATTAAAGTGATCATCAAAAAGGTTAGAGCCAAATCCTGTAAAGATATTCCCTCCTGATGTTTCAGTTCCTGTTGACATCGTTGCTACGTAATTTTTAAAAGCCTGTTGTGCTTCGGATAATGGTTGAATATCATTTCCATCCGGATCAATCACCATCACAGGATTATTAATAGCGTAGTTATATGGACTCCAGGAACTGTATTTCTCAGACATGGCATCCATTGCTCCCCATCTTCCCAGGTCAGGCATCATCATTCTTGCACCGTAATCATACATTCCCGTCTCTTATAATTCCTTTCCGTTATACTTGTAACTGTAGAAACTACCAAAGTTGGAGGTGCCAAACGTCCCTGAGATATGGTTTAAACCAAAAGGATAGTAATTGTTGGTATCAATAATTTCAAGAGCGCCTGCGCTGTTTTTGGCAAAGGTGACCCTAACTGAACTGCGTTCACAGTTTTCGTAAAAGCTTTTCTTTTATTGGTCTATCAAGTTGGCCTTTATACTGATAAATATACTTATTGTTTTCAAAATAAATATATGGCTTTTCACAAACAAAAACAGAACGTTTTTTTAACAAAACCACTGCTCAATAGCAGTGGTTTTGTTATTACTACTTCACCACACGATGCAGCGGTGCGGTAGCGAGGGGATTACTAAATTAGTCAACTTTGTCCACGATTATTTATTATCTTTCTTCAATATACTCTTTATCTAAAGCTCTCTGTTTGAAAATTCTTTCTCTACTAAAACAGGGAAGTTTACCATATTATGGTTTAAGACAAAAGGATAATAGTTATCGGTATCGGTAATTTCTAGAACGCCTGCGCTTATAAATTTAAAAGTTTAAATAAAAGCGAGATGTTCACACTAGTATGAGCAATTGTATCTTTACTCTTTCTTAGCTAAAAGTATACTACAAATAAATATATAAAAAATAATAAAAAGAATTCTTATAAATAAAAGGTTTACATCAATATTCATTTCTCCATAAAAAAACTTTATAAAAAAAATATCTAAACTAATTAATATAAAACTCGATAATAAATTATAGTACTTGTTTTTACTGTTATGAAATATAATTCCAAATAGAATAAGATATAATGACGGAATAAATGAGGGTATTAAATAATAAAAACTAGTTGGGAAATTATTAATTAAGCCTCTAAAAAAGTCTATTACTGAATTATCTGTATTCACTAAAATAAAACACAAATAGTACATAAAGTTTAAAATACACGAAAAGAGTATAATAAATAAATATTTTTTTTTCATTTTAATTTCTTGGATATAAATATGGTTTTCTTACTCCATTTTTAAATAATGAGTGCGTTTCTCTATAAGATGGCTGATCATATTGCATCAACTTAAATGATCCTCCAGCTCCTATTATTCCTGCTGAAGCAGAAGGAAAAACATCTGTTTTGAAAGATATATTTAAATTTTTCCCTACATAATTTACATCAATTCTCTGAGCAACATTTACTGGTCCATATCCTTGAAGGTTCAATCCAATTTTTTCAAATTCAGGAACTTGAGCATGTTTTTCAACAGTAATATTAAAGCCAATAAATTCACCATTTTTATCAATAAAATTTTTACTCGACTCTATATCAGGCATAGAATTAATCTTAACTCCTTTAAATCCTCCTTTATTTGTCATAATTTTAGATCTTATTATTGTGGATATTCCTGTTAGCTCTCCTTTAGCATTTTCTTCTGAAGATATCCATATATCAGTTTGCAATTTTGACCCTGAAACATCAAACCATGGATTTGGCCCATCCCACTGATTTCTATCTATATAACTATCCATACCTATTCGTAAAGATTTACCCATGTAAGTTTCACCTAATTTTGTTGATTTTTGGTTATTTGCCTCATTATCCCAATAAAAAGAACCATCTTTCCTTCTAACCCAATCATATTCTCCAAAAGGCGAATAACCAAATCCTGTAAAGATATTCCCTCCTGATGTTTCAGTTCCTGTTGACATCGTTGCTACATAATTTTTAAAAGCCTGTTGCGCTTCGGATAATGGTTGAATATCATTTCCATCCGGATCAATCACCATCACAGGGTTATTGATCGCATAGTTATAAGGACTCCAGGAACTGTATTTCTCAGACATGGCATCCATTGCTCCCCATCTTCCCAGGTCAGGCATCATCATCCTTGCTCCGTAATCATACATTCCCGTCTCTTGTAATTCCTTTCCGTTGTATTTGTAACTGTAGAAACTACCAAAGTTAGAAGTACCAAACGACCCTGAGATATGGTTTAAACCAAAAGGATAGTAATTGTTGGTGTCAATAATTTCAGGAGCGCCTGCGCTGTTTTTGGCAAAGGTGACTCTGGTATTTCCAAGGTGATCTCTGTACTGGTAAATATAGCGGTTTTCGGTGAAACTGTAAAAACCTTCTGCGGTGGCTACAAAATCAAGTTTCCATTCCGGAATAACACCGGGATCCAGAATACCTCTATAAGCTTCTGCTTCGTAAGCATTTTCGGTTCTGCAGGTAATACAGTTTCCTCCGCCTTCAAAGTAGCTGTACTGAAAACCGTCCAGATAGTCTGTGATGCGGGTTGAGGTTGATCCTCTTGGTGAGGAAGAAGAAAACGTTTTACGAAGCTTGGTTCCGTCAGCACGGTAAAGGTAATTGATAGTACTATAGGTTGGCTTTCCAAAACTATTCTGGTGGATCACATACTGATCAGAAAGATTCAGGTAGTTATATTGTACAGACTTCCCCCCCTTTATCCAGCGAAGATTACACTTTATTTTCAGATAAAAAACAGAACACGTTTTACAACACAAAACCACTGCTCAATAGCAGTGGTCTTGTTATTATTATTTCACCACACGATGCAATTTTGCGTTAGCGAGGGAAAATGTTCCGTCGATTGACCTGGCTACAAAAATTGCGAATGCTTCAGGCGTCACCTTAGATTATCTCGTAAAAGATGGACTGTATGAGCCACTCTTAATAAACTAAAAGAACACAGGAACTCGACAGCGATACCAAAGCTCACATATCTGCAACCATCGATGCTTTTATCAAAGCTTCTAAACTTAAAAACATTACAGCAATGTAGTTCTGTTTTGTATTAGGGCTAGTCAATCTGCTACGAAGTTAAAAACTTCGCAGAGCGGGGGGGCTTTGGT
Source organism: Chryseobacterium sp. MEBOG06 (assembly GCF_021869765.1). Classification (NCBI taxonomy): domain Bacteria; kingdom Pseudomonadati; phylum Bacteroidota; class Flavobacteriia; order Flavobacteriales; family Weeksellaceae; genus Chryseobacterium; species Chryseobacterium sp. MEBOG06. The sequence continues at coordinate 1,526,017 of NZ_CP084580.1, read as the reverse complement.
AATTGATCAAACTTTTTATTATAATCTTTCCATATATCTCAAGTATAATAAACCGGACAAAACTTTAATATTAATTATTCATTTTAAATTTTTCGAAACTATTTAAGATAATATCCTCCAATTGAGTAAAACTACAACTTATAAAATTCGATGATATTGATATTGGAGTGCCGTAAGATTTATAATTTCCAGCAAGTAATTTTGACTTTATACCTGTTGAAATATTAATGTAATACTCTGGATTTTTAACCTTGATAAGCAAAAAATTTGTCGATGCTACATTACTTTTTTCTATTGAAATTACATCTTCCCATTTAATGAGGCCTACACCTACAAAACTAGAGTTATCAATAATACCCTCTTCATTTACTATAATTCCTATATTTTTATCAAATATTTTTTTTTTAATCATCGTAAATAACGCAAAACCAAAAAATAGCATTGCTAAAATACCAATAAATTGTATAAGTATTACATTATTTATTAAACGGGTAATAAATACATCAGGAAGAATTATAAATAGCACACCTAAAATTGTAAATATTAAAGATCCTATTGTTAACGATAAAAACTTTTTATTACTAGGCTTAATTACTTTCGTTTCCATGTTTTTCTTTTTATTTGTTAATTTACCACAATTTCTCCCGCCTTTGTTCCTGCTATACCTCCCACTACTCCGCCAATTAACCCTCCTATAAAAGCCCCAGGTGCAGCTCCTACACCTCCAAACCAAACACCAATTCCCGCACCTATTTCTGCACCCAAAATCGCCCCCCCATAAGCTCCTGCTGCACCTCCTATAGTACCTCCTGTGGCTATAGTAGCATTATGCCCGAACGTTCCTCCATCTTTTTGAACTCCATTATAAATATTAATTCCTCCAAGAATAACAGTTCCTGCTATACTTGCTTTTCCTAAAACACTACCAACTTTACCCATGTAAGCAGGTTTTATATATGTTTTGCCATTTCCGTAGAATTTGGTAAAACCTAAATCGACAGGAATACCGGGACGAGCAGTACCAACATATAATCTAGCTCCATTTCTTGCATTATATGAAAGTCCTTCTCCAAATCCACCTACACCATCATTTAAATTTCCAAGCAAACTTAAATCAAAAACACTAGAGGTCTTAAAATTTGCGCTGTGTATTACTCCTAAATTAATATCACCATAATAATCATTCCCCATTCTATATGAGGTTTGCATAGCATTTCCAGTAAACCACATTACCTTACCATCTGTGATATTCACTTCTGAAAAATTTTCTTTATTCGCCAAATAATTAAAAATAGCCCTTGCATCTTTATCGTTAAAAGTATAAGCCCCGCCGCCGCCATCTCTTGGATTTTCCGCCATGAATTGAGTCATTAGCATTTGAGAATGTGACATAATTGTAAAAGGATTAGCATATCCCGATGTATCAATATGTCCAGCTGCATCCATCCATCTTCCATCAGGATCTCTCATTGAAATAGGATTATTGGCTACATAGGCAAAAGGACTTATAGAAGTATATGCTTCCGCCAATTGATCTATCCCGTTCCATCTTCCCAGATCTGGCATATATTGTCTCCAGCCATAATCAAACATCCCGGTTTCCTGAAGCTCTTTTCCGTTGTATTTGTAAGAGTAGAAACTTCCAAAATTGGAGGAATTCAATCCGTTTCCTCCGGTATGGTTTAATCCAAAAGGATAGTAGTTGTTGGTATCAGTAATTTCAGGAGCGCCTGCGCTGTTCAATTAAAAAAAGAGAGCATTGAGAAAACAATGCTCTATCTATTATTAATACTACAAATTTGCATTATTTTTTATCCTCACCATAGATTTTTTTAAGATTTTCTATTTGTTTAGCTTTTTGCAAAGAATCTTCTCTCCTTTCTTTGGCAACAATTTCAGGTGCATAGGGGCCAGTCTGATTTTGTTTTGCTTGTGCAAATAACAAATAAAATGAAAAAATAAAATTAATAATTATTGATGCAGAAATACTATATACAATCCATTTATTCGTTCTATTTTTTTCTTTTGAAAAACTATCAAATTCCTTTATTATATACTTCCATTGATCTTTGTAATGGAAAATCAAGTAGTCAAGTAATACTAATATAAAAACTATTAAAATCCAAAATACTTTACTTTCAAAAATTCCTAATTTTGAAGGGTTGAAAATATCATAATAATTAATAAACGAATTTATTACCAAAATTTCTAATATACCTAAAAGAATGCTTGCTGTAAAATAATTAGGAAAAGCAGAACTCTGTGAATATTTATATAGCACATAATAAAAACAATAATAACCTTTTTTTATCTTTTTCATAATTAAAATTTTATCGCAGAATTACTAAAAAACGGATGTCTTGTAGTTTGTTGTTCATATTTTTCGGTTCTGTCAGCAGTTTCAGAAGCACCGATCCATCCTCCTGGATAATAATTATCAACTCCAAAATATAAAGTGCTAATTACAGCTCCGTAAGCTCCTCCTTTTAAACCCACATATCCCATTACTGTATTTAATCCGGCCTTGCCCGGATGCACTGCATTGGGAGAAGTTGGATCTTCATAAAATGTTTTTACGCCATACACGTCCATTGCAACACCTAAATAAAATGAATATTTCCCTAGACCTTGTCCGATTTTACTTAGCCCTATTGTTTTTGTATATGCATTTTTAATAAAAACGTTTCCATTAGCATTAGGGCGGTACAATTTAATAGATGAACCTGTAGTTGTCACCCTTGCCTCCCCCGCGAAATTCTCTAGACTGGCGGCGGCTGTTGCTAGTACCCAGTTTGCACGTCCTCCAAAGCCATACCATTCCGGGGTATTATCTGGTTTGTACGGATTGAAGTTATGATAAGACTGCCTGATCTCTGGCATCCCAGAATAAGATCTTAGATTTAGCATCTCTAATACTCCTATTCCCTTAACTCCAGTATTAGGGTCTTTATAGGTGGTCCACCAGTACATATCACCTTTTTTATTAAAGTCTATAAATATATTTTGTTTTCCTAATCCATCTTTAACCTGATCAAATAAAGAATAGCCATCACCAAAACTATCTGGATTTAGAGTCACTCCGGTAGATGATGTCATATATCTCGGTTTATGAGAACTACCTAAAAATTGAAAAGGATTTGCCTGGCCCGATGTATCAATATGTCCAGCTGCATCCATCCATCTTCCATCAGGATCTCTCATTGAAATAGGATTATTGGCTACATAGGCAAAAGGACTTATAGAAGTATATGCTTCCGCCAATTGATCTATCCCGTTCCATCTTCCCAGATCAGGCATATATTGTCTCCAGCCATAATCAAACATCCCGGTTTCCTGAAGTTCTTTACCGTTGTATTTATTGCTGTACAAACTTCCGAAACCTGAATTGCTGAACGAATTTGAAATATGGTTCAGTCCAAGGGACTTTACTGATATTTTTAAAAATAGAGTATTGATTTTCAATACTCTATTTTATTATCAATATTGTTAGAATTATCAAAAATTAATAGTAATCATATTTTATTGCAAATATCCAGAACATAATGCATAGGAATACAAAGATTAAAACAATCTTTCTTGATTTTTTTACAGTTTTTTTATTTGCATAAAAAGCATTAATCTTCTCTGTCAAATCGTCATCACCTATTAACTTGGAAGTTGCAAAAATATATCCATAAGCAATTCCTATTATTAGTGGATATAAGAACACTTTTGAAGGAAGTCCAATAGTTTTATCTACTATCATTAATATTGGAAATTCTAATAATAACCATAAAGGAAAACCTAAAGTTAAAATCGAATAAAAATTCTTATCTTTATGTTTTTTATAATAAATATGTGTTTGCAAATAACACTCATAATAAGCGTAGAAATATGCATTTTTAATTGTATTTATAAAGTTTTTCATGTTAATTTTCAGGGTTTAAATAATCATAATGATTGCTGCCTCTATTCATAGCTCCCCATGTCCATATATTCCAATAATTTACATCCGTATTATCAATACCTAAAGAAACAGCTGGTCCTACATAAGGAATAAAGCCTGCAGCATAACTCATAATTCCTCTTGATATATATCCTGGATGATGAGATTCGTAAAACTGAGCCATAGAAATTGCTAATCCAGCATATGCAACTCCTTTTACTACTTTTGAACTGTTTACAGCATTAATAGCTTTTACATTTTTCAAAAACTTTGCACCTGAAATATATTTATTACCATTTAAATAACCATTACTTCTATATAGATTATAAGTTTTAAAAATATTAGATGTTTTTATCATTTTACCTGCATCTACAAGATCATTTGATACTTGAGCAGTAGTTCCTAAGGTGAGCCCAATTCCATTTGTTGCATAAGATTGAGCTGTACTTGCATTATTTAATATTCCCCAATAATCATAGTTATTTTCTTTAAATTTTAAAAAGCCTAGTGCTCCTACTCCTTTCACATTAGTATCAGGGTCATCATAATCTGTCCACCATCTTAAAACTCCATCCTTATTGCTAATACCTACTGTTCCTCCATTAAAAAAGGAGGTCATTAAGTCAGTATATGCCTGAGTCTTACCAAAAGCAAGATACCCGCCGCCGCCTTCATCTGGTGTTCTCCCCATAAACTGAGTCATCAGCATTTGAGAATGTGACATAATTGTAAAAGGATTAGCATATCCCGATGTATCAATATGTCCAGCTGCATCCATCCATCTTCCATCAGGATCTCTCATTGAAATAGGATTATTGGCTACATAGGCAAAAGGACTTATAGAAGTATATGCTTCCGCCAATTGATCTATCCCGTTCCATCTTCCCAGATCAGGCATATATTGTCTCCAGCCATAATCAAACATCCCGGTTTCCTGAAGCTCTTTGCCATTGTATTTGTAAGAGTAGAGACCTCCAAAGTTGGAAGAGTTCAAACCGTTTCCGCCCGTATGGTTTAAGCCAAATGGATAGTAATTGTAGGTATCGGTAATTTCAGGAGCGCCTGCGCTGTTTTTGGCAAAGGTGACCCTACTTAACGACATTAGCAGTTTTCGTAAAACCTTCTCTTTTATTGGTCTGTCAAGTTGGTCTTTATATTGATAAATATACTTATTGTTTTCAAAATAAATTTAATAATTTTAATTGGTCTGAAAAACAGGGAAGTTTACCTATCAAGTTGGTCTTTATATTGATAAATATACTTATTGTTTTCAAAATAAATATATAAAGTTTTCAAAACACAAAACCACCGCTCAATAGCAGTGGTTTTGTTATGATTACTTCACCACACGATATAATCGACAGCGATGGAAAATTTGATATTTACTAATAAACAATAATTATTCGTCTTCGTCTTTTGTTATTTCAACTGAATTATTCTCCAGTTGAAATCTGTACCCAAAAGGTAAAGCCAAATATTTCAATATATCTGGTCGTCGGAAAATAACATGATAAAAATGAACTGTCTTTAATGATGATATATTATCATCATAATCATCAGTAATGAGCCACCATCCACTCATATGCTCTGGTGAATCATACCTAATTCCTTCAATATCTTTTCCCTCATAAACTCCATCTGATATAACGATCATCTGATTGAAATTTGGAAATAATGGTGTAAGATTTTGTTTTGCACATATTTCTGACTGACTTCTGATAGCTGAAATTGCAGTGTCACAACCTTTATTAAAATTACTACCATCTCTATTTATCTCATAAAGATCATAATAGTTTTGATTGTCTATCCGAAACTGTAAAAGCCATGAGTAGTAGCCAATATTTTGGTTTTCAGAAATAACAGGTTTACTTTCTAAAATATAATCAATAATATATTTAATTACATTTTTATAATCATCTTGATCATTATTACCAATTGCTATTCTAATTTCTCTATTAAAATAAGGCTGTAGTCCCTTGGTTGCAACATAATCATTACTTACACTTATTTCAATTTCTTTGTATACTGTCATTATAATCGTCTTTAATTAATATCAATTTGTTATTTTAGGGAGGAGCCCTTGTTTCTTCATTCCTCCAATAATTCCTCCTTGACTTGAACTACAACATTTACAATGTGGATAGAATGTTTGCAGCTATCCATCTGGTTATCAAATCAATTAAATTCATACTATGCATCTTTTTCTAAATAATCTAAAACTTGATTAGTTAATTCAAAAGTATCTATTTCAGAATTTTGAATTTTAAAATCATTAATAATATCTTCTAACATATTTAAGGGGCAAACATTTTGATATTCTACTCCATTAATCTTAATAAAAATTTCATTAGGAATTTCTTCAGCATTAAAAAATTCAATTTCTGAGCTAATATCTAATTTCTCCTTCGCACAAATATCTATTAAATCATATTCAATATCTATAGAATTATTTAGTAAAAATTGTTCAGTATTACTTTGATTAATTTGTTCAATTAGATCTGTTAATTTCATATTAGTATATTTCCAAGTCATCATTTTCAAACTTGTATAAAAATTCTGAAAATGAATTTGCCAATAAAACAGCATCCTTTTCTTCCATACCTATAAATGGAATTGAATATATACTATTATTACTTTTATTTATGAATATTCCAACTCCCCCTCCATTAGTGCCAATAGCAACAAAGTTTGGAGCCAACTCATTTGTTTCATATTCATTATTAATATCTTCTAATTCATCAATTGGAAACAATTCAATATATCCATTTTCTGAGTTAATTTCATAATCATCTAAATTATTCATAAAAGAAATATAATCTTCTGGAAATTCAAATTTACTATTCATGTTCATTGTTGCTAAATGATATTAAAAAATCTGTAAATGAATTGCCAAATATATTTGGGGAAGTATTTCCTATATCTAAAAAGTCTATACCTATAATTTTTCCAGTATTTTTATCAAAAGCATAACCATAATTAGAACCATCTGTTCCAAAGAAAAATAAGTTTAAACATTCTTCCACATCTTCATAGTATGGATTACATGATAAAATATTTTCTATATCCCAAAATGAAAGATATGCATCTGCATTAACAGCTCCCTCAGCTCCATTATATTTAGAAATAAAATCTAAATAATCTTTATCTATATTAAAATCATTTTTTTTTATAAGCTTTTCATATAATGATTGGCTTGGAATTTCATTTTTTGCTAACTTGTCAAAAATTAAATTATTGTACATAGTAAATTTATTTTTTAATTGAATTTTGAAGTTTAAACCAAAATGTATTGTATAACCTATGTTCTTCTGGTGTAAGTAATGCTTTTTTAAAGGATTGGTTGGATCACCTCCAAATTTGACAGGGTGTATCTCATGAATTTGTAACCCTTTAAATTCTGGATTTGTTCTATGCAATGCTCTATTAGCATTATTTGTTGCTTTTCTAGCCGCTTCATATTCAGCTCCCTCTAATATTTTAAAAGGCCCAGTTGGTTTAGATAAACTAGTCGGATACCCTTTCCAATCGAAAACTGAAAATGCTCCTTTTTCAGCCGCCAATATCTTCAAAGCATCATCCCCATTTTTAGTTACTATAAAAAGTGGTAACATTGCAAGCTTCAGAGGTTGACTTTCCTGAGCTGAAATCGCAATTCCTATACCCTCAAAAAAACCAAAAGGATCACCTGGACTGCCCATCATCTGAGCCCGTCCTGGCTGTCTTGCTGCTAATGCTCCCTGTTCCTTCCAATCACTTATACTCTGAACATTGGTTATTTTTGTTTTGGTAAAAACAATCTCCTGTATATCATAAATAGTGGCTCCCATGGCTCCATCTCCCCATGTAGAAGCATAGAGGTTACCACCAACATCACCACCTGTTGCCCCCCATGAATTCCATGAACCAAAAAAGGACCAGAAGTTCCCTCCACTTTCTTCTTTTTCCCATGCAGATAATGAGCTGACTAATTTTCGAGCGCTTCCTCCTCCCTGTAGATACCCCATTACATTTTGCAGATCACTTCCTGAAAACTCGTAACCATCACGAGTTGGCTTTACATCCCTTCCGTCCGGATCTAGAAAAGAAATAGGATTATTCATTACATAGGCATATGGGCTTGCCATATGGTAAGATTCCGCCAATTGATCTATCCCGTTCCATCTTCCCAGATCAGGCATATATTGTCTCCAGCCATAATCAAACATCCCGGTTTCCTGAAGCTCTTTGCCATTGTATTTATAGCTGTAGAAGCTTCCAAAGTTAGAAGAGTTCAATCCGTTTCCGCCCGTATGGTTTAAGCCAAATGGATAGTAATTGTAGGTATCGGTAATTTCAGGAGCGCCTGCGCTGTTTTTGGCAAAGGTGACCCTACTTAACGACATTAGCAGTTTTCGTAAAACCTTCTCTTTTATTGGTCTGTCAAGTTGGTCTTTATATTGATAAATATACTTATTGTTTTCAAAATAAATATATAAAGTTTTCAAAACACAAAACCACCGCTCAATAGCAGTGGTTTTGTTATGATTACTTCACCACACGATATAATCGTGCAGCAGCAAGGGGAAATAAATTATAAACCAGATGAATTGGGAAGTTTTTTTATAAACTCTTTTATTTTAATTTCCTTTAGTCCATCATGTTGCATATAATGTTCAATTTTTAATGCTTTATTATAATCTTTGTAAGATATTTTATACCTTAATATATCAAAAGAAAATTTTGATATCTCTAATCTTAATTTTTCCATTTCCAAAGGATGAACCTCAGTATCTTTTTCAAGCATTTCTGCAAAATCTATTAATTTTTGGCATATATAATAAATTTCATCCTTAAGGAAGGTAGGAGAAAACCCAAGTAAAAAAATTATCCTGGAAAGAATAATTTTTTTTAGGGAATATCCTTTTATTCCATAATAATACTCTAATTTATTCGCATTTATATCAGCATTTAATATTAAAAAATTCACTACTTCTCTGGGATTTACCTGATTAGAGTAAAAATTTTTCAATTCTCTGATGCTTGTCCATCCCGCTCTGTGTAATGATAAATCTGCTTGATTTAAATATGCAAATAAAAATACACACACGTTATATTCTAATTTTACTTTTTTCATATTTTTATTAAAAAGGCCACCACCAGCGTTTAACATATTTTGGATTCAAAGTTCTTATGTCCAATTGCATACGTCCTTCTACGATAATTCTTCCAGCGTTTCCAGTTCCACCAATATGAGGAGTAGAGGTTACTCCCCATTTAGGAACTGTAAACTCTACATATCCACCACCACGATAACCTCCTGCGGCTTGTCCTAATCTTACTTTCGATGGACTTATAAAAGGAGCTACTTCAACATCAACTCCAAATGGTCTAGGCGATGAAACATTAATAGAACCGCTTTTTTTGATAGCATTAACAGCTGAAGTAGATGTATGATGTCGTACTGTTATAAAGTCCTCCATGAGATTTATTTCTTCTTTTACAGCCAATCCCGGTTTCTTTAGTGCTACCGCACCAATAATCCCGGCTGCCATTGCAAGATATCTGTGTTGAGGCTTCCAAGTGCTCATTACCTGGCCTGCAATATCAAAGATCCCTAACAAGTCCCCAAAACCACCTATCATCTGAGCCCCTCCTGGCTGTCTTGCTGCTAATGCTCCCTGTTCCTTCCAATCACTTATACTCTGAACATTGGTTATTTTTGTTTTGGTAAAAACAATCTCCTGTATATCATAAATAGTGGCTCCCATGGCTCCATCTCCCCATGTAGAAGCATAGAGGTTACCACCAACATCACCACCTGTTGCCCCCCATGAATTCCATGAACCAAAAAAGGACCAGAAGTTCCCTCCACTTTCTTCTTTTTCCCATGCAGATAATGAGCTGACTAATTTTCGAGCGCTTCCTCCTCCCTGTAGATACCCCATTACATTTTGCAGATCACTTCCTGAAAACTCGTAACCATCACGAGTTGGCTTTACATCCCTTCCGTCCGGATCTAGAAAAGAAATAGGATTATTCATTACATAGGCATATGGGCTTGCCATATGGTAAGATTCCGCCAATTGATCTATCCCGTTCCATCTTCCCAGATCAGGCATATATTGTCTCCAGCCATAATCAAACATCCCGGTTTCCTGAAGCTCTTTGCCATTGTATTTATAGCTGTAAAAACTTACAAAACTGGAGTTGTTCAAACCGTTTCCTCCCGTATGGTTTAGCCCAAATGGATAATAGTTGTTGGTATCGGTAATTTCAGGAGCACCTGCGCTGTTTTTGGCAAAGGTTACACTTACTTAACTATATTAGCAGTTTTCGTAAAACCTTCTCTTTTATTGGTCTATCAGGTTGGTCTTTATATTGATAAATATACTTATTGTTTTCAAAATAAATATATAAAGTTTTTAAAACACAAAACCACCGCTCAATAGCAGTGGTGTTGTGATTATTACTTCACCACACGATATAATCGTGCAGCAGCAAGGGGAAATACATTATAAACCAGATGAATTGGGAAGCTTTTTTATAAACTCTTTTATTTTAATTTCCTTTAGCCCATCATGTTGCATATAATGTTCAATTTTTAATGCTTTATTATAATCTTTGTAAGATATTTTATACCTTAATATATCAAAAGAAAATTTTGATATCTCTAATCTTAATTTTTCCATTTCCAAAGGATGAACCTCAGTATCTTTTTCAAGCATTTCTGCAAAATCTATTAATTTTTGGCATATATAATAAATTTCATCCTTAAGGAAGGTAGGAGAAAACCCAAGTAAAAAAATTATCCTGGAAAGAATAATTTTTTTTAGGGAATATCCTTTTATTCCATAATAATACTCTAATTTATTCGCATTTATATCAGCATTTAATATTAAAAAATTCACTACTTCTCTGGGATTTACCTGATTAGAGTAAAAATTTTTCAATTCTCTGATGCTTGTCCATCCCGCTCTGTGTAATGATAAATCTGCTTGATTTAAATATGCAAATAAAAATACACACACGTTATATTCTAATTTTACTTTTTTCATATTTTTATTAAAAAGGCCACCACCAGCGTTTAACATATTTTGGATTCAAAGTTCTTATGTCCAATTGCATACGTCCTTCTACGATAATTCTTCCAGCGTTTCCAGTTCCACCAATATGAGGAGTAGAGGTTACTCCCCATTTAGGAACTGTAAACTCTACATATCCACCACCACGATAACCTCCTGCGGCTTGTCCTAATCTTACTTTCGATGGACTTATAAAAGGAGCTACTTCAACATCAACTCCAAATGGTCTAGGCGATGAAACATTAATAGAACCGCTTTTTTTGATAGCATTAACAGCTGAAGTAGATGTATGATGTCGTACTGTTATAAAGTCCTCTATGAGATTTATTTCTTCTTTTACAGCCAATCCCGGTTTCTTTAGTGCTACCGCACCAATAATCCCGGCTGCCACTGCAAGATATCTGTTTTGAGGCTTCCAAGTGCTAATTACCTGGTGCAACATCAAAGAATTCCACAAGATCACCTATAGTGCCACAAATATAGTTTATTCCTCTATCATTGTACCTACCAGCATTTCTTATTCTATCCCATCAGAAATCACTTTTGTTATTCCATGCTTCCATATAGGCATTAACATGGTCTCTGTACTGGTAAATATAGCGGTTTAAACGAAATAATAAAGCCGAATGCAATTGCAAACGGCTTTATCTTATTCTATTCAAAGCATATGAGCTTTTAAACTCATGGCAATTAGGAAATAATTTATTATTATCCGTTTTTGCATAAAATTACCATTTTGTAAATCACTTTGGTTTGAAAAAAATCAACATATTTGAAATGTTACTAAATTTATCTTATGCATCATTAATCGCATAATTAAAGAGAAGTTTTGTAAGCTGTTCATTTGATAGAGAATGATTTTTTGCATTTTTTGATTCTTCTATAGCATCTAAAAAATAGTAGAAATCAAACAAATTAGAATATTTTATATTTTTATATTCATATTCATATTCAATATTACCCTCTGTTTTTTCTATTTCAAAAAAAGCTAATTCATTGTCAATTTTCAAAGGTTGTTCCATATAAATTTCAATCACCTCAGATTGAAGATCCAATGAATATGTTTGACAAAACTCTTCAAAAGAGTGCCCATCTCGAAAATATTTTACTAGTTCTAAAAGTTTCATATATTCTTATATTAAAAATTATTTTTTCCCCCAAATTGAAAATCCACCTTTTCTTTCTGGGTGCATTGTTTCCCAAAAATACCACCAGGAACATTTGGTTGTTGGCTTTTAGGAACTAGCTGCATAGCACCTTGTTTTAAAATTAGAGTACTGAAAACCAACACTCCAATTTATTATCAATATGTTTTGAACATTACCGTATCAAATCAGGCGTCGTTTACTCCATATTCATAAAGTCTTTTAGCTATTTCTTTTTGTGAAGGTGAATAGTCTAAGCTAGCGATCCAGTCAGAAACAAACTCTTTTGCTAAAAAAACTTCAAGAAGATAGTAATACTTATCACCATTTTCTATTTTAATTCCATTATCATCCTCTTCAGGATATGAAAGAATTAAGTCAGATTTATAATCATCCATATTTTTCAAAAAGATTATTAAATCTTCGTCAATACTATTAATTTGGTTTATCAAATCAATTAAATTCATAAATTTTATTTTTAAATTTTATTTTCCCCAAATTGCGAATCCACCTTTATTTCCGGGATGCATAGTCTTCCAAAATGAACTACCAACAGTATGTTGTGGTTTAGGTACTAATTGCATTATCCCTTCATCCACTTGATGGTGCCATACCCAATTATTGGGAGATTTTCCTATTATAGATCCGGCTGGAGATCTTGGTAAGACTATACCCAATTCTCCAATAGATGTGGCAAATTTTGTGTCTGTCTTCATCATTGCTTCAAGCGCTTTATTTGCCTCGCGGAAATGGCTTCCTCTATAAACTCCAGGATAAGAACCTTCAGCAAGTTTCATTTCAAAAGCTACAGAATAAAAAGCTCCATCAGCTTCTTTCACAGCCAATCCCGGTTTCTTTAGTGCTACCGCACCAATAATCCCGGCTGCCATTGCAAGATATCTGTGTTGAGGCTTCCAAGTGCTCATTACCTGGCCTGCAATATCAAAGATCCCTAACAAGTCCCCAAAACCACCTATCATCTGAGCCCGTCCTGGCTGTCTTGCTGCTAATGCTCCCTGTTCCTTCCAATCACTTATACTCTGAACATTGGTTATTTTTGTTTTGGTAAAAACAATCTCCTGTATATCATAAATAGTGGCTCCCATGGCTCCATCTCCCCATGTAGAAGCATAGAGGTTACCACCAACATCACCACCTGTTGCCCCCATGAATTCCATGAACCAAAAAAGGACCAGAAGTTACCTCCACTTTCTTCTTTTTCCCATGCATATAATGAGCTGACTAATTTTCGAGCGCTTCCTCCTCCCTGTAGATACCCCATTACATTTTGCAGATCACTTCCTGAAAACTCGTAACCATCACGAGTTGGCTTTACATCCCTTCCGTCCGGATCTAGAAAAGAAATAGGATTATTCATTACATAGGCATATGGGCTTGCCATATGGTAAGATTCCGCCAATTGGTCTATCCCGTTCCATCTTCCCAGATCTGGCATATATTGTCTCCAGCCGTAATCAAACATCCCGGTTTCCTGAAGCTCTTTTCCGTTGTATTTGTAAGAGTAGAGACCTCCAAAGTTGGAAGAGTTCAAACCGTTTCCGCCCGTATGGTTTAATCCAAAAGGATAGTAATTGTTGGTGTCAATAATTTCAGGAGCGCCTGCGCTGTTTTTGGCAAAGGTGACTCTGGTATTTCCAAGGTGGTCTCTGTACTGGTAAATATAGCGGTTTTCGGTGAAACTGTAAAAACCTTCTGCGGTGGCTACAAAATCAAGTTTCCATTCCGGAATAACACCGGGATCCAGAATACCTCTATAAGCTTCTGCTTCGTAAGCATTTTCGGTTCTGCAGGTAATACAGTTTCCTCCGCCTTCAAAGTAGCTGTACTGAAAACCGTCCAGATAGTCTGTGATGCGGGTTGAGGTTGATCCTCTTGGTGAGGAAGAAGAAAACGTTTTACGAAGCTTGGTTCCGTCAGCACGGTAAAGGTAATTGATAGTACTATAGGTTGGCTTTCCAAAGCTATTCTGGTGGATCACATACTGATCAGAAAGATTCAGGTAGTTATATTGTACAGACTTCCCCCCTTTATCCAGCGAAGATTACACTTTATTTTCAGATAAAAAACAGAACACGTTTTACAACACAAAACCACTGCTCAATAGCAGTGGTCTTGTTATTATTATTTCACCACACGATGCAATTTTGCGTTAGCGAGGGAAAAATGTTCCGTCGATTGACCTGGCTACAAAAATTGCGAATGCTTCAGGCGTCACCTTAGATTATCTCGTAAAAGATGGACTGTATGAGCCACTCTTAATAAACTAAAAGCAATACAGGAACTCGACAGCTACGAAGTTACAAACTTCGCAGAGCGGTGGAACTTTAATTATTAACAAACATACTTACAGATGAAAAAGTTGTTTCTTTTTTATTTTCACTTTCGGAAAAAAATGTTGCAACCCCTGCAATTGATTTTTCTTTTTTTTCCCCAGGAATAAAACATATGTAATAACCATTTTCGGTTTTACAATCAATCCTTTTATCTTCAATAGTATTATTATTTTTTGTCATATAATTAAATTCCACTCTGGTTTTTTCATCTTTATACTTTGGAAAATAAAATTTAAATTCATATCCATTATTCTTATAAATAATATCATAATATTGACTAAATCTATTTATCAATTTACCTTCTTCATAAAATTTAATCTGATTTTCTTTTTCCATATTTACTGACAAAAACTCAATCTCATACAAAAAATCGTTAGTTTTATCCTTAACTTTCCACCATCCTATTTTTTCATTATTTTTAACATTCTTATAGCCTTGCAAAGTATATTGATTACTCTCACCACTAATTAGAATTATTGAATCATTTTCTTTTTTACTACTAATTGCATAATTATCTTCATTAGTAATATCCTGAATATTGACGTGTTTACTAAAATTTTTATCATTTTTTTTACATGAAAAAAATAAAAAGATAATTAAAAGCAAAAAAAAATTTTTCGCCGTTCTTTTATTATTTTTTACTACCATTTTTTGCCGAGAAAATTTATTCTATTATAATAGTTTTTTAACTTTTGATCATTAACATTTTTAACAGCATTATTAAACATAATACTATCATTGGTTTTCGTTTGAGTAGGAACTTTTTTTATTGTATCTCTTGAGTAAGAAAATGGAGAATCTGAGATTTGCTCCACTAAAGCAGTACTATCATTACTCTTGAAATTAAAAGGATTTCCAATGCCTTCTACATCAAGCCCAAATTGGATAAAAGCATCTCCAAAACTTTTACGATCAAGCCTTGTATTTCTGCCGTACCCACCTAAAATATACTCAAACATATTATTAAAATCAATTTTATCCTGTGGTTTTAATTTATTAAGTGTTTCTTTATCAGGATCATTTGATCCTGCGGAAAAACTGTAAAATGTTACATTGGTCCAGGTTCTCCACGTTCCTCCTAACCACATTGGTAATGCATCTACAATTGCATTCATAGAAGCTAGATCATCCGCACCGAGCTTGGTTATACTACCTCCTTCATTTAGTCGTGCATAAGCCGAGATACTTCCTCCATCTACACTTACATTTGAGAATATTGTTCCATTTTTAGCAAAACCGGTTATACCTGCCATTCGCATTGCCTTTTCCAAAGTAGTAATATTAGCATCATATCTCCACTTTCCATCAAGTCCTCTGATCCAATCATCTGTTCCAAAACCAGAAAAATTAAGTCCTGTAAAGATATTCTCACCTGATGTTCCAGTTCCTGTTGACATCGTTGCTACATAATTTTTAAAAGCAAATTGTGCTGCTTCTCCAGAAGCGAACATTGCATCATTTCCATCCGGATCAATGACCATAACAGGGTTATTGATCGCATAGCTGTAAGGACTCAAAGAGCTGTATTTCTCAGACATCGCATCCATTACTCCCCATCTTCCCAGATCAGGCATCATCATCCTTGCACCGTAATCATACATTCCCGTCTCTTGTAATTCCTTTCCGTTGTATTTGTAACTGTAGAAACTACCAAAGTTAGAAGTACCAAACGACCCTGAGATATGGTTTAAACCAAAAGGATAGTAATTGTTGGTGTCAATAATTTCAGGAGCGCCTGCGCTGTTTTTGGCAAAGGTGACCCTGGTATTTCCAAGGTGGTCTCTGTACTGGTAAATATAGCGGTTTTCGGTGAAACTGTAAAAACCTTCTGCGGTGGCTACAAAATCAAGTTTCCATTCCGGAATAACACCGGGATCCAGAATACCTCTATAAGCTTCTGCTTCGTAAGCATTTTCGGTTCTGCAGGTAATACAGTTTCCTCCGCCTTCAAAGTAGCTGTACTGAAAACCGTCCAGATAGTCTGTGATGCGGGTTGAGGTTGATCCTCTTGGTGAGGAAGAAGAAAACGTTTTACGAAGCTTGGTTCCGTCCGCACGGTAAAGGTAATTGATAGTACTATAGGTTGGCTTTCCAAAACTATTCTGGTGGATCACATACTGATCAGAAAGATTCAGGTAGTTATATTGTACAGATTGAATGCTTTTGTCCAGCATATTTGTCATATTTCCGTTCACATCATAGGAAATAGGATTGTTTCCGCCTTCATATCCGGTGTCGTTCAGTGCATTTTCAATCACTTTTGTCAAACGGTTTCCGGTATATTCGTACACAAGGTCATCTACCTGAACAGATGTGGCTCCTCCGGTTGCAGGAAAAGCATTCCTCTTCAGGGTTTTAATATTTCCGTTCAGGTCATAGGTAAGATGCTCATTGTAATTATTGTTAAACGGAACAGAGGCATTGGGTTCAGAATATACGGCATCCTGAAGCCTGCCGAGTCCGTCATAAGTATAATTGTATCGTTTCAGGACATCTTCTGAGGCGTTCTTCCAGTCGATCTCTGTGATCATTCCGGCGAATTTTCCGGGGGCTACATTGGCATTCACAGGATTGATATATCTCATCTCATATCCGAACATTTTTCCGTTCAGGCTTGAAGGGTCATTAATTTTAGTCAGCCAGCCTTTGATATTATAAGTATAGTCAATACTTTGCAGTGGCTGGGCAATATTGGTTCCGCCCAGTTTTTTATTTTTAAGCTGGGAAAGCTCATTGTACTCATTCTGCACCAGGATTTCTTCCGGATTGTTATCTACCTGATGCTTATGAACCAACAGCCTGTTTTGGGCATCGTAAGTGAACCTCTGGGTGATTACTTTTTCAGGATCTGTTGACAATCTTTTATGATAAGCCTTGCTTTGTTGGGTAACGCCTGCAAAGTCTATATCTGATTCTGTTCTGGTAGATCCGCCAAGATGATTTTGGGCATAAGACCCTATGGTCCTTCCTTTTTCGTCATAATAGGTGAAGGTTTTGGTCCAGGCATTGTCTTCTACATTTCTTATATAAGAAGCCAGTGGAAGGCTTTTTGTATTTTTAGAGGCCCCATTTTGTCCAGGCTGTTTCAGTACTGTTTTCCCCATAATAGTGGCCGGAATTTCTGCTCCCTGAGGAAGGGGCGGATAGGTGTCGTAATAATTGACACTTAAAATGGTCATACTTCCGGTAGGAAAAGCATTTTTGGTATAGTAAATATTTTCACCGTTTTGTACAATAGGAGTAGTATCCCGTTTTTCGTTATTCCCTGCATTGGATGACATATTGCTGAGGGCTGTCTGCATAGCGGTTCTGGTAGAGGTATTGGCAAAAAATCCTGTATAGACCACTCTTCCAAAAGCATCATATTTGGAGAACATCCAGCCTTTGGCCACAAAGTTATTGTTGAGGCTTCCCAGCACGGCATCCTGAGACAGCACCAATCTGTTCTGATTATCATACACAAAATATTCCCAGCCTTTTCCCGGCAGCTTTTTCTCTGCCAGGCGGTTTTTGCTGTCATACACATACTGGTAGCAAAGGTTATCTATGGCTGCCGGATCCATAGCTCCTGCTGCGGCCAATGGAGGAATGACGTAGGCAAGCTGTTTATACTCATTGTATACGTAATAGGTATCGGCATTATTTCCGGCATTGATTACTTTTCTGGAAAGGACAGTCTGACCGGAAGCATCTTTAAATTCTACGATTTTATTGCCGTCTTCATCGGTCACCGTATTTTTTACAAGCTGGCCGGCTGCATATTCTGCCGGAGTATACTGTAATTCGTTTTTATAAATTTTTTCCACCTGATTCCAATGGGTAACCACCTGATAGTTTTTGACGTGGTCTGCAGGAATATTTAGATCATACCCAAAATCGGTAGATTTATTATTCCAGTCTTTTCCGATTGATTTTTGTTGCAAAATCCTTTGTAACGGAGAGTTTTCAATAACCTTTTCGGTATAAATTTTTTCATCCCCATAAACCAAAGGATATACTCCAAGAGGTCCTGAGTAATAACTCCCTCCTCCTGTCGAAAGTTGGGGAACAGGCAGGTATTCTTTAATCTGTCTTCCATATTCATCATATTCGATATGGGTAACGACATCCCTTTTTAATGGGGAAGCCTGAACATTTACAACCTGTTTGGGTCTTCCCAAAAGGTCAAAATACTGTACGGTGTATGTTTTTTTGGTACAGTCTTCATTCAGACAGTCTGTAGTGGATATATAGTTTTCAGATGCTGTCTGGGCCTCGGATAAGGTTACCGACAGAAAACTGAATAATAGCAATAGTTTTTTCATCTTAATTTAGAGATTAGAAATTAAAAATTCGAGAGACCTGATTTTCTACAGGCTGCTCATGGCTTACCATTAATGACCGTAGTTATACTGGTATTTCTTTAAAGGTTTTCCGCTTTCATCTTCTACTTTGTCCAGTCTTCCGGCGGTATCGTATTGATAAACAGCACGCACTCCGGTAGGAGGCGTCATAGTTTTCATCCTTGTTAAAGAATCATACACATAAGTTGTAATCTGAAAATCCACCAGATTGGCATTGGTTCTAAAGGCATCCAAAGCATTCTGAAGATCCGATTCCGAAATCACTGCGGCATCTGACTTGGCTATGATATCAGACAGATATGGTAGGATCTGCTCATAGGAAGCTCCTTCCACTTTCGCAATAGGCTGGGTCTTTTTGTAGCCCCAAACAATAGAAACAGGAATTCCGTTTTTAGGAGTATACTGCTCCGGATTTCCTTTGCTGTCATATCGGTTGAAGACCACTTCGGAAGCTAAAGTATTCTGAGAGTCATAAGAAACGGCTGAAGACGGATATTTGTTTCCGGCATTGTCGTACTTAGTTTCTGCTCTTGAGACTAATTTTCCGGGATCGGAACCATTTTTCTTAATCACAGAAGTTGTTTCTAAAGGAAAGCCTACCATATTGGCGTCTTTTAATTTCTGATTGTTCTTCTCCTGTGCATATTGATAAGTGGTCTCCTGAATGCTGCCATCAAATGCTGTAGCTCTTTCTAAATTAGGCTTTTGGTTATGGTTATTTCTGAACACTTCATTTTTAATCTCTGTAACTCCGGAATCAAAGTAACTTTTGGTGATTACTTTATTGTTCTTAATCCAGGAGGTTTTCAGATAAAAATTCCCCCAAGAACCACTTGGAGCAACTAAATATTTAGGACTGTCAAATTCTTCAAAAGTATAATCAAAAAGTTCTTCAGATAGCTTTTGGTTCGAAGCGTTATAAACTTCCCTTTTATCAATAAGTCCACTACGGGTAATATTATAATTGGGCCAAAAATCATTATCACTCTGATAAGGATAAACATCCGGAGCTTTGTAATAATACTTGGTGTACCCCATATTATTACCCTGAGATACTTTTACATTTTTATAGATAAAAGCAGGGTTAGCCATTTCAGCATTCAAAGTACCTCCTGTAACTAAGTATCCACTTGAATTTCCAGGCTGATCAAAGAAACTGTAATCGTATTCTTCAATTTTTGCAGGGGGTACATTAAAAATATTATCAGACGAAGTATTAAAATATTTAATATTTTTAATTCTTGGAAGCCCAGATCTTGGAACCAACTCAACAGCTTCAGAAGGTTCTCCGGTTATTTCTGATAATGAGATCACAGAAGGCCTATTGAATGTTAAATTATTACAATTTAAATCATTACAATATAATTCAGCATAATATTCACCCGGTCCAAAGGTTCTTGTCTGTACATACTCAAAATCAGGATTCGGATCTATAGGTACTCCCATACTATTTGAAACTTCATATGAGTTTCCAGTTTTCTTAAAAAACTGAACTGCCCATAAGCGAGAAGCTAACTTTCCAATTCCCATCGCATTAATTTCAATATTCTTGCCTTCTGTAAGGGTAAAAGCATATTTTTTCACACCATCATTGACACTTGTAAAAGATAAATCTGTCAGAAATGTCTTCGGGGCTGGTATATGGATGGTTTTCCCACTATAGGAGTGAGTGATCATATCAAAGTTATATTTTATAATCCCTCCGGTAGGCAATTTAACCGTATTCAACAGAAGATATTCATCGCCATTTTCATACTCACCATTTTCAAACACTCCTCCTGCATAATCAAAGGCATATTTTTCAATTATTTTCCCATTCTGATCAACCTGGCTGAAGGATGCCAGCGTTCTATAATACACCATATTGCTGCTGACAGAAGTGTTGGAATAATTAAATATATATTTTTTTATAAAAGCATTATTGGCTGTTTTAAGAACAATATTATTGATGGAGAATATATCATGGTTTTTATTCTCATTTTCATTTCTATCATAATTTATTTCTATAATGCCGTGGTCTTTTGCCTCTATCCTGATCAGTTTATTAGTTTCTGAACCGTCGAGACGAATTGTTGTACCGGGAATATATTTCAAATCTCTTAGATAAGTATATTTTACCAGTTCCCGTCCGTTTTCATCAAGAATAGAAGATAGATAGAAGGCACTTTTATATCTTGCATCTGTAAATTTACCACCTTGTGTAGGGTGCGTCCACACATGTACATTCATTAAGCTAATATCATAATCCTTAAAAACATATTGTATTCCAGATTCACTTGTTATGGTAAGAGAATCCAGAACAAGAGTAGCCTGATTAGCAGACCGATGTTCTTTAACTATAGAATTATAAGGACTGAGTTTTATCAATTCAAAAGTATTGGCCTCTATGTTTCTGATGAATCGAAATTTTCCTGATTCCGCCGGAATATTAAAATTATAAATATCATTAAAGCTATTCTTTCTATAACTGTGAAAATTGACATCATCAAATAATTCATCAAAGTCCTTCAGAATCTCTCTTGAAATAACTCCCCCTCCTAAAAATGACCAGCCTTTACCTACATCACCTACAGGGTTTCTACTGGAAGTATTGCCTGCATGATAATTAAGCCCTAAGCTGATATTCACCGATTTATTTCCCGTTTCAAGATTGATTAACGGATAAGAAATATCCGGAATTCCAGTTTGTACAGAAACAGGAATGGTACTGTAAGTTGACAATCCTGCAGCAGATGGGGTTGGTCTTACAATCCCCATATTCTTACTTTCTTCCTGACCACTATATAAGGTGTATCCGAATATAAAGATCAGTAATAAAAATATATTCTTCATAATTCTTAGTTTATTTTTTAATCAGCTTCGCATTCGCTGTTTTATTATTATCCGTTTTTATCGTCACCAGATAAGCGCCCTGAACAAGAGCCTGCGTGTTAATCTTGGTTACTTTATTCTTTGTTTTCAAGCTCTGAAGCTGTCTTCCGCTCATATCATACAGCATAATATCAGCCTCTTTAAAATCAAAGCCAATTTCTACATAAGCATAATCAGATACCGGATTCGGATAGATCTTGATATCAAATTTCTCCATTAACTGATCAACCTGTTTGTCTCCCAGCTTCACAATTTTCCAGTTTTCTTTTCCCAGTTCTGTGGCACTGGTTCCTGCCAGAATAATAGAGCCGTCTCTGTTTAATTTCAAATCTGAAAGTCTTTCTTCTTTCTGTCTGGATTCTCCTTTTACATATTTTCTCCACTGTTCATTTCCATTTTGGTCTAAATATAGTATCCAAAAAGTCTCGTCATTTTCTTCTATTCTTCCTTCAGACTGAGTATATCCCCCTATAAGCAATCCTTTAGTTAGGTCCTGGTTCCTGGCTCTTGAATCTTGACTCTGAATGACACTCATTCCCATTAAGAGATCACGGTTCCCAAAATTGTAAGATTTCTGTGACTGTTCTTCTCCTCTCTCGTTTAAAAAAATCAACCACAGGTCAGTACCCTCTTCAATGCCTACCGTTTTGTTTCCTGATATTTCCGATCTGGATTCACCTCCGATAATGTATCCTGTGGAAGTTAAAGCAAGCGTTCTGATGTGATCATCACCTTTGCCACCAAAGTTTTTTTCCCACTCAATTTTTCCGTTTTTATCTATTTTAAGAACCGTATAATCTCCTTCACCGAAATTGTCGCTTTGCTTTTGTACAATAGTCAGGTGTCGGGTGTCGGATATATTTTGGGTATCTTTTATGGGAGATGTCTTACCTTGTACCGCTGAACTTCTGGAATAAATCCCGAGTAAGGCTCCGCCGTCTTTCGTTGGGATCATTTTTTCAACTTCATCAAGTCCTTTTCCGCCCCAGATTAACTGGGACAGTTCTTTTCCGTCTTTGTCCAGCCTGATGATCAGGACATCTTTAGAACCGTAGCCTTTGGAAGAATTCTGAACATTTCCGGCGACTACGAATCCTAAATCTGTGGTTTGAATAACCGCTCTGGCTTCTTCGTCAGCAGCAGTACCTAATGTTTTTTGCCAAACCTCGTCTCCAAATTCATTGATCCTGATTAACCAAATGTCTGAATTCCCTTTAGAATCTTCTTTTTTGTCAAGACCTTTTCCTGAATGCGAAGTGCCTGTGACAACGAATCCTCCTTCCTGCGTAGCAACTGTTGCAGACAGATAATCATGATTGGTTCCGGAGAAATATTTCTCCCACACCTCTTCTCCATTCTGATTTAATTTGACTAATCTAAAATCGTAACCGTTATTGTGTTTGCTGCCTGAAGCCTGAAGCTTATTGCTTTGAATAGAACTTCCGCTGATCAGATACTGACCATCAATGGTAGTAGTCACCTGGCTCAGAAAGTCCTGTGTTGAAGATTTCAGATCCTTCTGCCATAAAATTTCCTGGGCTGATCCCAGAATGGTACATAAGGTAAATGCACCGAGGTAGATTTTTTTCATATGTATTTGATTTTTTTCAAATATAGTCGTAAACATTTCAAATAACAGGGATATAATGTGCATTTATATATACAATATTGTACACATTGTATATATTTCTATCGCTTCCGGAAACTCCGGAAAATTGTTCAGTGTCAAAAAATTGTAATGATAAGATCGATCTAAGTATAAGATCGCAGTATATCCTGCACAGATATTCTAAAAAGTATTTTCATTCCCATGTTATTTTCAAGTTGGTATTAGTTTATTATTTTTACAAATTTAACCATTTTTAACATATATTAAAATAGGTAAACAAAGTTTATTATACCCTATCAATCTATTATTATGTACATTTTTGTAATATTCTGAAGCAAATGTAGGCCAGTAAAGCGACAGAACGTGACGTATAATAGTAAAAAATTATTAGAAAGGAGGTGAATAAAATCGATAGATAGCTCTTTAAAATGACTCCAATTGATAAGATGACCATATCTGTCCGATATCTTTCTACTGCAAGAGCCGACACTGTATTTATAAAACAGTACACCCATCAACATCCGTATATGAAGCAAAATAAAGGCTGTCGAAACAATGGGACACATCTATCTATTTTATAAATTATGAACCTTTTATCAGATGAAAAACTTCTCTTTTAATTACCAATTGTTTAAAATTCAATACAGTCAAAAAGACGAAACAACTACAAATACAGGATTATATCAAACAAAATGCAATATCATTATCTAATTTTTAATTAATAAGACAAATCTGTATATAATATTTAATCATTTAACCCTTCACTCTTGCTATGCTTGGTTTTTATCAATAAGTTTACCTTATGATGAGAAAAAACTATTACCAAAAACTGGCTTTTATGGTCATGATATTGACTATTCTTTTAGCCTATCAGAAATATACGAGTAAGGACAAGGAATCTTTTCCTGCTGTAAAGTTTATTGCAGGGCCTTCTTTAACTGCTAAAGTCTCAGACTTTGACCCTAATGGCTTAGATCAGGAAAAGTGGCAGAAGCTTGGTTTCTCGGAAAAGCAAGCTTCTACTATACTGAAGTATAAAGATATGATCGGAGGAAAATTTATTTCCAAAGAACAGCTAAAGAAATGTTTCGCTATTTCTGAAGAGAAATTCGGTGATCTGGAAGCCTTTATATTACTTCCCGAAACCACTGAAAAAAGCAATTCAAAGAAGTATAATTTTATTGAAAAGAGAAGTATTACCATTACAAATTCATTCAATCCTGACCATCTTTCTGCTCATGACTGGGAAAAAATGGGTTTCAGTGAAAGACAGAGTGAGGCCATTCTGAAATACAAAAAGTATCTGGGTGGAAGTTTTACCAGTAAAGAGAAGTTTAAAGAATGTTTTATAATTTCTTCAGAAAATTACCATAAGCTTGAGCCTTATTTGCTATTACCGAACAAAACACCTGAAAATTTCAACAGTTTTAAAATAAATAATGCGGCCAAAACAAAAGTCAGGTACTATTCTTTTGATCCTAATCAATTGGATATTGACGGCTGGAAAGCACTCGGATTTTCAGAAAAGCAGGCTATAACTATTGTTAACTACCGCGATCGGAATTTGCGGGGAGGTTTTAAAAGCCCTGAAGAACTGCAAAAGTGCTTTGTTATTTCGTCTGAAAAATTTCAGGAACTAAAGCCTTACATAAAATTCACCTCTGCTCCTGTAAACAAGGAGGAAATTCAACAGGAGAAAACCGATTTTTCAAAAATTGATCTTAATACCATTACTTTTAAACAGCTCCTGGAGTTCGGGCTGGACGAGAGAAGTGCGGGTTCTATGATCGGTTTTCGGAAAAAGCTGGGAGGTTTCGTCAATAAACAGCAGATTTCAGATACTTACAATATTGATAAGGAATTGGTTCAGAAACTTATTTCCATAGCGCCTCTGGACGCCTCCGGGGTCTCCAAATACACATTGACAGATGCCCCTGAAGAATGGCTGAAAAATCATCCTTATTTTAAATATTCAGCAGACAAAATTATCTTCTACCGGATCAGCTATCCCGATGACAGAAAAATATGGAAGCTTTTAAAACTGAAACCGGAATATGAGGCGAGGATGAGATTATATTTAAAATAAAAAGATTCTAAAACATCTATCTAAATATTACAAAACAGCCCCAAAATAGCATTTGAGGCTGTTTAAAATTCTGACTAGCAGTTTTAATAAAAAAATTGATCAGAAATAGTATCTTAAATTTTAATGATGCATATAACTGCTAGGGCCATTAGTTCCTTCAATGGATTCCGGCAGCATTCCATATCGAGCGCGCAGATCAACTGTGCCTAAATTTTTTCCTGTCCGAATCTCAATTACATTAATAGTCCCGGAGTTTAAGTTAGGAATATCCAGCAAGTTATTTTGTACGGCAACCACTTCTTTTCCTGATTTGGTGGTGAAGAAAGCCATATGGTGAGCTCCCCTGTCTGCCTTAAAGGTTTTTAAAAGTTTTAGCTGGGGAAGATTACTTATATCAAAAACGAGTACCCTTCCCGGATCTGCAAAGCTTACATATAATTTGTTGGTATTATCAATGTACATTTCGAGTGCCCAGCCCAGCCCTTGTGTACTTCCGTCAAATATTTTGCTAAAGGCATCGTATTTTTTGGTGGCAGCATTGTATGGAGCGATCCAAATATCTCCCCCCAGCATCGTTGTAGCAAGTGCATATTGAGGAAATTTTCCACGCAGCAATAAAACTTCAACAGGGCTTGACAGATCCGTATCCGAGTCTGCTACCTGGTAGGTTTCTTTTAATTCGTAGGTATTCAGATCCAATAATGTACAGGTATTCCCCATTCCGGTAGTAAGATCCGGGTGAATGGTAGAGGTTACCATCATGAGTCCTTTTTCTTCATTTACAGAAATACCGTGGGGATACATTATAAATTTGTTTGGGTTAGTTTGAATGGGTGCTTTAATTGTTTTGATAAGTTGATTATTAGCAGCATTAAAAACACCGATACTACCATCTTTTGGCCCTCCTGCCCCTCCCATAAAGGTCATAAAATACCTTCCGTCATTGGTAAAAAAGATATTTTCGCCAACTGTATTCTCTCCTGTATCAATGGGGGTTGCACTTACTAATTTTGGAGGTTCATTTTGATTTTTTTCTACCTTTATCTGATAAAGATAGCTGCCTCCCAAAGCAGTTGTGAATAATCTTTTTGCATCGTTATCGTAATAAATATGATGCGGTAATACTCCAATGCCCAATTCGAGTTTGCTGCTAATATTTCCGAAGTTTGCAGATTCAGGATCGAGCTCTATGACAGCTATTCCATCTGGTGATCCTTTCAGGCTTCTATAGTCAATATAAAAAGAAGATTCGCTTGGGTGATCGGAATCGTGATTATCATCCTGATGCTGGCAATTATTAAGTACAATTAAAATAAGGGGGAACAATAGAACTGATCTAAATTTAAATTTCATGATTTTTGGGTTTTAATGGTTATTATAAATATAATATATTTTTTATACACAAGAAAACATATTATGTATATAAACCATTACTCCTTAAATAATTAAAAAATAAAATAGAAATATTACAATTATCCTTCATCCTTTTTTCAGTAAAGGAAGGAGCATAACGGTATAAAATTTTCCAAACAGGGTAAGAAAGCTCATAAATAAAAGAAGATAGAGCCCCTAAGGTTTTGTCTGACATTGTATTCAGGAAAACAATGCTGCGTTTCCCAAAGCTAGATCAGGAATTGATTATGGAATTAAAACAACAAAGGAGCTAAGCAAAAATAAATTTTCCTGCCTGCTCCATTATTAATTATTCGTATTCTTAGTTGATTGTCTTGCTGGAATCTGCCAGCAGAGCGTTCAGAACATTAAATTCTTCTTCTGTCAGGTCTCTCCACTTCCCTACAGGAAGGTCCAGTTTGATATTCATGATACGAATTCTCTTCAGCTTTTTCACATCATACCCAAGATATTCGCACATTCTTCTGATCTGTCTGTTGAGTCCTTGTGTAAGCACAATTCTGAAGGTCATATCATCAATCTTCTCAACCTCACATTTTTTGGTCACCGTATCCAAAATAGGGACTCCATTTCTCATTTTCTCCAGAAATCTTGGATTGATGGGTTTGTCTACCCTTACCAGATATTCTTTCTCATGATTATTTCTCGCTCTCAGAATTTTATTAACGATATCACCATCACTTGTTAAAAGGATCAGCCCTTCACTCGGTTTATCCAATCGTCCGATTGGAAAAATTCTTTTTGGATGGTTAATGTAGTCTACTATATTATTTTTTTCACGTTTTGTATCTGTAGTACAAACAATTCCTACGGGCTTATTGAAAGCTATATAAACAGGTTTTTCCTGTGGTTCTCTTACAGGTTTTCCATCTACTTCTACCACATCTTCATCAGAAACTTTAGTTCCCAGCTCAGGAATCTTTCCGTTAATTGTTATTCTGCCTTCCTCCAACAGTTTATCGGCTGCTCTTCTAGAACAGTAGCCTACTTCTGATAAATATTTATTGATACGTGTCTTTTCCATTAGTCTTTTCCGTAACCGGTATAATTTTTATTACTGAATATGGTAATTCCATAACTCAGTCCTATAAAGAAGCCATCGGCTCCATTTTTCAATTGGTGTGATTCAAAAACAATTCCTCCTTCCTGGCTCAGTCTTTTTGAATAAGAAACCTGCATTCCTATTCTACCGCCCCAAAACTCAGTGTCTGAAATTACAGAACGGTTAAGCTGTTTTCCATAATTAAGATCGATGTAGAACGGGCGCTCTCCCGGAGAAAATATAATTTTTGGCTGAATAACCCAGTATATAAGATGATCGTTATCCTGTATAAAGCTATATTTGAATCCGGTTCCCAATGCAAAGTTAGGAAGAAAATTATATCCACCTATCGCAGTAGCTCCATAAGTGAAATTTCCCAATACTGATTTTGGTTCTATATATTGAGAATTGGCACTTTCAGATTTCTTATTAATATTAAAACCTATGTTGAGAGACGGATTAAAGTAAAAATCCATTTTGCTCTTTTTATCATCTTCATTTTGTGAGAAAACTGCAATAAAAGCGAATACCATAAAAAACAAAGATAATTTTATTTTCATAAGCCTTCGAATCTGAAATCGTTATTTAGAAACTCCTCTGTAGCATTTTCAATAGCATAATCTCCGATTTTTGTACGCCTCAATTGTGTCAGGTAAGCACCTACGCCCAATTCCTGCCCAATATCATGAGCCAGACTTCGGATGTAGGTTCCTTTTGAACAGCCTACAGTAAAACTTACCAGAGGGAAGTCTATTTTAATATCTTTGATATAGTGAATTGTTGTTTTTCTGGACTTCATTTCCACCTCTTCCCCTGCTCTTGCAAGATTGTATGCTCTTTCTCCATCCACTTTTATAGCAGAATAAATGGGTGGCTTCTGTTCAATTTCTCCAACAAATTTTTCCAGAACTTCTCTTACCTTTTCTTCCGAAATATGGGAAATATCCTGATGAAGGATTTCCGGTTTTTCAGTATCGTAGGATTCTGTCTGTACTCCTATTTTGATCTCGGTCCAGTACTCTTTGGGAGCATCCTGGATTTCAGAAATTTTCTTGGTGAATTTTCCGCAGCAAACGATCAAAAGCCCTGTAGCTCTTGGATCAAGGGTTCCTGCGTGTCCGATTTTAAATTTTTTAGGAAGATCAAACTCCCTTTTAAGTTTATATTTCATTTTATTGACAGCCTGAAAGGAAGTCCAGTCCAAAGGCTTATCCAATAAAAAAATGTATCCTGATTTCAGTTCTTCAGCGGTCATGGGTAGGTATAATGAATATTCTTTTATTTAAAGAAATAAAAATAGATCAATAAAGCAACTCCTACAAAAATACGGTACCATCCCCAGGGCTTGAAACCATACTTGTTAAGTACTCCGATGAATGCTTTGATCGCAATAAGTGCTACAATAAACGCTACAACGTTTCCTACTACAAAGATCATAATATGATCCTGTGAAGCCATAATCATTTCGTATCCCTTCTGTGGATTTGCCGTTTCTTTTCCCCATGTTTTAACAAACACAGAGTATACCGTTACAGCCAGCATGGTAGGTACAGCAAGGAAGAAAGAGAATTCTGCAGCTGCTTTTCTTGTAAGCCCCTGTGTCATCCCTCCAATGATAGATGCCGCACTACGGCTAGTTCCCGGCATCATTGCAAGGCACTGCCAAAATCCAATAGTGACTGCCTTTTTGATGGTAATTCCTTTTTCGTCATCAATTACAGGATTTTTAAACCACTTATCAGCAAACAGCAAAACAACCCCTCCCAATACCAATACTGAAGAAATAGCAATCTGATTTCCAAGAATGGCCTCAATTTTATCATCAAATAAATATCCTAAAATCAATGCAGGAACTACTGCAAAAGCCAGTTTAAAGTAAAACTGAATATTATTTAAATCAAAAAACTTTTTCCAATAAGCCACTACAACTGATAAGATAGCACCAAACTGAATAGAAACCTGAAACATTTTTAAAAATTCAGTTTCTTCCAGCCCCATAAGGTTTGCAGTGAATCCCATGTGTGCGGTAGAGGAAATTGGAAGATATTCTGTAAGACCCTCTATAATGGCAATAATAATTGCTTTGATTAAATCCATATTCTTTAAAAAAATTAAAAGATTAAGAGATCCTGAAGTCCAGCAGATCTACCACACTTCATTATCTCTTAATCTCTAAATGTAAAATTTATTTATTTTCTTTTTAAAATAGCATATACTTCTATTGCAAAACCGATTACAACAAAAAGAGGTGCTATTCTGATCCTTCTGATAGAGAAGATGTCATCATTCCATGAGTTGGGATCCAGTTTACCATCTACCGTATTGGCATCCGGGCCCATCATCAGGAGAAAACCAACCACAATAAATGCTAATCCGATCAGCATCCATTTGAAATTCTGCTGTCCGAAATAGAACGTGTTTTCCTGTGGTACTTCTGCTTCATTTCCAAAATTTGAAGCGGAAAATTTATTTGTTTTTTTGCTCATTGTTAAGAGTAATATAAATCGTCAACGTTTGATTTTAAGAATCTCCATGTTGCAATAATGGTGCTTAGAACGGTGATAAAAATCCCTATTCCAATCACCAGCAGCATCAGCCAAAAATACTGCTGATTATCCTGTGCGAATGCCTGCCCGATCTGGTTGGTGAAGTAATACCACACCCCAAATAAAGCCAAAAGACCTATGAATGCTCCGATAGCACCTAAAACAACAGCTTCAATGATGAAGGGCTTAAGAATAAATCTTCTTTTAGCTCCCACCAGCTGCATGGTTTTAATAATAAATCTCTTTGAAAATATTTTAAGACGAATAGAGTTATTGATCAACACAACCGCCAATACTAAAAACAGCAGGGAAAATCCGAGAATCCATTTTAATATTCTGCTTAGGTTATTATAAACATCTACCATCAAAGTACTGTCATTCTTAACATCCATAATACCGGGAACAGATTTGATGACTTTTATTGCCTCATCAATCTTTGCAGGATCTACATATTCCGGCTTTAAAGCAATTTCAATGGATGAAGGGAAGATATTCTCTTCAAACAAGGCATCACTATCAATCCCCATACTTTTTTTGGCTTCCTTAGCAGCCATAGCTCTTGAAATATAGGTTGCTTTTTTTACAGGAGCTAACATCTGTACTTTTTTAAAAGTTTCGTCCTCTAGTTTTGCAATTTTGATAGAGTCTTTAGCGTCATAGTTATCGTCAAAGTAGGCGTTCACCACCAATTGTTCTTTGATATAGTCGGAATACTTTTGGGCATTAATTAAAATAAGCCCCATTAATCCCAACAAAAATAGCACTAAAGCAATACTTATTACTACTGTAATATTGCTGGATCGAAGCCTTTTCTTATTAAATTCATCTACAGATTTAGCCATTAATATTAAAATTTTTGGCTAAAATAGAAAAAAACTTCCGAAATTTGGGACGAAAATGAGAAAATCATTGTTAATAAAATCATAAAAAACTTTGAGTGTAAAAGCAAAAAAACATCTTGGTCAGCACTTCCTGACAGATGAAAATATCGCAAGAAAAATCGTAGAAGGTCTTAGTTTTGAGAACTATAATAATATTATGGAAGTAGGCCCCGGAATGGGAGTTCTTACCAAATATCTTCTTGAAAAAGATCAGAACATCTATCTTGCAGAGATCGATACGGAATCTATTGAATACTTGAAAAACAACTATTCTACGGTTACAGAAAATACTTTTGTAGGAGATTTTCTGAAACAGGATTTTAATTTTATCAAAGATGAGCAGATCGCGATCATAGGAAACTTTCCTTATAATATTTCGTCACAGATATTATTCAAGATTATAGATTACTATGAGCTGGTTCCTGAAATGGTGGGAATGTTCCAGAAAGAAGTTGCTGAAAGAACAGCTGCCGTTCCGAGAACTAAGGATTACGGTATCTTATCTGTACTGATACAGGCGTATTATGATGTATCCTATATGTTTACAGTTCATGAGAACGTCTTTAATCCGCCTCCAAAAGTAAAATCGGGGGTTATCAGAATTACAAGAAATCCGAAGGAAGGATTAGCCGGCAATGAGGTTCTGTTTAAACAGATTGTAAAAGCAGGGTTCAACCAAAGAAGGAAGAAACTTTCGAATGCTTTGAAAGTATTAAATATTCCTGAAGCTTTAAAAGGTCATGAGTTTTTAGACAAAAGAGCGGAAGAGCTTAGTGTAACGGATTTTATACATTTTGCTGATCTTTGGAAAAATAACCAATAAGTAATTTATAAACACAAAACTCTCTGTAGGAGTATTTTTGTCTGCACTAAAAAAATAGACTGCCATATCATAGGCAGTCTATTTTTGTATATTATTAATGCATTGGCTTAAAACAAAACCGGCTGTCTCAAAAAAGGAAACAGCCGGTTTATTATTATACATTATCAATTTTAATTTCTGTTCTTCAACATAATCCATCCTGACCAGTTCATCTGGGCTTTTGATCTTGGGTATTCAAAATTAAATTTATACCAATATGTTGCTGTAGGTAATCTCTTACCTCCTACTGTTCCGTCCCAAATTGGAGTTTCTTTTGAGAATCTGAACATCTCTACTCCATATCTGTCATAGATAGAGCCTGTAAAGTTTTTAAAATCTCCAAGCGCTTTAAGGTCCAGCACATCATTTACTCCGTCATCATTTGGAGTAATAATATTATTGATCTGAAGGGTAAAGAAGTCAAGACTTCCCACACAATGCGTCCCTACTCTTCTTACTAAAGCAGTATAGTTTGTATTATCCAAAAGATTGGTAAATACGTTCGAGGCCTGCCATGAAATTCCGTTATCAATTGAATATTCCAAAGTACTTGGCAAATTATTCATCGGAGGATTTTCTACAGTAAAAGTTACTGTTTTCTTTATACTTTCATAGTTCAATGCAGTAAAAAATGGAGTAGCTGCTCCCATTACTTTAGCCTCAAATATTTTTTTACAAATCCCGTTATCTATTTCTACTGAGTAAATTCCCCATTGGTCTACCTCTATTTTTTGTGTAGTTGCGCCCGTGCTCCAAAGGTATTTATAGCCCGTTCCTGCCCCTGCATCAAGAGTTACTTTATCTCCCACGCACATCTCAACATCTTTTAAAGGTGAAGTGATTTCAGGAGTGACTTCTATTCTGATCGTTGCCGGGTTCAAAGATTTGCATCCTTTTGCTCCAATTGCATATACTGTAAATACAGTAGTCTGATAGAGCGTAACCGTCTGCATATTGCCCGTTCCCATGAAATTGCTCCACAGATAGGTATCTCCACCGTCCGCTGTCAGGGTAACAGATTCTCCCGGACATATTTTTATTCTGGAAGATTTCACAGTAGCCGTTGGCGTTGTTTCCTTCAGCAGCTTCAGTTCAACCATTTTGCTGCAGAAACCTCCATTTGAAACCACAACATATAGAATCTGTCCATCGTTACCATTATAGTTTAATGGAGTCTGGATATAATTATTGTTCTGTGCAACAGCATCAGCCTGATCGACATAGAATTTAAAGATAGCTCCCGGAGTTGGGCTTATAGAAGATGTTATTGTACTTAAGTCAAAAGTGGTAATATCAGGTGTAGTACACAATAACAATGTGGCATCCTGTGCCTGTGGGGTTGTTCCCCCATGAATCTGTATGGAAGCTTTACCCGGACATGGATTTCCAGGAACACTTACTTCAATAGTATAGGTTCCCGGCTGTAATGCTGTAATTGTATTCGTTGTAGCATTAGGTACCGGAGCTCCGTTATAAAACCATTGGTAAACTAAATTCGGATCATTCACTGAAGCTGTGATCACCTGAGGTACATTGTCACATACATTGATATCTGTGGGTAATTTAGCTCCTGCAGGATCTAAAAGATCTACTCCAATATTGAAAGATCCTCCTTCCAAGAATACTGCTGAATCATAACTATGGTCACTATAATCTGCGATAACCATTTTAAAGTGGTATTGCTGTCCTGCTACTACCGTTGCAGTAGCGGTAAGCGGAACTGTTCTTCCGTTAAAATTTGTTTCAACATTGGCTGTATTATATCCTCCAAAATACTGTTCATTCACAGCACCACAAGATGATCCTATCGCCGGGTGAATATTGGTAATACTTACCGGTCCTGCTCCATTGGGAAGCACCGCCATATTTATATAGGGTCCACCTGAAGTAGGTCTAAGTAATATCGCAAAAGCATCTGCAAAGGTACAAGGGAATGATCCTGTGTATTCTTCGGATGCAATTAAATAATTAAATTTAATCTGAGAAGTAGTAGGAACGAAATCAAATTCCAAAAGTACGGCATCATTCAATCTGTTTTCTACAACACCAATTACCTGTGCTAAGTCAGGATCAGATCCTCCCCCGTTGACATCTCCCAAAGTACCGCTTTCAAAGGCATTACCTGCTCTTCTGGCAAATCCTGTAGAAAGTATAAGCCCATCTTTAAAGGGGAAATTGGTGGCTGCTTTATTAAAGTACCCCCATGCTCTGTCTGCTTCCGTAGGAGCATGATTAGGCGTAATTTTCACATTAGTCACATTCGGGGTCAGACAGGTATTGGTTCCAGAGGAGATCAATACGTCTTTTACCATCTTTTCTATACTGTAAGTGGTTTCCACATATGCGGGAGCATTCACGTCAATAAAAGCACCTGCTCTTCGCGACAGTACAGAAGCTTTTTCCTTTACAGGTTTTCTGGATGGCAGGGGTTGGTTTTGTGAAAATAGAAAAGTAGAGAACACGGTAAATAATAAACAAAGCGGTAGATATCTTGTCATAATATTTTTGTTTCAACAAATTTAATTTTTTTTTAAATATACCACACACATATTCATTATTTTTATAATAAAAAAACAAAAATACAAAACTCTTGCGACAAATCCCCATTACCCGGCACTAACCCCAACAAAATACAGATGACACAATATACTCTAAAACGTTCAACATTTGATAAAAAAAGAGAATGTTTAGTAATAACTCATATTTTTCAATACAGCCATTTTTAAGTTGAAAATATCACAAAATTGAAATATCTAAACGTAAAAAATAAATAAAATCTCAATTTATAAAAAAAAGAACTCAACATCCTATCTTCTAATTTCTGATCACTCATAAAAGTATAATACTGGTAAAAACAAAAAAAATCTTTCAGGTGATGAAAGATTTTTTTTTGGTTTATTGTTCATTATTTAATTTCTATTTTTCAAAAGGATCCAGCCTGAACGCTGTTCCATTTTTTTACTGGCCGGATTCTCCCACTGTACTCTATACCAATAAGTACCTGTAGGCAGGTTTAAGCCTTTTAAAGATCCTCTCCATATGGCATCACCTTTTGAAGCCTTAAACACTTCTGCACCGTATCTGTCAAAAATGGAAGCTGCAAAATCTTTATATCCGCTGATTCCGGTAAAGTCTATGGTGTCATTTACCCCATCCATATTCGGAGTAATCGCATTACTGATGACAAATGTAAAATAGTCCAATGTGGTTCCACACTTCGCTCCTTTCACCCTTACCATCAGGCTGTACATTGTATTATTTAAAAGACCATAAAATATATTAGACGGCTGCCAGGTCAAACCTCCATCTATTGAATATTCTAAAATACCACCTGTAGGATTACTTGCTGTAACGGTAAGAACATGATTATCATAAACAACATTCGTAAATTGCGGCAGGTCCGGATTGATCAGCTGGGCTGAGAAAACTTTTGAACAGACCCCATTACTGATGGTCACAGAATACGTTCCCGGCAGGTTGGTGGTAATTGTCTGAGTAGTTGCTCCTGTATTCCATAAGTAAGTATAATTAGGTCCGGCTCCGGCATCCAGAGTTCCATTATCTCCGGAACAAACATAAACGTCTTTTATAGTAGAAACAATTGCGGGAACTACTTCAATGGTAATTGTAGCTGGATCCAGAGAACTACATCCGTTTCCTCCCAACGCGTATACAGAATAAGTTGTATTTACTGTAGGGCTCACAAGCTGAGTATTTCCATTTCCGGTAAGACCAATCCAATTGTACGTAATTCCTCCCGAAGCGGTAAGAGTTACTGATTCTCCTGCGCAGATTTTTGATTTGGAAGCTGCAATTCCGGCTACAGGCGGACCTACCTGAACGGTAACTGTTGCAGGCGTTGCCGATATACATCCATTAGCACCTACTGCATACACTGTGTATACTGTTGTATTCGTAGGTGAAACTACCTGGGTATTTCCATTTCCTGTAAGACCACCACCCCAATTATAAGTAGCTCCTCCCGAAGCAGTAAGAGTAACAGACTCCCCTACACATATACGAGGCTGTGATGATACCAATGCAGCAATTGGCGCTACTTTATCTTCCTGTACTGTTACTGTTGAAGTATAGGTACAGCTTAAGTTACCTGGTTGAGATATATTGGTTACCGTCAGTGTATAAGTTCCCCCGGCACTTACTACAGGGGTAAGCGTATTAGCTCCAGAAATGATATTTCCTCCGGTAGTGGTCCATAAAATGGTAGAACCGGTTGGTATTACAGATGCAGAAGCATTGATTGTCACCTGAGGTGTTGTACAGGTAACCGTTTGCGGAGCAGCTACTGTGAGTGTAGTTTCAGCAGTTCTCAACAATTGTAAGGAAACCACATAGCTACAGCCTCCGTTGCTTACCAATACATATATCGTCTGATTTCCCGGTGGCGAATATGCTGTAGGATTGGCAATAGAGTTACCATTGGCAGCATTGGCATCTGCCTGATTAATATAATAAGTAAATGTTACTCCCGCAGCAGAAGTGATCTGAGTCTGTGCCTCTGTAAGATTATAAGCCAATCCCGGCTGATAACATTTATGTAATATTGCATTTTGTGCTGTAAAAGGCTCCGATACCTCGATCGTTATTGTACCCGGATTCTGAGACACGCATCCGTTAGCTCCTACGGCAGTTACAGTATAAGTAGTGGTCACAGTAGGTGATACAGTCTGTGTATTTCCAGTTCCCGGAAGCGCTGTCCAGGTATAGGTAACACCCCCTGAGGCAGTTAGTATCACCGAATCTCCTTTACATATCTTGATTTTGCTTGCTGTAAGCCCTGTAACCGGTGGAGCACTATCTCCTGTAACGATTACATTTCCCGCAGTGGTACAGCTAACGTTTCCTGGCTGATAGGTTTGGGTTATTGTTAAAGTATATGTTCCCGGCGCATTGATAACAGGATTTAAGGTAGTTCCTCCAGAAACAATATTCCCTCCTGCTGTAGTCCAGTTGAATGCAGCGCCTGCCGGATAAACCGAGGCCGAGGCGTTCAGGGTGATCTGAGAATTAGCACAGGTTAACGCCACCGGGGGTACAATAGAAGCTGTCATCTGCGGTGCTTTTACAAGCTGCAGCTCTGCTACTTTTGAACAAAAACCGTTTCTGACTCTTACATATACTGTCTGGCCTCCCGCACTTGAATAGGCTGTAGGATTAGGAATTGTATTTGCATTTCCTGCCGTAGCATCTGCTAGTGTTGTATAATAAGAAAACACGGCACCTCCAGTAGTACTTATTGAGGTCTGTGCCAGTGGTAAATTAAAAATTGTATTTCCTGCTGTATAGCAAGCCGTCAGGGTCGCATTCTGTACAGTTGGTGATGTTCCACCAATTACTGTAACAGTAGCTTCTCCGGGACAGCTGTTTCCCGGAATATATACCTTAACTGTATAAACTCCCGGCTGTGTAGCGGTGTAGCTGGCATTGGTAGCTCCAGGAATAGGGTTAGTGCCTAAAAACCACTGATAAGTCACATTAGGTGCCTGAACAGAAGCAGTGAAAGTCTGCGGGGTATTATCACACATATTCACAGATGTAGGCAACTGTACTCCGGAAGGGTCCAGAATCTTTACTCCAATATCAAATGATCCGGCTTCTAAGAATACTGCTGAGTCAAAATTGGGATCCTGATAATCAGCCAGTACAATCTTAAAATGATAGGTTTCTCCCGGGATAACAGCTGCCTTTGCTGTTAAAGGAATGGTACGCCCATTGAAATTGGTTTCAATCTGAGCGGTATTTGTTCCTCCATAATAGGCCTCATTCTTGGGTCCGCAGTTGTTGTAGGCAGGATGAATATTGGTAACACTCACCGGGCCTGCCCCTCCGGGAAGCACCGCTAAATTGGTATAAGTAGGATCAGTTGATTTTTTTAATAATAAAGCAAATCCATCTGTGATCGTACATGGAAAGTTTTGCTGGTATTCTTTAGAGGCAAATAAATATCGAAACGTAACTTCTGTAGAAGCTGCAACAAAATCAAATTCTATAGAGGTAGCATTGGTCAGGTTAGAGTTAGCAATTCCCAACGCATTAGCCAGGTCTGTATCTCCTCCTGTACCCAGGTCATCACTTAAAGCACTCTGGAAAACATTTCCTGCTTTGTTGGCATATCCGGTGGAAAGTATGATCCCTTTACTGAAAGGGAAATTGGTATTTGACTTATTAAAATATCCCCAGCTTCTGTTTTGATTACTGGCTGCCAGATTAGGAGACACCGTCACATTACTTACATTGGATGTAGCACAGCCTCCTCCTGATATAAGAACATCCTTTATCAGCTGAGTAATAGGATAACTGGATTCAGGATAGCTGAGTGCATTGACGTCTATAAAAGCTCCTGCTCTCAGAGAGGCAGCACCAGGCCTTTTAGCAACCTCTACTCTTTCTCTGTTCTGGGCAAAGAAAAAATTACTAATAAGAGCAAAAAATAACACTAAAAATAAACTTCCTATCCTCCTATTTAACATTTTATATTATTTTAAACAAAAATAGTATTTTTTTTGATTAAAATTCAACTTAACAGAATTTACATTATTACTAACGCAAATTTATTTATCGTAGAATATCAACTCTATTTATTCCTAAACAATAAAAAAAGACTGACAAAAATGCCAGTCTTTCAATTATAGTTTAAAATCACTCTATATTTTTAAGCAATATCCAGCCTGTTTTCACAGTAAGTTGTTTGCTGGCGGGATCTTCAAAGGTTACCTGATACCAATATGATGAGGTAGGAAGCTTTTTTCCCTGGAAATACCCATCCCAATAAGGCCTGATCTTCTCAGCTTTAAATACTTCTTTCCCATATCGGTCATAAACATTTCCGCTGAAATCTTTGTAATCTACAATCCCCCTGAAATCAATGATATCATTAATATTATCTCCATTTGGTGTAATTACATTTTTCATCACGAAGGTAAAGTATTCAAGGAAGCCTACACAACTTGTATATTTCACTCTTACTCTAATGGTAATGATCTTATTTTTAGGAACATTATTAAACACATTTGAAGACTGCCAGGTAACTCCATTATCCACAGAATATTCTAGTATCCCATTACTTGGATTACTAGCTGTAAGGATCATGGTTCCTTTATCATTATAATCAACTTTTGTCACTTCAGGGATAACAGCCTGAATGACCTGCGTTTTAAAGGCTTGTGAACAGACTCCGTTGCTTATTGTCACTGTATATTCTCCAGGTGTAGCTGCTGTAACAGTCTGTGTAGTTTCTCCTGTATTCCAGATATAAGTATAGTTCGGACCTGATCCTGCATCCAGAATGATCTTATCACCCAGACAGATATGGCCCCCTTTCAATGTAGAGACTATAGCCGGTACAACTTCAATTGTAATACGAACCGGTTGCAATGATTTACATCCCTGCGCTCCGATAGCATATACAGTATACGTTGTTGTTTTCGTTGGGCTTACTGTTCTTATCCCTCCGGTACTGGAGGTATCATTCCACTGATACGTTACTCCGCCCGAAGCGGTCAGTAGCGTTGATTCCCCAACACAAATTTTCAGTTTTGCGGCTGTAAGCTGCGCAACAGGGGTCTCTTCTTTTTTTAAAGTCAATGTTGCTATTTTACTACAAAATGCACCATTCGAAACAAGGACATACAGTATCTGACCGTCTGTTCCGTTATAAGTTGTAAGGTTGGTAATATTACTGTTATTTTGAGCCTGAGCATCCGCCTGGTTAGCATAAAAACGGAATACCGCTCCCTGGGTTGTACTGATCAGAGGTTTCGCGTCTTCTAAATTGAATGTACCCAGCGTAGGTGTGGTACAAAGCTTTAGTACAGCATCCTGTACAGTAGGACTTGTTCCTCCTACTACGGTAATATTAGCCTCACTCGGGCACTGATTTCCCGGAACCATTACTTTTACCACATATACCCCCGGCTGATTGGCTATATAAACTGCACTTGTAGCTCCCGGAATCGCAACGCCGTCTTTATACCACTGGAAGGTCATTCCCGGAATCGGGGCCACCTGCGCTTTCAGCTGCTTGGGAGTATTGTCACACATATTGATACTGCCAGGCAGGACAACGCCGCCTTCATCTACAATTTTAATTCCTACATCAAAAGATCCACCTTCTAAAAAAACAGCTGAGTCATGGGTTCTGTCTGTTGCATCTGCCAATACCATTTTGAAGTGATAGGTCTGTCCCGGAATTACATCGGCAACAGCCGTTAAAGGAATTGTTCTTCCAAAGTAATTAATTAGCACATGTGGATTACTCAAACCACCAAAAAAGGCAGCATTGATTGGTCCGCAAGAAAACCCATTTCCGGCGGGTACAATATTAGTAGCACTTACAGGCCCTGCTCCTCCGGGCAATATAGCAAGATTAGTATAAGTAGGGTCCCCTACTTTTTTCAGCAAAAGTGCAAAAGCATCAGAATAACCACTGCATGGAAAGTTCGAGGTATATTCATCCGAAGCAAATATATAATTAAATTTTACCTGATTAGAATTGGGAATGAAATCAAATTCCAGCGCTACGGCATCCAAAAGACCGGTTTGAGGATTGGTTGCGGCAACAAGGTCAGGATCACTTCCTGTTCCTACATTACCCCCTACATCGGCTACATAGGTATTTCCCGCTTCAGAAGCATAACCTGTTGTGAGCACAATACCGTCATTAAAGGGAAAATTGGTGGTTCCTTTATTAAAATACCCCCAAAATCTATTAGCATTATCCACATCATGATTTGGGCTAACGGTAACATTCGTGACATTGGCTGTACTACAGCTGGTACCTCCGTTGATCAGAATATTTTTCACCAGCTGCTCCGCAGTGAAAGTAGAGGGTGCATAGGGAGGCACGTTAACATCTATAAAAGCTCCAGCTCTAAGACTGGCAGCAGAAGGTTTTATCCTTTGCGGTTTTCTGCCGGGCTTTGTTTGAGAAAATACAGATGCAGAAACCAATAAAAAGGAAAAAAGGAAAAAATAGTTTTTTATTCTATAATTAAACATTTTATTTTCATTTCTTCAAATGTAGCAATTTTATTCCTAATATTTCAATTAGCTGCCAGTTTTCCCCTTATTCAATATATATATTTACAATAAATGTATTTTATTTTTACACTTTTCATAAATTACCAGATAAAATTTTAGCATAAAAAAACAGATCTAAAAAATGATCTGTTTTTTCTGTTTTATTAAAATAATATATCTTTTTGAAATTCAATTTCTAGTTCTCATCTTTCTTCAACTGTTCAATTTCAGTCTTAAGCTGAATAATAATATCTTTCAAAGCTTTTATCTCGTTTTTATTTGAGCTTACATTACTTTTCAATATTACATTCTTAGCTCTTTCATTGTGATCTTCTTCCTCCTCTTCTTCGTTGATCTCTTCAATATCCTCGCTGATTTCTTCAATATCTTCCTGAATATCTTCAATATCTTCATTGATCTCCTCTATATCTTCGCTGATCTCTTCAATATCTTCACTGATTTCCTCAATATCCTCCTGAATATCTTCAATATCCTCCTGGATATCGTCAATTTTCTCGTGGCTTTTGTTCACAGACATCTGAATAAAGATCGCCAGATAAATAGCTTCCAGAGAAAGCACCGTGGTCAGAATCAGAAGCATTTTATCAAACTCCACAAGCTTCACCATAGGAAGCAGAAATGAAGTAAGAAAAAGAACTGTATGTACTATCAGAGACTGAATAGAACCAATCCATGAAGTAATACTATCAGCTATCTTTTCAAGAACTTCTGTTTTTTCGTTATATTTTTTCATCTTAATTCTATTTTTACAACAGTTCTTTGGTAACTCCTAATCCAAACAATGCAAAATCATATTTTGCAGGATCATTTTCATCGAATTTCCGAATGGCAGTATCCAGCTCTTCCACGGTTTTCCAGTCATTCTGTGTTCTTGAAACCAGTTCAAGTTTTCTGGAAATATTCCCTGTATGAACATCTAATGGAATAGACAGATATTTCTGATCTATATTTTGCCAGATTCCAAAATCCACTCCCCGCTTATCTTTACGAACCATCCACCTCAAAAACATAATAATTCTTTTGGCAGAAGAGTTTTTGTAGGGCGAACTGATATGTTTATGACTTCTGTGTTTTTCAGTTTCAAGAAAGCTGCTTCTGAATCTTTCTATTGCATGTAGAAAGTTAGCCTCCGATCCTTTTATTTCAAACAGGCTTTCCAGACTTTCATTCTCTTTGTAAATCCTGTTAAACTGCCTGATAAAATACGAAAAATCCTGCCCGTTAAAGGTCCTGTGAATACTTTTATCCCGAATATCATCTAAATCTTTTTCTGAGTAATGCAACACAAAATCATAGGGAGAATTGCCCATAATATCAAGCATTTTCTCTGCAGATTTGATAATTGACTTTCTGTTTCCCCAGGAAATAGTTGCTGCCAGAAAACCCGCAATTTCAATATCCTGTTTTAACGAAAAACGATGTGGAATCTGTATAGGGTCATTTTCAATAAAATCGGGAGCATTGTACTGGTCAGCCTTTTCGTCCAGAAAACTTCTTAACTCTTCAAATTTCAGCATATTTATTTAAATCTTTACACTTTCCAATGCTTTGGGTAAAAATGAGTTTGGAAAGATATTTCTCGCTTCATCTGTAAATACGGTAAGGTCTGCATATCTGTTGGAAAAATGCCCTAAAATAAGCTTTCCGACCTGTGCTTTCTGTGCAATCGTTGCAGCCTCTAATGCTGTAGTATGCCCGGTATAATCAGCCATCTCCTTAAGATCATGCAAAAAAGTAGATTCATGATAAAGAACCGTTGCATTTTTAATAATCGGGATTACGCTTTCAAGATAACGGGTATCACTGCAGAAAGCATAAGACACTGACGGAGCCGGAGGTAAAGTTAACACTTCATTTTTAAGAACATACCCATCACTTAGTACAAAATCTTTGCCTGCTTTTATATTGTGATAATCGCAGCTTTCAATTTCGTCATATTTAGCAATTTCCTTCATATTAAGATGTCTGTCTTTCGGCTTTTCTTTAAAAAGATAGCCGTTACAGTAAATTCTATGATCCAAAGGGATAGTATACACCTCTACTCTATTATCTTCATAAACTTTCTCGGAATAGTCCTTATCCAGTTCATGATAAACTACTTCGAAGCCACGATGGGTTTCTGTAATCTGAAAAATAGTTTCCAGCATTTTCTTGATTCCTTTGGGACCATAAACATGCAAAGGGGTATCTCTCCCCAAAAGACGGAAAGAAGCTATAAGCCCCGGGAGACCAAAACAATGGTCACCATGAAGGTGAGAGATAAAAATATGATTGATTTTTGAAAATCTCGCTTTTGCTTTTCTAAGCTGTACCTGTGTACCTTCTCCGCAATCGATCAGAAAAAGTCTTTCTTCCATTTCCAGCAGCTGTGCTGTGGGTGATGTATTGATGGTCGGGATAGCTGAATTAAAGCCTAGTATCGTTAAATAAGTACTCAAATCAATAGTTTATTGTAACAAATGTACGACAGAAAATCTAAATGGGTATTTTACCTTTATTAATAAATTTAATCTGTCACTTTTAAAAAATCCATAAATAAGTCTAATGCCTGTTTGCGGTGGCTAATCTTATTTTTATCTTCAGGATTCATTTCTGCAAAGGTTTTCCCATATCCCTCAGGAACAAAAATAGGATCATAACCAAATCCTTTAAATCCTTTATTTTCGGCCAGTAGATTCCCATACACCCTTCCTTCAAA
Source organism: Chryseobacterium sp. MEBOG06 (assembly GCF_021869765.1). Classification (NCBI taxonomy): domain Bacteria; kingdom Pseudomonadati; phylum Bacteroidota; class Flavobacteriia; order Flavobacteriales; family Weeksellaceae; genus Chryseobacterium; species Chryseobacterium sp. MEBOG06. The sequence goes on along the minus strand of NZ_CP084580.1, from coordinate 1,482,124 downwards.
ATATTGTGCTCCATTTTGATCATAGTAGCATAGAACAGTTATGAAATAGGCTTTCCTATTTTCTATTTCCTTCATTTCTTCCAGCACTTTTTCAATATTTTTAGCAAAATCATGGTCACCTGCATAACGGGCTGAGAAAATCCCAGGTCTTCCGTCAAGGGATTCCACTACCAAACCACTGTCATCCCCCAAACTTGGTATTCCGGTCTTTTCAAAACAATATTTTGCCTTGATTAAAGCATTGGCACGAAAAGAGTCTCCGTCTTCTACAATCTCTTCATGGATATTGTAATCGGTAAGACTTTTCACCACACAATCATTTCCCAGGATCTGTTGAATTTCTTCTTTTTTATGTTCGTTGTGTGTAGCGACTAATAATTCCATTTCTATATTTATTTTCAATTTTACTTCTCAATTCCGGCTGTTTATAATTCGGCATAATGCACTTTATACTTTTTCATAAAAAGATAATAAAATACTGAAAACAGTACGAGCCCTACAGCCAATATCAGCCACTCTGAAACCTTAAATGCTTCTGCAAAGCTTTCATTTTTACTATAAAGAACCAATAATGAAAGGGTCAAATTATTAAACCCATGCAGCAGCATCGGCATCAGCAGTGATTTTGTTTTATAATATACCAATCCCAGGACACATCCAAGCATTACAGCACTGATAAACTGCCAGGGATTTCCGTGTACCACTCCAAAAATAATGGATGCGTAGAGAATTGCTTTCCAGGGTTCTGTCCCTTTATTGATCAATCCTTTCTGAATAATTCCCCTAAAAATAATTTCTTCAAAAATCGGCGCCATGATTACCGTCATGATGATCATGATTACAGGGTCATCAGTCAGCTGGCTCATCAGCCGGGTGAAATATTCATAAAAGTCTCCAAAAAACGGTCCTGTAGTAGGAATCTGAGCCGTCACGAATTCAGAAATGAACATCATACCGGCCATCATAGGAAAAATAAGGAGATAAGTATAAAAGTTCACGGACGAGAAATTGAAATTAAGTTTCATATTCGTGGTACGCCTTACAATGAAAAAATCAAAAAAAGCAATTGCCGTAAGGAATCCTACAGAGTTGGCCACCATAAGAAACCAGTCTTTAAGCTCTATATTTTCTTTGAAAGCCACTTTCCAAAAAATACTGAATAAAGAAACAGCCATTGTTCCTACAAACAATCCAACCACCAATGTAACAGCGCCCAGCCATGTAAAAGTAAACTTCGGATATCTGCTATTTTCCATTCTATTTCTCTGTAAAAATTTAGTGAAACAAAGATAATTTTTTTGAATACCACAGGCAACTAAAAAAGAAAATACTTATTTTCGCTCTAATCGCATAAAACCACAAAATGAATACCTGTTTACGACTTTCAATTTTGGAATTTAAAATAAATAGATTTATAATTTCCGTTTTATCATTTTATCCGGCTGTAAATAAAATAACAACAATAGCATTTACCTAAAGATCATGCGAATGGGGAAAAAATTCCAAATAATAGAATCTGAGGTTAACTGGCCCATAGCTTATCTTGCCCTGTGCGCAGCATGGCTGGTTACTGTTATAATAGCGGCTTTGATTCTGCTGCTTTTCTGTGAGCTTTTCAACCAGGGTTTCAATGATTACTATTCTTATCATCTGGACCGGTTTTTTATTATTCTTATAACAGAAATCGTATGCATTATCATTTCTATATTTTTGATTCCGTATATGATTAACATCAAAGAAAAAGAATTTCAGAAAGTGGTCATCAATGAAAAAGGACTTTATGTTTACAATTACAGTAATGAGATCATTACCAAGACTTTATACACAGAACTCTTCAGGTCTGACGATTCTTTTCTTCCCGATGTAAGAAGTGTAACCAACACTCAGCCTTCCTTCACGAAATCTATAAAGATTTTTAAGAAAAATGAAAGCGGACAGATACAGGAAACCGGGATTGGTTTCAATTATGGTATTTACATTTTAAAAAATAAATATGACCTGTACAGACACTTTTTAATTGGTGTTCAAAATTTCAGGCCGAATCTGAAAATAGAACAGCAAACACTTGAAGAATACAATCTGTCTGCAAAAGCACGTCCTGTTCAAAAATCGGCAGAATTTGAATTTTTTATAACGATTATTTTACTTGCCCTTATCTTTTGCTTATTGTATTCCATTGTGCTTGTTATTAATTTTCTGGTATAGAGATCAGATTTCAGATACCACATCTTTCATTATCAGAATCCGGGCAGTCTGCCTGCTCTACAGATTTGCAATCCTACTCCAAGGCCCTTAAACGTATCCATTCTTCTACTCTGAAACTATTAAATCCTATGACAGCAAAACCTTCAAACTACCCTCCCGGCATCATACAATCATTTATTTATTAAATTATTTGAAACCCTCATAAAAAATCACGATTTTTGCAACTTCAAAATACGATATGTCAGACTTAATCAAAGAAATACAAAGAAGAAAGACCTTCGGGATCATTTCCCACCCGGATGCCGGAAAAACAACGCTTACTGAAAAGCTTCTTCTTTTCGGGGGTGCAATCCAGGAAGCGGGTGCAGTAAAATCCAACAAAATAAAAAAAGGAGCTACTTCCGACTTTATGGAAATTGAAAGACAGAGAGGAATCTCTGTGGCAACTTCCGTATTGGCTTTTGAATATAGAGATCATAAAATCAATATCCTGGATACTCCCGGGCACAAGGACTTTGCTGAAGATACCTACAGAACATTAACTGCTGTAGATTCTGTAATCGTTGTAATTGACGTTGCAAAAGGGGTTGAAGAGCAGACTGAAAAACTGGTTAAGGTATGCAGAATGAGAAACATTCCTATGCTGGTTTTCATCAATAAGCTTGACCGTGAAGGTAAAGACGCTTTTGATCTGTTGGATGAAGTAGAGCAAAAATTAGGATTAAGAGTGGTTCCGCTGTCACTTCCGATTGGTATGGGAAGTGATTTCCAGGGAATTTACAATATATGGGAAAACAATATCAAGTTATTCCTTGAAGAGAAAAAACAAAAAGTAGGTGAATCAATCACTTTTGAAGATATTAACGACCCTTCCATTGATGAGGCAATTGGTCAGAAAGCTGCTCAGGCATTGAGAGAAGAGCTTGAACTGATACAATCCGTATATCCTGAATTCAGCCGCGAAGATTATATGAAAGGTGATCTTCAGCCTGTATTCTTCGGTTCGGCTTTAAATAATTTCGGAGTGCGTGAACTATTGGATGCATTTATTGATATTGCACCTATGCCACAACCTAAAGAAAGTGATATCCGTATCGTAAAACCTGAAGAAAGTACTTTCACAGGATTCGTTTTTAAGATCCACGCTAATATGGATCCTAAGCACAGAGACAGACTTGCTTTTGTAAAGATTGTTTCCGGAACTTTCAAGAGAAACGAAAATTATTTACTGGTAAGAGAAGGTAAAAAGATGAAATTTTCCTCTCCTAATGCATTCTTTGCTGATAAAAAAGAGGTTGTAGAAGAAAGTTTCCCGGGGGATATCGTAGGTCTTCATGATACGGGAAGTTTCAGAATCGGTGACACCCTTACCGGTGGTGAAAAGCTAAGCTTCAAAGGAGTTCCAAGTTTCTCTCCTGAACATTTCCGTTATATTAACAATAGCGATCCGCTAAAAGCTAAGCAGCTGGCAAAAGGTATCGATCAGTTGATGGATGAAGGGGTTGCACAGTTGTTTACACTGGAAATGAACGGCAGAAAGATCATCGGAACGGTAGGTGCACTTCAGTATGAGGTTATCCAATATCGTCTGGAGCATGAATATGGAGCTAAGTGTACTTACGAACCACTTTCCATGCATAAGGCCTGCTGGGTAGAAGCTGATGAGAAATCTGATGAGTTTAAGGAATTTTCAAGACTGAAACAGAGATTTCTTGCCAGAGATAAATATAACCAACTGGTATTTTTAGCAGACTCTTCATTTACCATTCATATGACGCAGGAAAAATTTCCAAATGTGAAACTGCACTTCATCAGTGAATTCAAAGATCACTAAATAAAAAAGTATTATTGCTGAAAAGATATCAATCCGTAGAAATTTTCTGCGGATTTTTTATTCCAAATATCTTCTACGTTCAATTGAAGTATTTTTTCTCTGTTTTAAAATCTTCTTATATTTGGTTTTCCCTCTCCATAAACTACTAACCATAGCTTCATCATGAAAAAAATAATTTTTATCCTTCTGGCTGTATTGATTTATCAAAACTCTTTTTCCCAAAAATTCCTTTCTAAAATTGATTCACTGAAAACAGAGACGGAAGCTGAAAATCTGATCAATACAATACTCAACGGAAATAAATCATTTAAAATAAAAAAAATAGCTGATTTTAATGAAAAACGTGGACAAAATGATTTTTGCAAAAGAATAGCAGATTCCCTGCACATTGGACAGGCATTTTATAAGGCTGACTTTGATAATAATGGTTATACGGATTTAATGGGGATTGGGGATTATTATGATTTCAGCATTTTTATTGTAATGAATTATGGGAAAAACTCATTAAAACTGAATAGGCTTACGCGAAGGTCTTTTCAAAACTGCACTTTTCCAAAGATCAAAAATGATTCGATCATCCAATATTACTATATGTCGGAATTGGATTGGGATAATGAAGAGAAACCAAGGTTGCAGAAAAAGGATCTGATATTTAAATATGGAGATTTTATAGAATACAGCTCAAATCCCGCTGCTTATGATATTGAAAAAATTGAATATCAGACAGGCGCATGTTTCGGAACCTGTCCACAGTTTTACATTTCAGTTGATAAAAGCAGGAATGGATCACTTAAAGCAGAATATTATAATATTGACAAATCTAAAAATAACAAAGAGATCGTTGGTAATTTTAAAACTTTGGTTACAAAAAATAACTATGATGAAATAATCAACCTCTTAAATTATATTGATTTTCCGGACTTAAAAAATCAATACTCCGTTGGTTGGACTGATGATCAGTCGTCAACATTGAAAATAACTTATAATAATGGAAAAGTAAAAGAAATAAAAGACTATGGATTGATTGGGACTTATGGTCTGGACAGAATTTATAGTCTCTTGTTTGATTTAAGGTTCAATCAAAACTGGAAATAAACAATATGATGCCTTCCATATTTAAAAATCTCTTTATTCAAAGAGATTTTTTTTGCGCTATCAGCAGTGCTCTTTACAATATCAAGCCGCAGAATTCAGCTTTTATTTTAATTTATTCAATAAGGAAAATTGTAAAATCCCTTTATTTATATTTTACAAAAATCTATTAATCAAGTAATTAATAATTTACACAAGTAAAACAATTCCTTTACAATCTTTACAAGAACTTCCCTTCTAATTTTACTTCATCAAAAAAATTAATGTTATGAAAAAGTTCATATTACTGGTTGCTTTATCAAGCACTTTCATCATGTGTAAAAAGGGAGAAACTAAAATTCATGAAGCTATCCAGACAGCAGACAGCACTGCTGCTACTGCCACACAGGCTATTGATAATGCCGGCAAAACAGCTGAACAGGTAATGGATTCGGCTACTATTAAAATAAAGGATTTTGACAATGCAAAAAATGACATCCAGCAGAAAATAGAAAACACTTCAAAGATTGTAGATTCTCTGTCCGATAAAATTGCTTCCGTAAAACTGGAAACTAAAATTGAGAAAAAAGATTCCGCATCAAAAAAGGCTGAAAAAATTGTTGTGAATGTACCTGCCCCCAAAATCATCAAAGAAACGAAGATTATATATAAGGACCGACCGAGAAACGACAGCTATGAACTGAATATGCCGAAAGACAAAATGGTAAAATCAGGATATCTTACCATAAAGGCAGATAATACTGAAACGGTAAAGGAAATCATCAGAGAAGAAGCCATCAAAAATAATGGCTATATCAAAAGCGAAAACCTTTCTTATATAGAATCTGACAATCATCGCAGTGACAATCAAAAAATATACAGCCTGGATATCAAAGTTCCTATCCAGTATTTCGATGGCTTAATGGATGCTTTAAACAATAATATCGGAGATATTGAGACCAAAGACATTCAGGTTTCAGGGCATCATTATACTGATAATACGATTTGCAGTATCAATATTAATATTGCAGATAAAACAGATTCTGACAAAGAACCTAAAACTTTTGGTGGAAAATCATTGGCTGCTATTGGATCAGGCTGGGATGTTATTACTTCGATCTTCATTTTCATTATTCCATTATGGCCTTTAGTACTAATAGGAGGTATAATCTATTATTTTTACAAAAAAAGAAATAAAAATATCACACACAAAGACACCAAATAGGTTGATATATTAATGTACTCGCTAAATATTTTAATATTTTTTTAATAACAAATAGAATTACAGATAAATTCTTATTTCTAAATTTATCATAGTATTAATCTTCAAAATATCCAACTCATGAGTAAAGATCTTCCCAATTTCAAATATGAGTTAGAAAAAAAGGAGCCAAGACTAGGTCCCGGCGGAATTACAAGAGGGGTTTCTGTAAAGGAATTTAAAGCTTCTGAAAATCTGGCTGGCGTTAGTATGCATCTGGAACCGGGAGCCATCCGCGAGCTTCACTGGCATGCCAATGCTGCAGAATGGGGTTATGTTTTGGAAGGACAGATGCGTACTACTGTTATCGACCCTCAGGGGAATGTATTTATTGATATTTTTAACCCGGGAGATGTATGGTATTTCCCAAGAGGTTATGGGCATGTACTGCAGTGTATCAGCAGTAAAAGCTGCCATTTTATTTTAATTTTTGACAATGGTGATTTTTCTGAAGACCATACCTTTAGTATTACAGATTTTATCTCCAGTATTCCGGTGGAAATTGCCGCTCAGAACTTAGGACTGACGGAAGAGGAAGTTAAGCAGCTCCATCAGGGAGAAGCTTATTTTGCAAAATGTGAACTTCCTGATATTCGTTCCGGACTGGCGTCACCAAGAAATGAAATTTCATTAGTGTCAAAGCACCGCTATCCATTGGGAGCTCAGCAACCTATCGTAGTTCCCGGTGGAGGTTTGCAGAGAGTAGTTACTCAGAAAGAATTTGAGATAGCAAAAACCATTACCGGAAGTATTTTCGAAATAGAACCGGGAGGATTAAGAGAATTACACTGGCATCCTAATGCTGATGAATGGCAATATTATATTCAGGGAAAAGCTGAAATGGGTGTTTTCCTTGCGGAAGGACAGTTTGTAAAAGACGAATTTAATAAAGGAGATGTAGGTTATGTCCCAATGGGTGCAGGACATTACATTAAAAATACAGGAAGCGAAAAGCTTATTGTACTGCTTGGGTTTAATAATGGCTTGTATGAGGCAATTGATCTCAGCAGTTGGATTAGTGGAAATCCGAAAGATATTTTAAAAGGGAATTTTGGAGTGGGCAATGAAATTGCAGACCATTTCCCAACCTCTGGTAAGCTTATTATCAGGTAAATGAAGCTCTATATGAAAATGAGGTTCAAAAAAAATTAACCCGGAAATTTTTATTTCATATATTAATATTTTGTGATTTGGTGAAAATAAGGCTCTCAATTTGAGAGCCTTATTTATTTTATTTCATATTCACAATCTTGTCTACGACAAACTTTGTATTTCCTCTCCACGGCAGTGCACCATTATATTCTTTGTAATGAAGATCAAAGGTTTTTCCACTGTTTGTTTCCAGTTGTTTGAAAACTTCAGGATCAGCTACAGAAAACTCAAACTCATAGCTTGTGATAGTTCCTGTTCTTCCTTTCCCGAATCCTTCCTGAATCAGTTTACCTTCATAGGTTTTGAAGACATAGCCCTTTTTCATGGCGTAATTCAGGTATCCGGACTTCACGCCTTCTCCAAAAACGAAGAAGAACTTATACCATACAAATACTCCTAATAAAAGCAGTACGACACCGAGAGTGATCCACAAAGATTTTTTCATAGGTAATGTGTTTATATTTTTTTATTTTGCGATGCTTCTTGAGATCACTATTTTCTGAATTTCAGAAGTTCCTTCGTAGATCTGAGTGATTTTTGCATCTCTCATTAATCTTTCTACGTGGTATTCTTTTACATATCCATATCCACCGTGGATCTGTACAGCCTCAATAGTAGTATCCATTGCTACCTGAGAAGCGTATAGTTTTGCCATAGCCCCGCTTTCAGAAATATCTTTTCCTGCATCTTTTTCGCATGCTGCTTTAAAGCAAAGCATTCTTGCGGCAGTAATCTGAGTAGCCATATCAGCTAATTTGAAAGCAATTGCCTGGTGGTTGATAATTTCAGTTTTGAAAGCCTTTCTTGTTTTAGCATATTTCAACGCCAGTTCGTAAGCTCCGGAAGCGATTCCTAAAGCCTGAGAAGCAATCCCAATTCTTCCACCATTCAATACAGCCATAGCAAAATTGAAACCAAATCCGTCTTCACCAATTCTGTTTTCTTTAGGAACTTTTACATTATTAAAGATCAGAGAGTGAGTATCACTTCCTCTGATTCCCAATTTGTCTTCTTTTGTTCCCACTTCAAAACCTTCCCATCCTCTTTCTACGATGAAAGCATTGATCCCTTTGTGTTTTTTTTCAGGATCTGTCTGAGCGATTACGATATAATAAGAAGCTGTTCCACCATTGGTGATCCAGTTTTTAATACCATTTAAAAGGTAGTAATCTCCTTTATCTTCTGCGGTTGTTTTCTGAGAGGTTGCATCAGAACCTGCTTCCGGCTCAGATAATGCAAATGCTCCAATCACCTGTCCGCTAGCCAGTGGAGTAAGATATTTTACTTTTTGTTCTTCAGATGCAAACTTTTCAAGACCGGCACAAACCAATGAATTGTTTACAGACATTACAACTGCTGCAGAGGCATCTATTTTTGCAATTTCTTCCATTGCCAATACGTAAGAAACGCTGTCCATGCCTGCACCTCCGTATTTTGGATCAACCATCATTCCCAAAAGACCCATCTCTCCCATCTTCTTCACCTGTTCTGCGGGGAATTTCTGGTCACGGTCTCTTTCAATAACTTCCGGTAATAGTTCGGTTTGGGCAAAGTCTCTTGCTGCCTGCTGAATCATCAGCTGTTCTTCTGATAAATTAAAGTCCATAAAAAAAATAATTAGATAGCCGTAAATTTACACTTTTTAAGCAAATATGAAAAAAGAAATTAAAAGCATGGAAAAGGCTGAAAGAAAGGAAGCAGGCGGAGGTTTGGAGATCGGAATACAAATTACGGAATAAGAGGTTATGAGGGCTAAATGAAGGATAAAAAGTTACTCAAAAAAAGAAAAAAGTAAGAGGTTATAAATTGAAATATTCCACTCATCGTCACCTTTCATAAATCTCATTTCCATACTTACGGCCCCCTTTTTGATGAAATATACTATGGTTAGCATTTAACTAATTTCTAATTATGACAATCAGAGGTCAACAATTAAAAAAAATGCTTATATTTAAATTTCTTTATAAATTACTTAAAAAATCATGACGATCAAAAGATTATTCGATATACCACACTATGCTTTAGAAAAATATCCTAAAACAGATATGTTTGTTACCAAATATCATGGTGAGTGGGAAAAAACTTCTACACAGGAGTTTATCAATGAAGGAAATAAGATATCCAGAGGATTGCTGAAACTCGGTATAAAACCGGGTGATAAGATCGCTTTAATCACCACCAATTCCCGTACGGAATGGGCTATTATGGATTTTGGAATTTCACAGATCGGAGTGGTTTCAGTACCGGTTTATCCCAGTATTTCGCCGGAAGATTATGAATTTATTTTCAATAATGCTGAAATTCAATACTGTTTTGTCTCTGACAAAGAATTGCTGAATAAAGTAATGAAAGTAAAGCATAATATTCCCAGTCTGCAGGGAATTTTTACTTTCGACAATATAAGCGGGGCAGCTAACTGGAAAGAGATTCTGGATCTGGGTAAAGATGAATCTACACAAATTGAAGTAGATGATCTTTCTAATGCCATCAATACTGAAGATCTTGCAACAATTATATACACCTCCGGAACCACCGGAAGGCCAAAAGGGGTAATGCTTACGCACAACAATATTGTTTCTAACGTATTGGGAGCTATCCCCAGAATTCCAAAGAAGAAAAGCCTGGACTATAAGGAAACAAGAGCGCTAAGCTTCCTTCCTATCTGCCATATTTTTGAAAGAATGCTGTTCTACCTTTATCAATACAACGGTTTTTCTCTCTATTTTGCAGAAAGTATCGAAAAGATGGGCGAAAACGTAAAAGAAGTGAAGCCTCACTATATGACGGTAGTTCCAAGGCTGGTAGAAAAAGTATATGATAAAATTTACAATACAGGTTCTTCTGCTGGAGGATTAAAATCTAAAATTTTCTTCTGGGCGTTAAATTTAATCAGCAAAAAGAAAGAAATATCAAAACCATCCGGACTTCAGGAAATCATTGCAGACAAATTGGTTTTTTCTAAATGGAGAGAAGGTTTAGGCGGAGAAATTGTAACGCTGGTTTCAGGGTCTGCAGCACTGTCTACAAGGCTTAATTTAATGTTTCAGAATGCAGGTATTCCAATTCTGGAAGGTTATGGATTAACAGAAACTTCACCCGTAATTTCTGTAAACAGTTTTGATAAAATGAAAGTAGGAACTGTGGGAGTTCCATTAGATAATCTAAAAGTAAAAATTCAGGAAGATGGTGAAATTACTGTAAAGGGACCCTCAGTATTCAAAGGTTATTTCCAAAATGAAGAGATGACCAAAGAGGCTTTTACGGAGGATGGATTTTTCAAGACCGGAGATATCGGAAATATTGATAATGACGGATTTTTACAGATCACTGACCGTAAGAAAGAAATGTTCAAAACCTCAGGGGGAAAATACATTGCTCCTCAAACGATTGAAAATTTAGCAAAAGCTTCAAAATTCATTGAACAGATTATGGTAGTAGGTGATGGTGAAAAAATGCCATGTGCCCTGGTACAGCCTGATTTTGAATTTGCGAAAAGCTGGGCGATGAGAAACAATCTCAATATTGGTTCAACGCCGGAAGAGATTGCTAAAAGTCCCGAACTGAAACAAAGAATTGAAAAAGAAATTGACGGAATGAATGAACATCTCGGAAATTGGGAAAAGATCAAGAAAATAGAGCTTACTCCCGAAGTATGGAGCATCGAAAGCGGGCTTCTTACTCCAACCCTGAAGCTTAAAAGAAAGGCTGTAAAAGAGAAATTTATCGCCCTGTACAATAAGATGTATGATCATCACGAATAAAAATTATCAACCGCTTCTCCTGAAGCGGTTTTTTTATCTTTAAAAACAGGGGAAAACCTATTTCTATCGAATTATTTTTCAAGACAGTTTTTTAAACAATCTGCCAAAAATTTCTTCGCCCTAAAAATAATGTTATATTCACTGCACATAAAAAAAGCTGTTTCATTTTTGAAACAGCTTTTGTATGATGGATAATCAGTGCTTAGAATTTAATAACTGATTTCATTCTTTCGTTTTCTTCCATTACCAACTCGTCATCAACAAGGATCTTCCCAGAGTGCTCATCAATAATGATTTTCTTTCTCTGAGCAATTTCCATTTGCTTTTGTGGTGGAATAGTGAAGAAAGATCCTTTTGGAGCTCCTCTTTCTAATCCTACTACGGCAAGACCGTTGATAGAGTTTGTTCTGATTCTGTTGTAAGAAGCAAGTAATCTCTCGTCAATTTTACCTGCATATTCTTTAGACTGCTCAATTAGGTATTCTTCTTCTTTCTGAGTTTCAGAGATCAAACCATCCAATTCTTCTTTCTTGAATTTCAAGTGGTTTTTCAAATCGTTGATCTTTTCAGTCAGTTCGTCTAAAGTTTCGTTTTTGTGAGCAATTTTAACTCCGAATTCTTTAATTCTTTTTTCAGCAAGTTGAATTTCCAGATCCTGGAATTCCATTTCTTTCCCTAATGCTTCAAACTCTTTATTGTTTCTTACATTATCCTGCTGAGATTTGTATTTCTCAATTAACGCTTTAGCATGGTTAATAACTTCATGCTTCGTTTTGATCTGATCGTCCTGATCTTTGATGTCTGCATGAAATTTTTCAGCTCTTTTTTCAAGACCTTCAATCTCAATTTCAAGATCTTCAACTTCAATTGGCAATTCTCCTCTAGTATTTCGGATTTCATCCAATCTTGAATCAATGATCTGTAAATCGTATAAAGCTCTTAATTTTTCTTCAACTGAAATATCGTTGGTTTTTGCCATATTTAAATGAAATAATTTACTGGGTTTGTTTTTTCAATAGATTTTGAAATTGCAAATGTACTAAATTTTTGTGATAAAATTTCAAATAATTGTTGACTTACAAATTGTTCTGATTCATAATGACCTATATCACAGATCAGCATTTTAGACTCTGCCAAAAAATAATCGTGATATTTAAGATCTCCTGTAAGATAGGCATCACATTTCCTGGAAACTGCTGAACGGATTCCACTTGCTCCGGACCCTCCCAGAACCCCTACTCTTTTAATTTTTTTATCATTAAAAGCGGAATGTTTGATCACTTCTAATCCAAATTTTTCTTTTACAAGTCCAAGGAAATCTTTTTCATCCATTTCTTCTTCAAACTCCCCATACATTCCCAATCCTGCAAAATGGTTTTTGTTATCCAGACTGTAAATCTGATGTGCCACTTCTTCGTACGGATGTGCAGCCTTCATAGCTCCTACAATCTGGCCCTGTTTAAAACCTTCAAAAATTACAGAAATCATGTCTTCATCAGCATTTTCACGGATATTCTGCTGTCCCGAGAAAGGGTTGGAACCTTCTGCAGGCGTAAATGTACCATTTCCATTGACCGTGAAGCTGCATTCATTGTAAAATCCTATATTTCCGGCTCCCGCAGAAAACAGGGCTTCTTTTACTTTTTCTGAATACTCTTTTGGAACGAAAACCGTCAGCTGTTTAAGATTGTTTTCTTTAGGCTGAAGAATTTTCATGTTTTTCAGTCCCAATTGACTGCATATACCATGATTCACTCCAAAGAAATCATTATCAAAAGCGGTATGGATAGCATAAATCGCAATTTTATTTTCAATAGCTCTTAAGACAGACCTTTCTACATAGTTTTTCCCTGTTAAAGATTTTAATCCTGAAAAAATAATAGGATGAAAGCATACAATCAGATTGCAGTTTCTCTCAATGGCTTCATCTACTACATTTTCCAAAGCATCATGACAAACCAGAATCCCGGATACATTACGGTCAGGTACCCCACACAGCAATCCTACGTTATCAAATCCTTCTGCCTGCTGTAAAGGAATGAGCTTATCTATTTCTGCAATTACTTTTCTTATTGTCATTTTATTCTGTATGTTTGCTACGAAAATAACGATAATTTGTTAATTTAAAAAGACATTAAAAATGGAAAGAGAGCATAATCTTATTCCTGAAGATTCCCTATGGAAAAGATTCCTTTACCGCATAATCTACCGCTCTGATACCAGGCTCGGAAAGCTGTTTGATATTACGCTACTGTCTTTGATTCTTATAAGTACAGCCATTATTATGATGGAAAGTGTACCGCTGCTTGACAAAAAGTTTCATTATACATTTCTCATATTTGAATGGATTATTTCTATGTTTTTCACGGTAGAATATTCTATGAGAATTGCAGTTATCAAGAATAGGCGAAGCTATATTTTCAGTTTTATGGGCATTATAGACTTTCTTGCTCTGGCCCCATTTTATCTTAGCTTATTCTTCCCGATCACCAAATACTTCCTGATTTTCAGGATGCTGAGAATGCTGAGAATATTCAGGATTTTCAACTTACTGGACTTTATGAATGATGGTTACCTCATCGTAAGGGCCTTGAAAAACAGCTCAAGGAAAATATATATCTTCCTCCTGTTCCTGATTATTTTCTCAGTGATTGTAGGCTCTCTTATGTTTATGGTAGAAGGAGGCAGACAGGGGTTTGAAACAATACCGCAATCTATTTACTGGGCAGTTGTAACTGTAACTACCGTAGGATACGGAGATGTATCTCCTGTTACCCCTCTTGGAAAGTTTTTTGCGGTTGTCCTGATGCTGGCCGGTTATTCTATTATTGCGGTTCCTACAGGAATTGTCACTGCCGAAATGAGGAATAAAAGACAAAACCTGGAAAAGGTATGCGACCGTTGTGGAAATGAGGATATTGACGATGATGCAAGATATTGCAAACAGTGTGGCAAGAAATTAGCTTAATATTTGATATAAAAGTAATTTTTTACCAAATACCACAAAATCATGGAACCAACAAAGAAAAACCGACCGAATGCCTTAGTAGTCATTCTTTTTGCACTCATCGCGCTAATGATCATCATCTATTTTATACTGGCGATGTTCTTCCCTACAGTATTCGATCATATGAATACAGGAGATATACAGCCTGTACCTAATAAGTAATTGACATGGAGGATGGATGAGAAATGATAGCTGAAGTAAAAAAAGATGAGTATTATTTTACTCATCTTTTTCTTTTAGCCCGAAATACCCACCCTTTATTCATTTTTTATCAAAAAAGCGGAACCACCGGATCCGCTTTGTTTGTTTTATAAATTATCAATTATTTCCTAATGACTTTGACAGTCTGCTTGGAACCGTCTTTCATTTCTAATGTTACTAAATACACTCCTTGCTTCAGCTCATTTAAATGAATAGCGGAATCCGGATTTGCAATAGTTTTCAATATTCTTCCCGAAGCATCATTTACCAGAATATTCTTGACATTTTTGATATCAGAGATATTTAATACGTCTGTAAATGGATTTGGGTATACTCTGATCTCATTTTTCTTTTGAGAAACCTCCGATACTGCCAGATTTGTATAATTGATACTGATATCGTCAAGATACAGATCATCCTGATTAGCATCTGAATAAGCATTAAATCCGAAATAATAAACTCCGGAAGCGGGAACAGTAAATGTGATTGTTTCCGTATGTGCTGTATCATCATTAATTGATGGGTAATCTGCCAGCTGGTTAACCATTGCCGCGGCAGTATTTGAGGTACCGTAAGCTACTTTTAATTTTTCAACGTAAGTGGTTGAATTATTTCCGTATTTATAACTAATGGTATATTGGACTCCGGCTGTCAAGTCCAGTCCCTGAGTAAAGAACCATGTGTTTCCAGGGTCAGAAAAACTATATGAATATTTTAATACGTTGGTCGTAAATGTCTGGCTTCCAGAAGGAGCTGATGAGGTCTCCCAGTCATTACCTGATCCCATATTGACATTTAAAGTACAACCGGGAAGTTCCGGAGGAGTAACATTTTCAAAATCAAGCACATATGGAAGGGATGCACTTGAGCATAAAGTAATAAAGGTTGCATAGTCACTCCATGCACTTTTATCAGCAGCGCTACATGCAGATCTCACCCATACATAGTAAGGAGTAAAAGAAGATAATCCCGGTATATTATAGGTAGTCGCCATAACTCCTGTAAAATTAGGAGAAGTATTTGCTGTGGGAGCATTATTGGTTGTACTGTAATAAATATCATAACCATTTGCCGGCACGGGGTTGACAGCTGTCCAGGAAACTGTAGCTCCTGCCGCGGTTACGTTAGAAACAGTTAATACATTAGGTTCACTGCAAGCAGGTGTTACGTCCACTTTGATATCGTCAACATATAATTTATTCATATCAGGATCAGAATACGCCTGAAATCCAAAGTAATAGACTCCTGTAGCTGCCGGGGTAAAATCCACAAAGTTACCGGTAGCGGTACTGTTAATGACATCAGGATGGTCTGCCAGAGTATTCGTCATTGCAGCACTTGTCGCTGAATTTCCATAGGCTACTTTTAATTTTTCAGTATACACCGTTCCTTCTGCATTGGCATATTTGTATTTAATTCTATAGCTAACTCCCCCGGTAAGGTTAATTCCATTAGTAAAAAACCAGGTGTTTGCACTTTCTGAAGAATTATAGGAATAGCGAAGGACATTTCCTGCAAATCCCTGAGCATCCAGATCATATGTTGTCCATGTATTTCCAAGACCATCATTCACTACTGCGGTACAAATCGGCATATCCGGCACGGATACGTTTTCAAAATCAAGTGTATAAGGCACATTTACGGAAACACAGGCTGTAACCAATGTTGCCATTTGAGACCATGCACTTTTATCTGTAGTGCTGCAAACCGATCGCACCCAGACATGATAGGATGTAGCAGGACTAAGTGCAGATAAATCAGCACTTACCGTATTACTGGATCCAGAAGCCACAGTAGCAGCGGTAGGAGTGGAAGCAGAAGTTGAATAATAATATTCGTAGCCATTACCAGGAGTGGAAGTGGAAGCTGTCCAGACAAGATGAGCAGAGTTTGAAGTAATAGCGGATACCACAAGAGCAGTTGGAGCAAGGCAGTTTGGAGGCGCTCCAATAGCTACTGTGTAGTCATGCGCTTCTCCATAACCAGACACGTTACAGGGAATTGGCTGACTGGAGTATCGGTCTGCCACTCTCATTCTGTAAGTACCCGGTGTAACAGTAGCAGGAATAACAATCATTCCCGAAGTGATATTCTCTCCACCTACTGATGCACTGCTTGCCGAAGCTACAAGTTCTGGCGCGCTATCATCAAAAGTTCCGTCGTTATTAAAATCAATCCAGATTCGTACATTCTGACTACCATAGTCATGCTTAACAGAAAAATCATAGCTTAATCCTGCATTCATATTAATGGTCATAGAAGTATAATCTCCATATGATCCTGGAGAGCATCCCGTATTAGGATGATCAAATCCGGCAGCAGGAATTGCAAAAGAATCAATTACATCTCCTCCACTACACCCAAAATTAAATTCGGGTACACAATAGGTTTGTGCAGAGGCTAAAAAGCCCATGGTTAAAAAACCAGCGAGTAAAACACTTTTCATACATTTTATATTTATATTAATAATTAAAATTAAGTAAAAATAAGAGACAAAAACATATAAAAAATTAAATTTAACTCAAATAAATACATAGATAATTAAATTCACAAAAAAGGCTGTCTTATTACAAGACAGCCTTTTTTTTATGAATTTTTAAGAAATTATTTCTTAATTGCTTTCACGGTCTGTTTAGATCCGTCTTTCATATTAAGTACCACCAGATACATTCCTTCTTTCAGGTATCTCAACTCAAGTACGGAAGAAGGATGATCAATAGTTCTCACTAATCTTCCCGCAACATCAATAACTGAAACGGATTGTACCTTAGAAATATCCGAAATAGAAAGCGTATCAGTAAACGGATTAGGATACACTTTAATGCTGTTGATTTTTGCTGCTACTTCAGAAGTCCCCAAATTAGGATTTTGCTTTACTTCAACATTATCCAAAAGAACATCATCATAGTAATATCCATTATTGCTTACATTTTTATCTACAGTAAATCTTACCTGGACAGTAGCTCCTATATAAGATGCTGCTAAAGGAATACCAACAGTTCTCCATTGGTTTAGGTTTGAGTTATCACTAAAGACAGATACCCACCCATTTCCGTCATTCACTTCTACGGTCAGTTTATTGTTATCATATGTTGAAACACCCACTGTAGTTCCTGCTAAAGTAGAATGATTTTTAAACCAGTCAAAAGAAACATAAGGTGATGTCAATCCTGTTAAGTTAATAGGTGGGGTCACCAATTGTACAGTATTAGCACCAGCTCCTGTGTATGGTGTACTTGCATCTACCCATGCATAGGTACCTGCTGCTTTTCCATTATTGGCAGCGCTGGCACCATAATCTGCAGATCCCGAGAATTTCCAGAAAAGAGTAGCATCTGTTGTAGTAGCCATAGGATTCACATTATTCCAGCAGTTTGGCGCAATACCAGCGTCAAAGTTTTGAGCAAACGGTGCCATAGCAGTACCGCATAATGTATTGAAAGAAGCATATCCTATCCACGGACTCTTATCTCCTGTACTACAAACCGATCTTACCCATACATAATATAGACTGCTTGAAGCAAGTCCTGATAGTTGAACTGAGGTTGCATTACTGGTTCCGCTAGCAGCTGTAGCAGCAACAGGAGTTGTGCTGTTTGTTGAATAATAGTATTCATATCCACCCGCCGGCAACGAAGCAGGAGCAGTCCAGGATAAAGTAGCTGAAGAAACGGTAGGATTTGCTACTACAGGAGAAGATGGTTCCTGGCATGTAGGTATAGCCTCTACGATAAAGTCGTCAATATGGAAATCAATATCCGGAGAGGTAGAACTTGTAGTCGCTACAAAAGCAATCTTAATAGTTCCAGAATACCCGACAAGGTCTACTGTTTCTGTCTGACCCGTATTGGAATAAGTTCCTGCTCCTGTATATGTTTTTAAAGTGTTTGCATTACTCCATGTAGTCCCCCCATCAGTAGAAATTATAATTCTAACCTGGTGAGTACCTAATGTAGTTTGAGAAACAGTAGCTAAATAACTCGTAACTGCCATTTTGTATCTTATTCTATACATACCTGGTGTAGCTCCTAGGTTTATTCCCTGAGAAACTAACCAATCTCCTGTATTATTTCCATATAAATTCAGTCTTACTGCGGAATTGGATCCTGCATTTGCAAAACCTGCTTCAGCGGTCCATTTGCTGGATCCATATGTTAAAGTAGATGAAGCAGTAACATCTCCTTTAGCCACAGACCAACATGATGGAGTGAATGCTGTAAATCCTTGGGAAACAGTTGGCGCATTTTCAGCAGAACAAACAGTTGTAAAGTTACGCTCAGTACAAGAAGCAGAATTACTTGTTGAAGTATAAGCATTAACAGTATAAAAATATTTTGTGCTGTTATTAAGTGGAGCCGCAAGTGTATATGTTAATACATTACCCAAGTCAGTATTATTCATCACATCAGTTCCTCCTGCTGTAGTACCGATAGACAACTTGTACCCTGTTGCGTCGGTAACGGCACCCCATGTAATAGTTGGCGTTACAGAAACCCCTGCTGCTGCTGAAGAAGGAGCACTTACTGTTGGACATCCAATATTTTTAGTGGTAAATGATGATCCATTACATGCGGTTGCTGTTCCGTAGTTATTTGTAGGTGATACAGTTGCATAATAAGTAACACCGTATAATAACGGAGTTGCAGTAGGTATCGTATAGGTAAGAACATTTCCTACATCTACCCCGTTCATAACGTTTGTTCCCCCAGGTGTAGTTCCAATGCTTAGTTTGTAAGAAGTTGCCCCGGCTGTTGCATTCCATTTAATATTTGGAGTGATAGATAGTCCTGTTGCTGCATTTGCAGGAGTTGTAACTACGGCACAATCCGGAATTGTAACTGTGGTAATTTTAACATTATCCACATAAATATCATCACTTCCGTTATCACCTTTAGCTAAAAACCTTACGACTGCATTTGGACTTGATGATCCTAAATCTACAAAGTTGGTAATCCATGATGCGGCAACACCAAACGTAGAGCCTACATCTGTAAAGGTGTTTCCACCGTCTGTAGAAAGCTGAATTTTCAAAACATCTGTACCTGAAGGGTTGATGTAATCAAAACTTAAGAATCTATTCCCTGTACCTGAAGATAAATTGACATATAAGTCCATATATCCTGAAGCATTCTGACAGTTATACGAGTGGAATCTAGCCGCGGGTGCTACTGCCGAAGAAGAAGCCGTTGAAGATCCTCCGGTACCGCCCCATCCTGATGCAGAAGTAAATCCTGTGGTTGTAATATCACTCTGCCTCCATGAATTATCCCCTCTTGCCGGCCAGGTTCTCCAGTAATTGGCATTAGGTAAATCTAAAGTAGAGTTCCCGTCTGCCCAGGTACTGAAATTTTCTGTAAAAGGCAGAGTAGCATAGGTCTGAGGCGCAGTCTGCCATGTTCCCGGTGTATAAGTAAAAGTCAGTCCCGAAACAGGAACTGTTGTTCCGTTTGTAGTTCCTAAAGTTGGATTGGAAGATATTGTAGTTCCCGGAGTAAGGGCAGTCCAGTTAGTTCCTGTTAAATTATTGGTATCAGAACTTTCCGAACCTCTTATCCCTACCTGCCCAGAAAGGGTGGCGCTTCCTGAAACACAGTTTCCGTAAACAATAGCAATTGTTTTGGCAGTAAGGTCTAATTGTATCTGGAAATTAATCAGCTGAGCGGCCGATGCAGTATTCCCCTGAACATCTGTATATTGAACAATAAACTTTGAACCTACCGTTTCATATGCAATTTCAGAGGTGGTAGTACTGGCATGTCTTAAATTGACAGCAAACCCTGCAAAAGCCCCGTCATAAGTAGTTGGTGAAACATCCGTGGATAATCCGGTATACGTAGTATTGGCCGCTGGAACCCCCAATGTAATAAAACCATTATTACTAATATAGACAGAGCTATATTTTTGGTTATTATACGTAAAAGGAGTCGGCAAAGGGATTGCTCCGGACACCAGATCGGTTCCCATAGTTGCTCCGGATTGCCATATGGTTCTATTGGCAGACAATGGCGTATAGGTACCTGATGACTGCGTGAGTGCATACCCGTTATTCGTATTGGGGCCGGCAGCCTGTGGCGGCCCAACCTGTGCTGACACGCAATAATAAAAAGCGGTAAGGCACGTTAGTAGAATTTTCTTCATAAATTAGTAATAATAAAAGTTAGGGAGGTAAATGTATAAATATTAATTCAAATATTAAAAAATATCATAAATTATTAAATAAAAACATTTAAATAAGCAAATATTCAGAAATAAAATCAAACGTTTATTTAAATTTAATAATTATTTCATAATTCAATGATAAAAACGTAATGTATTCAATTTAAATACATTATAATAAAATCTTCAAAAATACAATCGTTTAATATTTTACTATTGAATATGAAAATATATGTAATATTTTCAACAGTATGTAAACGAAAAAAGTGGCAGAAGCCACTTTTAAATTGTTATATTTTTATCTAATTACCTAATTCAGGTAGAATTCATATTTATTCAGCAATTGAATTTCCTTAATAAGATCTCCATTGAGATCCACAGAATGTTTCATAGATTGAACTTCAATATGAGAATCATCTTCAATATTTTTAATAAAGAATTTCAACTTTTGATTCCCTTTATTCCGATCAAGAACCTTCCTGAAAAAATCAAGATCTTCCGGCCTTACGTCCATTACATCCATTACTAAAGAGATACTTTTTGCAAACCTTTCAAACGCTTCCTGAAGTTCTATTACATCCACTACATTCACAAAAACCCGTCCGTCTTTCACCTGCGCAAATTTTATTTTAAAAATAACAAATCTCTGCACTTCCAGCTTTTCCTTCAGCCTCATATAATCCCTGTCACCCAATCTGAATGAATAGGAACCTGAATAATCTTCCAGTGTAACAAAAGCTACTTTTTCGCCACTTCTGAAACCATCCTGAACTCTATATTCCGTGATCAGACCAGCTACAGTATATTCTTTACCGCCACCGCCATTTTCTCTTTCTTTTTGAAGTGTTTTCCAGTCTTTCTTTTTCTCCTCGAATAACTCTTCCTGCTTATTGGCAAAAGCCTGTTCTTTATAAGCATCCACCTCATCCAGATTTAAAAACAAGAAATTTCCTTTCGGTTCGGCTTTCTTCGTTATCTCCTCTATAACTTCCTCTTCTCCTGCCACCACATCATCAGATACAATCTCTATAAGATCTACCGCTTCATCCTGCGTGTCCTGTTCCAAAACGGGAGCTTCATCCGCTGTTTCTTTCCCTTCTTGATCTTTTTCCAATACTGATTTCTTGGAGAGCTGCCCCTGCATAAACCGGAAATGATATTTAAATTCATCCAGTGGATGCGCAGAAAGATAGAATCCAATGATTTCTTTTTCTTTATTAAGTTTATGCATATTCGGCCATTCCGGACAAGGAGCCAGTTTTGGCTGCTCTATCTGGACTTCATCAGCGAAATCAGCGAACAAAGAATGCTCCATCTCATTTTTGCTTTCCTGAAAACTCTGCCCATATCTGATCAATCTTTCCAAATTGGTCTTTCCTGCAAGATCAATATCAAAATACTGACCTCTGTGATAAGAATGCAGCTCATCAAAAGCTCCGGCCAGCACTAAACTCTCCGCCACTCTTTTGTTCATCTGTGAAGGAAGTATTCTTTCAAAGAAATCGTAAATATTTTTAAATCTTCCGTTTGTTCTTTCTCTTGTTATAGCCTCACTAGGGCCCTCACCTATTCCTTTGATGGCTCCCAAACCGAAACGGATCTGGCCTTTTTCGTTTACAGAGAATTTATATTGAGATTCATTGACATCCGGACCTAATACATCAACTCCTATACTTTTACAATCCTCCATGAACATGGTAATTGAATCTGTATTGTTAATGTTATTACTCATTACACTCGCCATATATTCTGCCGGATAATTCGCTTTCAAATAGGCAGTATGATAAGCGATTAAAGCATAACAGGTTGAGTGGGATTTGTTAAATGCATACTCTGCGAAGGCTTTCCAGTCATTCCATATTTTTTCTAACCTTTCTTCATTAAGGTTATTCTTTCTTCCTCCTTCAATAAATTTAGGGTACATTTTATTCAGAACATCAATCTGCTTTTTACCCATCGCTTTTCTCAGTGTATCTGCTTCACCTTTAGTAAAATTGGCCAGCTTCTGAGATAAGAGCATTACCTGCTCCTGGTAAACGGTAATTCCGTAAGTTTCTTTCAGATATTCTTCGGTTTCAGGTAAATCATAAACAATCTCTTCTACTCCGTGCTTCCTGTTAATAAAGTTTGGAATATATTTAATCGGACCCGGTCGATAAAGGGCATTCATCGCAATAAGATCGGCAAAAACCGTCGGTTTAAGCTCTCTCATGTACTTTTGCATCCCTGGACTTTCGTACTGGAAAATACCTACTGTTCTTCCTTCTTTAAACAACTGATAGGTTTTAGTATCATCAAGAGGGATCAGGTCAGGATCGATATCAACACCATGCCTTGCCTTTACCAATTTTAAGGCATCTTTTATAATGGTTAAAGTTCTCAGCCCTAAAAAGTCCATTTTTAAAAGACCCGCACTTTCCGCTACCGAGTTATCAAACTGTGATACCAGGATATCTGCATCTTTAGCAGCAATAGTCACCGGAACAAGATTACTTACATCTTCAGGAGTAATAATAACACCACAAGCGTGAATTCCTGTATTTCTGATACAGCCTTCCATCTTTTTTGCACTGGCTAAAACGTCATGGCGCGCATCTTCCGGACTATCAAGAACATACCTCATCTCATCGACAAGCATTTGCTCCTCCGGCTTTAATTTATCATATTTTGCTAAAGCTTTCGCAATATTCATTCCCGGACTTGGAGGAATTAGTTTAGCAATATTATTGGTATCAGGAATTGGGAGATCCAATACCCTCCCTGCATCTTTAATCGCAGATTTACCACCCAGCACAGAGTAAGTGATGATCTGTGCCACCTGATTTTTACCATATTTTTCAACTACCCATTTGATAATTCTATCTCTTCCTTCATCATCAAAGTCAATATCAATATCTGGCATGGAAACCCTTTCCGGATTTAGAAATCTCTCGAAAAGGAGATCATATTTAATGGGATCCACATTGGTAATTCCAATCGTGTAAGCTACCGCAGAACCCGCTGCAGAACCACGACCAGGGCCGACCCACACTCCCATATTACGGGCTTCATTACAGAAATCCTGTACGATTAAGAAATAACCGGGATACCCCGTATTAGCGATTACATCCAATTCGAAATCAAGACGCTCTTTAATTTCATCAGTAATTCCCGTATCAGCGTACCTTTTCCTTGCCCCTTCATAAGTTAAGTGAGTAAGATAGGCCATTTCACCTCGTTTCCCGCCGTCAACCTCATCTTCAGGATGAATAAATTCCTCAGGAATATCAAATTTTGGAAGAAGTACGTCTCTTTTTAAGGTATAAGGTTTAAATTTTGCAGTAAATTCATCATATGCTTCAAAAGCATCGGGATAAGCTAAAAAGCTTTCCTTTATCTCGTCAGAATTTTTAATATAATATTCTCCTGTTGCAAGACCTCTTCTCTTACCAAATCCCTTACCTACAGGTGTTGTAAGCTTTTCACCATCCTTTATACAACTTACAATATCCTGAATATTAGAATCATCTTTATTCGTGTAATATGTTTCGTTCTGCGCTAAAATTTTAACGTTATATTTATCTGCGAAATGCAGTAAAACATCATTCAGGTGCTCCTCCTCAGGAAGTTTATGATTTTGAAGCTGAACATAAAAATCATCCTCAAAAGTATCTTTCCACCATTTGAAAAGCTCTTCCCCTTTTTGCTCCCCCGTATTCAGGATTGCATCAGGAATATCTCCATTAATCCCCGAAGTCAAAGCAATCAGTCCCTCTTTATACTCAGCAATCAGTTCACGGCTAATTCTCGGAACTCCAAAATAGAATCCTTTTAAAAAACCTATACTTGAAAGTTTTGCTAAATTCTTATATCCATTAAAATCTTTTGCTAAAAGAACAACCTGGGTTCTTCTATCAGGATCATCTTTAGTAAATTGTTTCTGTTCGTAACGGTTCGAAATATAAAATTCACAGCCTACCACAGGAATCAAAGGCTTCAAAATCGGCTCAGTTTCATTGAATTCTGTTCCGTTTTCTTCTGCTTCCTGTTTTTTTACTAAATATTCTTTATGTTTTTTGGCCCGGTCACCATTAGCTCCTTCAACCGCAGAAACAAACTTGAAAGCTCCCATCATATTTCCCAAATCTACCATTCCGACAGCGGGAAAATTATCATCTGAAGCTCTTTTTATCAAGTCTGAAATACTGGAAGTAGCCATTAACGTTGAAAAAACGCTATGATTGTTAAAATTGAAATATTGTCCTAGATCAATCTCATCAATACTTCCGAAATCATTCTGTTTTTTCTTGTTGTTGAAATCGGCTACCTGTCTTCGGATAACAATCCCAAAGGGCTTTATCGGATCAGGGTAAAGCGTTTTAAAATAAGCAAGCTGGTCTTCAGAAACTTTTAAAACCTCTGCAGGAATCACCCCTATTCTCATCATTTCAAAGAAAACCTGAGCAGTGGCATTTACATCGGCAGCAGCATTATGGGCTTCATCAAATTTATTCCCATACAGTTTTTCATAAAGTTCTTCAAGTTTCGGGGGCTTAAATCTACCACCTCGTCCTCCTCCAAGCTGACAGAAATTTGTTCCCAAAATCATGGTGTCGGCTTTGGGCTTTTCCTGTAAATTGTCTTTTATATTCTTCCTGTAAAATTCTGCTCCTACAATATTATAATCAAACTCTACATTATGCCCGGAAACCACTCTTACACGGTCCAGTACTTTAGCAAATTCTTCTAGAATCTCCTGCAGATCACGTCCTTCTTCATTGGCAATTTTTGTTGTAATCCCGTGAATCCTCGCTGCGTTGAAGGGAATATCATACCCTTCAGGTTTTATAATATAATCCTGATTTTCAATTAGATTACCATTATCATCGTGTACCTGCCATGCAATCTGAACCATTCTTGGCCAGTTGTCTGAGTCTGAAAGCGGTGCATTGAAATTTTTAGGTAAACCGGTTGTTTCTGTGTCAAAAATTAAATACATATAAGTTTCTAACTTTTTTATAAAAAAGAGAATGTAAAGTTACTTCATTTTTTCTAAATAATCCTTTAAATGCAGAAGATAAACGATGAACATTATTGAAATAAAGGATTGAAATTATCAATAAAAAACTTAAATAGGTATGACTGCTTCAGCCACTTGCTCATTCCATTCAATTATTACAATTACCTGTAATTAATTATCAGAGTGCTCGGAAGGAATTAATTTACCAAAAAACCAAGCCCAAAAGGCCCTTTTTTCACAAATACAATTGAGGAATTATCACTAAATCAGCGTATTTATTACAAAATACTAACGGTTGTTAGTATTTTGTTTTTTTAATGTATATTTGCTTCCTATGGAAAATACACTTCACGAGAAAGTTTCTCAGGATATTTTACTTAAAGCGTACAATCATATGATGCTGGCAAAAGCAATGGCCGACATTTATGAAGAAAACCGAAATGTATGTAAATACGTTCATAGCACATCAAGAGGCCACGAAGCTATTCAGCTTGCTACTGCTTATCAGCTTAAGAAGGAAGACTGGGTTTCTCCTTACTACAGAGATGAAAGCATCCTTTTAGGAATTGGCTTTGAACCTTATCAGCTGATGCTTCAATTATTGGCGAAAGCTGATGATCCTTTTTCCGGAGGAAGATCTTATTATTCTCATCCTTCCAGCAGAGATGAAAATAAGCCAAAGATTATTCACCAGAGTTCTGCTACCGGAATGCAGACTATCCCTACAACAGGAGTGGCACAGGGAATAAAATACATCCAGGATTTTGAGCTTCAGAATTTTGAAAATAACCCCGTTGTCATTTGCAGCCTTGGAGACAATTCGGTTACCGAAGGGGAAGTAAGCGAAGCGCTACAGTTTGCAGCGCTGCATCAGTTACCTATTATTTTCCTTGTACAGGATAACGAGTGGGGAATTTCCGTGACCAAAGAAGAAGCAAGAACCTGTGATGCGTACGATTTTGTGGCAGGATTTACAGGGCTAAGCAGAATGAGAGTGGATGGAACTGACTTCGTAGAAAGTTTCGAAGCCATGAAAAAGGCGGTAGATTTTGTAAGAACAGAAAGAAGGCCTTTGGTTGTTTGTGCAAAAACAGTACTTATTGGCCATCATACTTCAGGTGTAAGAAGAGAATTCTATAGAGACGAAGAAGATTTAACTAAACATAGAGCTAAAGATCCGGGAGAAATCCTAAGAAAACACTTACTGGAAACAGGTACAGATGAGGATCTTTTAAAACAAATTACGAAAAAAGCGCGCCTCGAAGCAGAAGAAGCTTTTGAAAAAGCTAAAAATGCTGAAGATCCTAAACCGGAAACAGTAATGCAGCACGTTTTTGCTCCTACCCCGATCACTGAAGAGGCAGGAACACGTGAACCTACCGGCGGTGAAAAAATCGTTATGGTAGATGCTGCCATCCATGCCATTCAGGAATTGATGTGGAAACATCCTGAAGCTCTTCTGTACGGCCAGGATGTAGGTGAGAGAATTGGCGGTGTTTTCCGTGAAACGGTTACACTGGGAAAAAAATTTGGAAGCAAGAGAGTTTTCAATACTGCCATTCAGGAAGCGTATATCATTGGTTCTACGGCCGGAATGAGTGCTGTAGGATTAAAACCAATTGTTGAAGTTCAGTTTGCAGATTATATTTATCCGGGAATCAACCAGCTTATCACAGAGATTTCAAAATCAAATTATTTAAGCGGTGGAAAATTTCCTGTGAGCAACATTATCCGTGTTCCAATCGGAGCTTATGGAGGCGGTGGTCCTTATCATAGTGGTAGTGTTGAAAGCATTTTAGCCAATATTAAGGGAATTAAAATAGCATACCCAAGTAATGCAGCGGATTTTAAAGGATTGCTGAAAGCAGCTTATTATGATCCCAATCCGGTAGTTATGCTGGAACATAAAGGATTATACTGGAGTAAAGTTCCCGGCACTGAAGATGCCAAAACCATAGAACCGGCAGAAGACTACGTACTTCCTTTTGGAAAAGGTAAGATCATCATAGAAGCTGATAAGAATGAGACTGAAAAAGGAAGAACACTATTGATCGTTACTTACGGAATGGGTGTTTACTGGGCTAAAGAAGCCGCTAAAAACTTTAATGGAAGAGTTGAAGTGATTGATTTAAGAACCTTAATCCCTCTTGATGAAGAACTTGTTTTTGAAAGAGTGAAAGCACATGGAAAATGTATCGTTCTTACGGAAGAGCAACTTAATAATTCTTTCGCAGAAGCTTTTGCACACCGTATTTCCAAAAACTGTTTCAAATATCTGGATGCTCCGGTAGAAACAATGGGATCACTAGATGTCCCGGCAGTTCCTATCAACCTAGTACTGGAAAAAGAAATGCTTCCTAACGCAGAGAAGCTTTCCAGTAAGATCGAAGAAATGCTGAAATATTAAATTTCTATAAATTGAAACCTCTAAAAATTTTTAGAGGTTTTTTTATGCTTTTTTTTCACTACTTTTATTTAACAATTATTAATCTCAACCTTAATCCATTATAAGTACAGAAAACCTGAATAGCCAATTCCTGACAGCCAATAGAAAGAAATCCTGATCATAGTTTGGTATTTGTTTTGTCTGTACACGCAAAAACACATTCATTTTTATGATCACAACCAAATACGTCAATTATAAACAGGTTCTCAACCTGTCTGGTTTACATCTTATCTTAATATCCATCTGGTGTACATTGATTGCGGTTCTTTTTTACTTCTTCAACTGGCACTGGATGTCAATTCCATGGGTTCCTGTAGCCCTTATTGGTACTGCCGAGGCATTCCTTGTAGGTTTTAAAAACAACCAGGCGTATGACAGACTTTGGGAAGCCAGAAAAATCTGGGGCGGAATCGTCAACTCCAGCCGTTCTTTTGCTTCAATGATATATGCTTTTGATACCCAAAATGAAGAAATTGGCATTTTTGATCTGGAAGACCGTAAGAAAAGAATTGTCAATCGTCATATTGCATGGCTGTACACTTTCCGTGAGCAGCTTCTTATCCCTGCGGAGTGGGAACATATAAGCACTGAAAACAGTAAATTCGGAAACATCAATCTCAGAAGAAACAGGCTGATCAAGGCAGGGTTCCCCGATTATGGAAGGGCTCCTATCTTTCTGCACAAATATCTTTCTGAGGACGAATACGACCTTAAAGGTCATTATAAAAACTTTGCTACGTATCTGATCTCCCAGCAGGCAAAAGACATTAATGAACTGAAAAACATGAATGCGATCACAGATTTCAATCAGACTCAGCTTCAAAACAGTCTTAATGAATTCTACAACTTTCAGGGACAGGCCGAGAGAATTAAGAAATTCCCTTCACCAAGACAGTTTGCCAGCACCGCATTTGTCTTTAATATTCTCTTCATTATGCTCCTTCCTCTCGGATTAGTAAATGAGTTTGCCAAACTGGGCGACTGGGGAATCTGGACCTCCATTCCTTTCTGTATCATCATTGGATGGATCTATATTATCATGGAACTGGTAGGAGATTATTCCGAAAATCCTTTTGGCGGTCTTATGTTTGATGTTCCGATGCTTTCTATATGCAGAGCCATTGAAATTGACCTTCTTCAAATGGGTGGAGAAAAAGATCTTCCGGATCCTATTTCTTCTAAAAACGGAGTATTGGTATAATAATAAGCGACTCAGGAAAAATGTAAAAATATTGCTGAGATTTATTTAAAAATTTCATTGTTTTTCATAATTTAGAGGAATAGAAAAACTTCAGGTGTGTTAGCTGAAAACAAACTAATGTTTTGTTTTCAGCTGACTTCTCTGGTTTTTATCAGCTAATCATTATTCCTCCCTTTTTAAACAATGAAATCCAAGCAATTACTGCAGGTCCTGACTATTTCAGCGATGGCCATCTTCTGCCCTAAACTGAAATCACAGGCTGCCTTCAACAGAGAATTACCAAAAGAATTTTCTGAGAAATTCACCAAAGAAATCAATGACAGTATTCCCTCGCTGGGATCGTTCATCGTTTCACAAAACGACATGATTTTATATGAACAATATTTTCATGGAGCGAACAAAGAAACAGTCTTTAGTGTAAAATCAGTTACCAAAAGTATCGTATCCGTTCTGGCAGGAATTGCAAAAGACAAAAATTTACTTCCCAATCTCAATACTCCGGTTTTAAAAATTCTTCCGGAGTACAATATTTCAAGAAGCAGATTCAAGAATATTTCCAATATCGAAGGAAAAGTTCTTCATGATTCTATCCGAAATACGCTAACACTCAAAAATCTGATGACGATGCAGGGTGGCTTTGACTGGGTTGAAAATTCAAAAATATCAATGGATATGTCATTTTCCTATGATCCTGTAAGATTCGTTCTGGAACTCCCTTTCGAAGAATACCCGGGTACGGTATTTAATTATAACAGTGGTGAAACTCACGTTTTCGGAGCTGCTTTGTCAAGAATCATAAAAACCAATCTGAAGCAGTTTGCCACTGAAAATCTCTTCAGACCTTTGAAAATAAATACCATCAGATGGGACACTGATTCAATGGATAGAAATATTGCAGGCTCAGAACTCTTTATGAAAACTAATGATATGCTGAAATTCGGCTCCATGATTCTAAATAACGGAAAATCGGGCGGAAAACAGATTGTATCACAAAAATGGATTCAGGAATCTACCTCGGAACATGTAAAACTCGATTCCTGGGATGTGATGCCTGACGCCAATGGCTATGGTTATTACTGGTGGCGACGAAAAACCAATGGGCATCAGGCTTTTGTTGCAACAGGATATGGAGGACAGTTAATATGTGTTATTCCTGATTTAAAAATGGTAATTGTAACAACCTGCTTCTTAAACGATAAAAATAAAGGAAGAGCAGATATTAAAAGACTTCATTATTTCATCGATAAAATTACCAAAGTAAACTATCAATAAAAATCATAGTGAAAATAGCAGACGTTTTCATCAATGAAAATTCAATCTCAAAATAATATATTGTACAGAATCTGAACCTTTAGGACTTCTTTTAATTTTATAAAACAATTGCCGTTGTATTTTTCACCTCGGAAATCATAAATGAACTGTGCGTACTCGCAATATGCTGAAGGGTTGTCAGCTTCGTCAGCATAAAGTGACGGTAATCTTCCATGTCTTTCACCCCTATTTTCAGGATGTAATCATAATCTCCACTTACATGGAAGCATTCGGTAACTTCCTGGAGATTCATTACCTCTTTTTCAAACTGAAGTACAAATTCTTTTTTGTGCTGTGTGAGCTTCACGTGGCACAGCACAATAAAATCTTTTTTAATCTTCTGCCTGTTTAGTAAAGCTACATACTTTGAAATAACGCCTGCATTTTCAAGTTTTTTTACCCGCTCATAAATTGCCGTCACTGATAATCCAAGCTTACCGGACAGCTCTTTGGTAGTTTGTTTACAGTCTTCCTGCAAAAACAACAGCAGTTTTTTATCAATTTCATCAAGTTCCATAGATAATTTTTTGGTAACATTTTAATATTCCCGAAGATAGCAATTATATTTTCTAAATAAATACATTTTTCCAGTTTTATATACTACAAATTCAATTTTCCATTGTAATAATTAGGAAAATAGCGCAAATTGGCCCTATAAAATAAAAACAATACTTATGGAAAACTTTAACGCAGCCAATGAGATCCAGGATCTTCAGTATTTTGGGGAATTCGGAGGAGTAAACCCTTCTATTTCTGACAGTTCTACCTATACTTTTCTTTCCGCAAAGACGATGTTTGATACTTTCGAAGGCAACGCCGAAGGATGTTATCTGTACTCCAGACATTCATCACCAATGAACCTTTATCTGGGACAGGCTCTTGCAAAAATGGAAAATACAGAATCCGCCAATGTGACGGCATCCGGAATGGGCGCTATTACTTCTGTTTTGATGCAGGTGTGCAAAAGTGGAGACCATATTATTTCAAGCCGCACTATCTATGGAGGTACGTATGCTTTTCTTAAAAACTTCATGCCTCAGTTTAATGTAGCAACCACTTTTGTTGATATCAATAATTTTGATTCTATCGAAAATGCCATCACTTCTACCACTAAAGTTATTTACTGTGAAAGTGTAAGCAACCCGCTTCTTGAAGTGGCGGATCTTAGAAAACTTTCTGAAATCTGTAAGAAGCATAATTTGAAACTGATTGTTGACAATACCTTTTCCCCTCTTTCCATTTCTCCTCAGCTATTTGGAGCAGATGTCGTTATTCATAGTTTAACGAAATTCATCAATGGCAGCAGTGATACCGTGGGTGGTGTATATTGCGGAACCCAGGCATTTATCGATGATACTAAAAATGTAAACTCCGGGGCATGTATGCTTCTTGGTCCTACGATGGACAGCTTAAGATCATCAAGTATTTTAAAAAACTTAAGAACATTACATATCAGAATAAAGCAGCACAGCCACAATGCAATGTACCTTGCTGAAAGATTCGAAAAAGATGGTTTAAAAGTATCTTATCCGGGATTGCCTTCTCATAAAAATCATGAATTAATGGCAAGTATGATTGACCAGGAGTACGGATACGGAGGATTACTGACTCTGGATGCCGGAACGACGGAAAAAGCCAACGAGCTGATGGAAATGATGCAGGCAGAAAATCTGGGTTACCTGGCGGTAAGCTTAGGGTTCTACAAAACTTTATTCTCTTGCTCAGGAAAATCTACCTCTTCTGAAATTCCGGAAGAAGAACGTGCTTCCATAGGGATCTCTGACGGACTGATCAGATTTTCTATCGGCTTAGATCACGACATCAAAAGAACCTATCATAAGATGAAAGAATGCATGCTGAAAGTAGGCGTTCTTAACCATGAAAACATTTCTATATCTTAAATTTATTGTGAAGGCTGCCCCAAACGAGCAGCCTTTTTTATATTTCTTGCTGAAATACCATTTTTTTATTTTTAATAGCTGATCTTTTAAATTCATTCAATAGCAATTTAGCCTATTGATGAATAGAAAAAATTCTTCCGATTGGCTTTAGCCAAAACTTAGAGATATTCCTGCCCTTTATTTTTTATAATAATGAGTAGGAAAAGCTTCTTCAGGCTTCATTCTGAAAACATTCAAAAGAATCCATGACTTTAAAAAACCATAACCATACGAAAACATCTGAATATAAGTGGAAATTACGGCCATCCCTGCAATACTTATATTTTTAGTTAATAATAAAGCATGGAAAAGCACCAAAAAGGTGTACAAACCATAGAAAGCAAGGATAATCCCTCTCCCTGTAATAAAATACTCCAAAAACCCCATGATATAGCCTAACATAAATAAACTAGGAAATGCAAAAGAAATCTTTACATAATTAGGATGCCGCTGGTTAAGAATTGGTCTGGCACAGCCAAACTGAAAGACCTGCTTAGAGAATTTTCCAAAATCCACCCTGCGCTTATGATATACTGCAATATTATCAAAAAAAGCTGTTGTAAATCCGTTTTCCCAAAGGGTCATAGATAAATCCGGGTCCTCGCCTATTCTCATTTCTGAAAATCCGCCTACTTTCTCAAAAACAGCTTTCTTCACTCCCATATTAAAACTTCTGGGCTGAAATTTTGAAACAGCTTTCTTGCTTCCTCTGATTCCTCCGGTTGTAAAAACAGAAGTCATGGAATAGGAAATTGCTTTCTGCATCAGGTTAAATCCTTTGTGTGCCTTATCAGCTCCTCCGAATGCATCACAAGGAATTGTCAGAATATCATTTTTAATATGTTCAATATAATCTTTCTCAACGATCACGTCACTGTCTACAAAAACCAGCCATTCGTTGGCTGCTCTTGCTGCCCCATAATTTCTCGAAAGTCCAGGTCCTGAATTATCTTTTTTGAAATATTTAATATCCAGACTTTCCTCAAAATTCTTTATCGTAGGCTTGAGATCAACCAGAGAACCATCATCCACAATAATGATTTCAAATTCTCTATCAGTCTGTTGGGTCAAAGAGGTCAGCAACTCGAAAAGTTCATCTTTTCGGTTGTAAATAGCAACAACAATGGAAATAGTAGGCTTCAAATTAAAAATTTTTCAAAATTACTTATTCGAGCATGAAACCACAAACAGTTTAACAGCTTATTCTGAGAAATTAACTAAACAGAGGATCCGCCTACTCTGCCAAACCTTTAAAACAGATGAAATTCTAAGCCAACTTATTTGACATTTTAAACACAATCATCATGGGTAATACCTCATAATTTTGCTGTAGAAATTCAAACAAAAAAAATGAAACATACTATCAATCCGTTGCAACAGCCTCTAAACTCAGGCTTCAACGCATACTCTACAGCTCAGGAAGTCATAAAAGGAACCGACCTTACCGGGAAAACAGTCATTATCACAGGAGGCTACGCAGGAATTGGCCTGGAGACCACAAAAACACTTATTTCTGCAGGAGCACATGTCATTATTCCTGCAAGAGATATTGAAAAAGCAGAAAAAAATCTTTCCGGAATTGAAAATATTGAGCTCGAAAAAATGGACCTGATGGATTCCGCATCCATCGATAGCTTTGCTGAAAAATTCATGGCCTCCGGTAAAAAACTAGATATTCTCATTAATAATGCAGGTATCATGTGGGTTCCCCTGCGCAGGGACAGCAGAGGTTTTGAGTCTCAGCTTGCTACGAATTACTTAGGACAGTTTCAGCTTACAGCAAAACTGTGGCCAGCTCTTAAAAAAGCAAACGGGGCAAGAGTTATCAATGTTTCTTCCTATGGCCACCAGATGGCTCCCTTTGATTTTGAAGATCCCAATTTTGAAAAAAGAGAGTATGAAAGCCTTTCAGGATACGGGCAATCTAAAACAGCCTGTAATCTTTTTTCTGTAGAACTTGATGAAAGAGGAAAAAAATTCAATGTCAGAGCTTACTCTCTTCATCCTGGTTCCGTATATGGTACTGACTTGGGAAGAGAAGAGCCTATTGAGCTTTTTAAACAACTGGGAACTCATGATAGAGAAGGAAATATCAAACCGGAAGTTGAAGCAAAATTAAAAACAATTCAGCAAGGTGCTGCCACTACAGTATGGTGCTCAGTAAGTCCTCAACTTGAAAATGTGGGAGGAGTCTACTGTGAAAATTGTGATATCGCTGAGATTGATAAAGGACAGATTGAGCACAGATTTGATGAACCTGCCACCATACGCGGTGTACAGCCCTATTCTATTGATAAGAATAACGCACAAGAGTTATGGAAATTAACAGAAAATATGCTGGATGTTCAGTTTGACACGAAATAATGTCTTTTTTAAATACATTTGTACTGAAAAACAGCTGACAATGGATTTCCAGATTCAATATCTCACACCGGACATCAAGCTTTCAAGCTTTGATGACAGATTATTCAAAACAGAAGCGGTCTTTGAATATCATATGCTGGTTTGGTTCATATCAGGAGAAACTAAAATTATTCAGGCCGATAAAACCTATCTGTTTAAAGCAGGAGATATTTTCCTGATCCCCAGAAACCACCTTTCAACCATTATCAATTATCCGAAAGACGGACTTCCTCATAAAGCAGTGGTCATGCATCTAACCACAGAACGGCTGAAACAGTTTTATGGTTCTATTGATTACCAGCATAAAAATGGGCATCGTGAATCCTGTATTTACAGCTTCGGCAGCCAACCCCTTTTGAGAAGCTGCCTGGCTTCACTTATTCCTTATTTTGAGATAGAAGGTCCCTTTCCTGAAAACATTGCGCATTTAAAAATCACTGAAGCCATAAGTATTTTAAGAGAAACAAACCCTGATATAGATGGTATTCTTACTGATTTTGATGAACCTGGAAAAGTTGATCTGATCAACTTTATGGAAAAGAATTATATGTTCAATATGCCTTTGGAACGGTTTGGGTATCTTACAGGAAGAAGCTTATCTACCTTTAACCGGGATTTCAGGAAAATTTATCAGATAACGCCACAACGCTGGCTGACCCGGAAACGTTTGGAACTGGCGTATTATCATTTATCAGAAAAGAATAAAAAACCATCTGATGTCTTTCTGGAAGTCGGTTTTGAAGATCTTTCTCATTTTTCACACGCTTTTAAAAAACAGTATGGTTTTGCTCCTTCACTGACCAGATAAAAATAAAGGCGGCTGTATCAGATACGATACAGCCGCCTTTTTATTATTTTAGTTTAAAAATAAACCCGATTTAAATAGAAGTACTTAACGTTGTGTAGAGTTTCCCGATGATATTATCTTTCAAAAAGCTATTAAAAAAAATACTGCCATCACAAGAAATCCTGCACTTAGTTTTTCTTTAAACAATCTGAATCTATAGGTTCCATCTTTTGTAGTTTTTCACCACTACTTAAACTTGTTTTGTCTCGACTGGAACGTGATCATCCGGAGCCAGAACCAAACAGCCCGAATACATCAAGAATTGGCTCGAAAATTTCAAAAAAATCCAACTCATCTATTTAAGATTTTAAATCCCCGGGATACTAGTCTTTATTACCTTCCAGTTTATGTACTTTCTTCGTTCCTTCATACATTTCGTACTGTAAAAATCTTGTTTCAAGCTTTCCGTTGAAAAGTTTGATCTTTCTTGAAGGGCGTAATCCAATTTTCTTCACAGCTTCCAGATCAGAAGAAATCAGCCATGCCAGTGTATTCGGGTAATGTGTTTTGAAAGTATCTCCAATTTTTTTGTAAAAATCATCATCATTGATGGAAATTCTCTCGTCGTATGGAGGATTGAATACCATTAATAATGGGAAAAGTTCTTTTTTAGACTCAAAGAAATCCTGCCTTTTGATCTCGATCACATCTTCCATTTCTGCAGCCTCCACATTTGTTCTTGCTGCATTAAGCATTTTTGAATCAATATCGTATCCTACAATTTTCCCATCAAACTGTCTGACTCTGTTTATTCTGAATTCTTTAATTTTTGCGAATAAGTCCGCGTCATAATTTTTCCAGTTCTGGAACCCAAATCTCTTTCTGAAAATCTGAGCAGGAAGATCCATAGCGATCATTGCCGCTTCAATCAATAATGTTCCTGAGCCGCACATAGGATCAAGGAAATTTCCTTTTCCGTCCCAACCTGCCAGCTGAAGCATTCCACTTGCAAGAACTTCATTAATAGGAGCCTCACCCTGTTCTTTTCTATATCCTCTTTTAAATAAAGCATCTCCAGAAGAATCCATAGAAATCATGACAAGCTCTCTATCGATATGAAGGTGGAATTTAATATCCGGATCTCTGGTTTCTACATTCGGACGTCTTTTGAATTTTTCCTGGAAATAATCCACAATGGCATCTTTCATCTTCAAAGTTACAAACTGTGAATGCTTGAAAGTTTCAGAGTTTACCGTTGCGTCAATAGAGAAAGACTGTTCCACATCCATAAAATTCTCCCACTCAAATTTGAATAGTCTGTCATAAAACTGATGCTGGTTAAAAGCTTTGAACTCATGGATAGGCACCAAAATTTTCAATGCCGTTCTCGCAGAATAATTAATTTTATAAAGAAAACCAAGATCTCCTTCACAATTTACCGCTCTGTTTTTAATTTCGACGTTTTTTCCGCCCAATTTTTTGATTTCTTCAGCAAGAATTGGCTCCAATCCGAAGAATGTCTTTATCTGTATTTTGATATTTTCTGTATCCATAATGATGTTTTAAAAGTTTTAAAGTTTTAATAATTAAAAGATTAGCCCTCCAACTTATTGATCAATTGAATTTTTCAATCTTTTAATGTTGTAAAATACTTTGCTTTTAACCGCACAAATTTAGTTATTTTTGCATTATGGAATGGTTTGAATCTTGGTTTGATACCCCTTATTATCATTTGCTCTATAGTAACAGAGACTACACTGAAGCCGAAAACTTCATTACAAAGCTTACTGCGGACCTTCAGCTTCCGCCTCAGTCCAAAATCATAGATCTTGCCTGTGGAAAGGGAAGACACTCTGTTTTTCTCAATAAACTAGGGTACGATGTCCTAGGATTGGATCTTTCAAGACAAAGTATTGAGTCTGATAAACAATATGAAAATCAAACACTGATTTTTGAAGTTCATGACATGAGAAACCCCATTGACGCAGATCCAATGGATGCTGTTTTCAATTTGTTTACAAGCTTCGGATACTTTGATAACGAGAATGACGACAAAAAAGTCTTCCAGTCGGTTTATAATGCATTAAAGCCAGGAGGATATTTTGTATTGGATTATCTGAATGAAGCTTATGTGAGAAATACTTTAGTTCCCGAAACCACCGTTAACAGGGGTGATATTGATTTTAAAATTCTGAAAAAAATCGAAGGCAGGCATATTATTAAAGATATCCGCTTCGAAACAGATGGAAAGCCTTTTCATTTCTTTGAAAAAGTAAAACTTCATCCATTGGAGGCAATTCATGCATATGCTTCAGAATGTGGTTTTGAAAGAATAAAAATCTGGGGAGACTATCAGCTTAACGAATTTAATAAGGAAAGCTCTCCGCGTTGCATCAATTTATTTAAGAAAAAATAATGATAACAGTACTTTTACTGATTTTAAGTGTTATAGCCGGAGTATTTCTGGGAAAGCACTTTGGTAAAAAAGAAAAACTGGCCAAAAACCTGTTGATATTAAGTGCCGGTTTTTTGATTACAATCTGCCTTAATGAAGTTTTCCCGCAAGTTTACACTTCTACAGAAGGCAGCAGTCTTGGAATATTCGTCATCGCAGGAGTTCTTCTTCAGATGATTCTTGAAGCCCTTACCAAAGGTTTTGAACATGGACATTTCCATCATCATAACGAGCACAACATCCTTCCCGTTGCTCTAATGGTGGGCCTTTTTATTCATGCATTTATAGAAGGTATTCCTCTTGCCAATGAGCAGCACCAACTGTCCCCGTATCTTTTAGGAATTTTATTTCATAATCTTCCTATTTCATTTATTCTGGGAGCATTTTTGTTCAACGGAAAAAAGGATTCAAAAAGTACATCTTATCCTTCTCTTCTGATTGTTGCTTTATTTGCATTGGCTTCCCCAATGGGAATGCTATTGGGAAACTATTTCAATCCCAATCTTCAGCCTTATTTTCTGGCCATCGTAGGTGGAATTTTTCTGCATATTTCATCTGTGATCATTTTTGAAAGTAATAAAAATCATAATATTGACTGGGTAAAAATCGGACTGGTGGTACTGGGTGTTTCCCTTGCATTGGTAATGCATCTTTTCCATCAGCATCCTGAAGCTCACGTTCACTAAAAATAGAAAAGCTCCGAAAAATTTCGGAGCTTTTAATTTATATCAGTGATAAAAACTGAAATTTAGAACTTCCATCCTACAGTAAGGAAGAAATTATTTCTGGTGCTTTTTACATCACTTACTGCATAAGAATCACTTTGAGCGATATTTTTTGCTGAATAGTAAGAGGTATCAAAATTATCTCCCATATACCCTCTCATAAAAGGATTGCTGTACTTGGAAGTAATGTTCTGATAAGAAGCATCAACATAGAATGATTTGAAATCATATCCTATCCCCAATGAAGCAGTATTTCTATCGCTCAGCATCAGATTACTGTATGACTGATCGCCTGCAACACCGGCATCATTAAATCTGCTGATTGTAAGGGCATCAAACGGACTTGACTGGTAAGCATATCCGCCTCTTAATCTGAATTGTTTTACTCTATATTCAGCTCCGACTCTTACTTCTGAAAGGTTCTTATAATTGTCTTTAAAGAAATCATTCAGTTCTCTTTCTGCAGAACCGTACACTTTATAATCAGGCTTTGTAAGTCCTAATGTATAGTCTACGTTCAACGAGAAGTTTTTACTTGCTACAAATGCAGCACTTACCGTTGCTTTAAGCGGAGAAGTGAACTTTCTGTTTTCAGCTCCTATATCATCTCCGTAATTAGGATCATTATAGAAGTTATAATTTCTGTCTATACTCCAGAATGTAGGAGTTTCAAGAGACGCTCCAAGTCTGAAATTAGGACTCAGCTTTCCAATAACCCCTACTGAAGCTGAAAAACCTGAAGATCTTTCAGAGTAAGGAGTATCTTGCTTACTGAACAATTCTACAGAATTATTCATAAGGTTTCTGTATCCCAGAGTATCATACTGATCTATTGTTGCATTGAAAAAGTTCAATCCTGCACCAATATAAAGATTATGATTGTAATTTGCACCTACCCCAAAACTCATCTTAGACAAGTTCCCATATCTTTCATAGGAGTGCCCAGCCATTGAAGCGCCTTTTGTAGGGTCAGCAATATCAAAATCATAAATTATATTACTGTTACCCGGTGACTGAATTACGTTATCAAGGGACTGATTGGAAAAATTAATACCAATATTAATAAACTTCCATCCTGTCTCACTCATCAACGGAAAAGCAATAATCCCACCTGCATTTCCAAGATCTCCTCTTGTCTTGCTATAATTTAATGTAGAACCAGCCATAGAACTGCTGTTCTTATTCCCTGCAATAGATAAAGTTCCCGAAACCTCGCCAGAAATAGCAACTCCCAACCCCGCAGGGTTTGTCAGTAAAGAGTTGGCATCTCCTCCTAATGCTCCATTAGATCCAGCCATCGCATTGAACTTGGCAGTTCCTATCATAGGAGTACTTGAGTAAGCTTCCACAGTATTTCTTATTACAGAAACATCCTGAGCCTGCGCAAAAAATGCAGCAGAAATACTCATTAATACTAAAGATTTTTTTAACATTATTTTTTAATAGTTTATTCGTTTGAAAATTATCTAAAGCCGCCTCTTCCGCCGCCAGATCTCATTCCGCCGCCTCCGCCGCCAGAGCCGCCTCTGAAGCCGCCGCCACCGGAATTAAAACCTCCGCTGGATCTGAAACCTCCGGAATCATTGGATCTGAAGCCTCCATTATTATTATATCTTGGCTGAGATTGCTGATAGTCAGGTCTTGACTGAGGAACTGAATTACGGAATCCGCCATTATTAGGCTGTGTACCTCTGAAACCTCCGGAATTACTATTTCTGAATCCTCCGGTGTTACCCTGCTGTCTGAATCCTCCGTTTGAGTTACCATCTCTGAAACCTCCACTATTTGTGTTTCTGAATCCTCCGTTATTATTGTTATTTCTGAATCCTGAATTAGCCGTATTGGTTCTGTACACCGCATTGTTTATACCGGTATTCTGGAATCCTCCTCCACTAATTCCACTTCTTCTGTATATAGGTCTATTGTAGTAACCATTACCCCAGTAGCCTCCTCCGTACCCCCAATAAGGGTTTCCGTAGTAACCACCCCAGAACGGATCATAATATCCGCCCCAGTAAGGACTTCCCCATCCAATAGAGCCGCCCCAGCCCCATCCAAATGATCCGCCCCAACCCCAGGACATATTAGCACCCCAGCCCCAGCCTCGGTTCCAGCCCCAATAGGGACTATATCCTCCATACCATCCATATGGAGATCCCCATGAGTTGTCATAGTAGTTGGTTTGGGAACCTGAATACAGTCCCCAATCAGAATCTGTGGCATTGGAACCCCAGTTCGTATTGGTTCCACTCCATTCGCTATATCTGTTTTGCTGTTCTCTGGAATTCGCTTCTGCATTTTGAATTACATTGGAATCCTGATAATAGTCATAATATTCACCTACTCTGTTACCGCTATCATTAATGATAACTCCTTCAGGTAGCGTATCCTTGTTAGGGTCGTAATACACCCCATCTGTCTCGCTATACCCTCCCATCTGAGCACCACAAGACACAAGCAATAATCCGCCTGCTACTGCCAGAATCCCTTTGGATCTTAGCAGATCAAGCAAATTTTTATGTATATTTCTTTTCATGATAACGTAAAAATTTTTAATTTAAATTATATTTGCAATCTGTACCAAAAATGTACCAAAATACTGGTAAAAAAATCTATCAAAAATAGATTTTTATTTTTAGATAACAATAATGTACAAAAGTTAAAAAAATTTTAAAAAATAATGGCAAAATTAACCTCAAGAAGCGAAGATTACAGCAAATGGTATAATGAGCTTGTTGTAAAAGCTGACTTAGCTGAAAATTCAGGTGTGCGCGGGTGTATGGTAATCAAACCATATGGCTATGCAATCTGGGAGAAAATGCGTGATGAAATGGATAAAAGATTCAAAGAAACAGGTCACGTTAACGCATACTTCCCGCTTTTTGTGCCCAAAAGCTTATTTGAGGCAGAGGAAAAAAATGCGGAAGGTTTTGCAAAAGAATGTGCTGTAGTTACTCATTACAGGTTAAAAACAGATCCAAACAATCCTCACAAACTTATTGTTGACCCGGATGCAAAATTAGAAGAAGAGCTTATTGTACGCCCTACTTCAGAAGCCATTATCTGGAATACTTATAGAAACTGGATTCAGTCATACAGAGATTTACCTATACTAATTAACCAATGGGCTAATGTTGTACGCTGGGAAATGAGAACCCGTTTATTCCTTAGAACAGCAGAATTCTTATGGCAGGAAGGGCATACAGCTCATGCTACAAAAGATGAAGCTGTTGAGGAGGCAGAAAAAATGAATGACGTGTATGCTGATTTTGCAGAAAAATTCATGGCGATGCCTGTTATTAAGGGTCTAAAAACGCCGTCTGAAAGATTTGCAGGTGCCGACGAGACATATTGTATCGAGGCATTGATGCAGGATGGAAAAGCTCTTCAGGCAGGAACTTCTCACTTCCTTGGTCAGAACTTTGCAAAAGCATTTGATGTTAAATTCACCAACAAAGAAGGGAAAATTGAACATGCTTGGGCTACCTCATGGGGAACATCAACCCGTTTAATGGGAGCTTTGATTATGACTCACTCTGATGATTTCGGTTTGGTACTGCCTCCAACCCTTGCACCTATTCAGGTAGTGATTGTCCCTATCTTTAAAGGAGAAGAACAATTAGAACAAATCAGTGAAGTTGCATTAGATATTCAGGCTAAGCTAAAAGCAAAAGGAATTTCTGTGAAATTTGATAACGATACTCAGAACAAACCGGGCTGGAAATTTGCTGAATACGAATTGAAAGGTGTTCCTGTAAGAATTGCAATGGGACCAAGAGATTTGGAGAACAAATCTGTTGAGATCGCAAGAAGAGATAACCTTACCAAAGAAGTACGTTCTATTGAAGGATTGGATTCTTATGTTGAAGAATTATTAAAAACCATTCAGGAGGAGCTTTATACTAAAGCTTTCAACTTCAGAAAAGAAAACATTACAAAAGTGGACTCTTATGAAGAATTTAAGAAAGTTTTAGAAGAAAAAGGAGGTTTCATCTATGCACATTGGGATGGTACTGCCGAAGAAGAAGAGCAGATAAAGGACGAAACTAAAGCAACAATCAGATGTATTCCTCTGGATGATGATGTAGAGGAAGGCATTTCACTGATCTCAGGAAAACCTTCTAAGAGACGTGTATTATTCGCAAAAGCCTATTAATAATTTTCAACGATTTAAAAAAAAATCGTTGTTTTTTAAAGAAAAATTCAAAAAAAGGTGACATTTGGACAGATTTTTGTTTAAATTTATATCAACATTAATCAAAAAAATTTATTATTATGTCTTTAAATGTCATTGATTTAATTAAAGGACAATTAGGTCCCGCTTTGGTTTCACAGGCTGCATCACAGTTTGGAGAAAGCGAATCCGGTATTTCTAAAGCAATAGGTGGCTTGTTACCTGCGGTAGTAGGTGGATTGGCCAATAACGCAGACAACCCTGGTGTTGTGGATGCTATTACAAAGGCCTCTTCGAGTGGAATTTTAGGTAATTTACTAGGTAATTCATCCAGTAATCCTATAGTTTCCAATTTATTATCTTCTATTTTTGGAGATAAGATAGGAGGGTTAGTAAATTCCATTGCCAGTTTTTCAGGAATCAGCAATACTTCTGCAGGTTCATTGTTAAACCTGGTTACCGGGGCTACAGCAGGCACTGTTGGAAAATATGCGGCAGACAATAATTTGGGTGCTTCGGGTATTTCCAGCTTACTGCATGATCAGAAAGGCATGATCTCTTCTTTATTGCCGGCAGGCCTATCTTTGGCATCCTTTGGATTAGGAGCTGAAAATTGGTTCGGGCAGGCTAAAGAAACAGTTTCTTCAGTAACCTCCACGGCGAAAGATAACCTTGCAGAAGGAGTAGCTACAGCCAGAGAACACGCTTCAGAAGGAGCCAGAGAAATAAGAGAACAGTTTGAAAATAATAACAATAATCAAGGCGGAGGCTCCATCTGGAAATGGTTGCTTCCGCTTTTATTATTACTAGCAGCGGCATATTTCTTATGGAAACAATGCGAGAAAAAGCAGACTACCACCACTACTACAGCTATGTCTGACTCTGCATCTGCCGTTTCACATACAGATACCACCAGTATGGGGGCTACAGCCCCGGCTCCTGCTACCGTTAAAACGGATGAAAATATAGACCTTAACGGGGTAATGCTGAAAGGCTATAAAGGAGGAATGGAAGATCAAATGATTGCATTCCTGAAATCCGGAGCCTACAAAAATGCAGCTGATGATTCAGCATTGAAAGATAAGTGGTACGATTTTGACCATGTAAATTTCAAAATGGGAAGTGCTGCCGAGCTGGAAGCTGGTTCACAAGGACAGCTGGATAATTTAGTAGCGATTCTTAAAGCTTTCCCTGAAGCTAAGATCAAAATCGGTGGCTATACTGACAAAACAGGAAATGAAGCTTCTAATGTAAAACTATCAAAAGCCAGAGCTGAATATATCAAAGCTGCTTTAGCAAAAGCAGGAATAGGAGCTCAGGTACTGGAAGCAGAAGGGTACGGAAGTAAATTTGCTAAAGTAGATGCAAAAGCATCTGATGCAGAAAGAGCTGCTGACAGAAAAATGTCTGTAAGATTTGCAAAATAATCTTTAGAA
Organism: Chryseobacterium sp. MEBOG06; assembly: GCF_021869765.1. Lineage (NCBI taxonomy): Bacteria > Pseudomonadati > Bacteroidota > Flavobacteriia > Flavobacteriales > Weeksellaceae > Chryseobacterium > Chryseobacterium sp. MEBOG06. Next base: position 1,437,599 of record NZ_CP084580.1, on the reverse strand, counting down.
TCAATAAAAATTAAGTCCCGGAAATTGATTTCCGGGATTTTTTCTTTCTATGATTTTTGTGTTTACATTTATTTAATTAAATTTGTTAGTCATTTCTAACATTTATGAGTTTCAATTTAAAAAGCGCTTGGCGAAAAGATAAAACATCTCACTCGTTATCAGAAGTATATTCTTCTATAAAAGTTCCTAGAAAAGCAGGTTTTTGGAGGAAATATCTCGCATTTGCAGGTCCGGGACTTATGATTGCTGTAGGATATATGGATCCGGGAAACTGGGCTACGGATATTGCCGGAGGAGCTCAATTTGGATATACCTTACTTTCTGTAATTCTTATTTCAAATATTTTTGCAATGGTTCTACAGCATTTATCTGTAAAACTGGGAGTTGTTGCAGAACGAGATTTAGCACAGGCCTGCAGGGATCATTTCAGCCCTACGACCAATTTTATTCTCTGGGTATTTTGTGAAATAGCCATTGCCGCCTGTGATCTGGCCGAGGTCATTGGCTCTGCCATTGCTCTAAACTTATTATTCCATATACCGCTTACGTGGGGTATTGTCATTACCACCGTTGATGTTCTCATCATCCTTTTACTTCAGGCAAAAGGTTTCCGATGGATTGAAAGTATTGTAGGCGGGCTTATTTTCATCATTTTAGCCTGCTTCGTTTATGAAATAGTCATTTCTCAACCTGCGTTCAATGAGATATTGGGAGGTTTGGTTCCTCAAAAGGAAATCATTACCAATCCGGCCATGTTATATATTGCCATAGGGATTTTAGGAGCAACCGTTATGCCGCACAACCTTTATCTTCATAGCAGTATTGTACAGACAAGAGATTATCCCCGTGATACGGAAGGAAAGAAAGAGGCGATCAAGTTTGCAACGCTGGACAGTACGGTTTCACTGATGCTGGCTTTCTTCATCAACGCCGCGATCCTTATTCTTGCTGCTGCAACCTTTCATACAACAGGTAACGAACATGTTGCAGATATTCATGATGCCTACAAAATGCTCACTCCTATTTTGGGAGCTTCAATGGCAAGTATTGCCTTTGCTATTGCCTTATTGGCTTCCGGACAGAATTCAACACTTACAGGTACTCTCGCAGGACAGATCGTCATGGAAGGTTTTCTTAATATCAGAATGAAACCATGGTTAAGAAGATTGATCACAAGGCTTATAGCAGTGATTCCTGCGTTAATTGTTGCTATTCTGTATGGTGAGCAGGGAACAACTCAGCTATTGGTCTTAAGCCAGGTCATATTGTCTATGCAGCTAAGCTTTGCAGTCGTTCCACTGGTCATGTTTACCAATGATAAAGCCAAAATGGGTGAATTCGTGAACAGGCCTTTTATGAAAGTATGTGTCTGGGGCATTTCCATTATCATTATTGTTTTAAACCTCTATCTTTTGTATCAGACGTTTACAGGAGAATAAAAGTATGAGAAATTAATAATGAGTAATTGATAATTGATAGTTAATAATTAAAAGCGAATGTGAATTATGGTCAATAAATAGTAATTGGGGTATTCATTATTTCAATTCTTAATTTTCAATAATTCTCTTTCAAAGCCCTTTTTCAGGTGCTGTCTTTTTCTGCCTAAATGTCCAGATTTCTGATTTGGCAGGTTCTTTGTGAAACATTTCTGTAAATAAATATTGAATTATGGAAAATCAGGATATTAACGAAGAAAGCATCAATAATCAACAGGAAAACAATGTTCAGAACGAAGCAGCGTCTCAGGACAATGTGACAGCTACCCCTTCTCCAGAGGAACTTTTGGCAGAAGAAAAAGACCGTTACATCAGATTGTATGCTGAGTTCGAAAACTATAAAAAAAGAACGACTAAGGAGAAGATGGAATTCTTCCAGTACGCTAATCAGGAAATGATGGTTTCTATGTTAGGAGTTTTAGATGATTTTGAAAGAGCATTAAAAGAAATCGCTAAAAACGGAAATCCGGCTGACCTTCAGGGGGTAGAGCTTATCTATCAGAAATTCAAAAATAAACTTACTGAAAAAGGGTTAAAAACAATGGAAGTTAGATCCGGAGACACTTTCAACGTGGATTTCCATGAGGCTATTACTCAAATTCCTGCTCCATCGGAAGATTTAAAAGGAAAAATCGTAGATGTTATCGAAACAGGTTACACTTTAAATGATAAAGTAATCCGTTTTGCAAAAGTAGTAACAGGAAACTAATATTATAAATGATAAATGATGAGTGATAAATGATGATCAGCTATACTTTTATTACTAAATTTTTAAATATCTTTTATCATTTATCCCATCAATTATAGAATAGAAAGTCATGTCAAAAAGAGATTATTACGAGGTTCTTGAGATCAGCAAATCTGCCTCAGCCGACGAAATAAAAAAAGCATACCGTAAGATGGCCATCAAATTTCACCCGGATAAAAACCCAGGTGATAAAGAGGCTGAAGAAAAGTTTAAAGAAGCAGCAGAGGCCTATGAGGTATTAAGCGACGATCAGAAACGTGCCAGATACGACCAGTTCGGCCATGCCGGAATGAGTGGAAACGGAGGTTACGGAGGTGGAGGCTTCGGAGGCGGTATGAACATGGAAGATATTTTCAGCCAGTTTGGAGATATTTTCGGTGGTGGTTTCGGAGGATTCGGTGGCGGCGGCGGCGGCCGTCAGCAGGTAAAAGGTTCTAATTTAAGAATCAGAATCAAGCTGAACCTTGAGGAAATGGTCAACGGAACTCATAAAACAATCAAAGTAAAAAAAATGAAGATGGCAGAAGGTGCCACTTCAAAAACGTGTCCTACATGTAACGGTTCCGGTGTTCAGCTTAAAGTAATGAACACTATGTTTGGTCAAATGCAAACCCAAACTACCTGCTCTACTTGCCAGGGAATCGGAAAGGTAGCTGATAAAATTCCGGCTGGAGCTAATGCTCAGGGCCTTATAAAAGAGGAAGAAGAAATCACAATCAATATTCCTGCAGGAGCCAGAGACGGTATCCAGCTTAATGTAAGAGGAAAGGGGAACGACGCTCCTTTTGGAGGAATTCCGGGTGACTTATTGGTGATTATAGAAGAGGACGTAGATCAGACAATTAAGAGAGAAGGTGATAATCTTCATCAGGAATTATATGTTTCATTTGCAGAAGCTGCTTTAGGAACTAAAAAAGAAATCCCTACCGTAGGTGGAAAAGTAAAAATTACAGTTGATCCGGGAACACAATCCGGAAAAATCCTAAGACTTGCCGGAAAAGGACTTCCAAGCATAGACAGCTATGGAAAAGGAGATATGTTTATTCACATCAATGTATGGACCCCTCAAAAGCTTACTAAAGAACAGAAAGACTTCTTTGAAAAGCAGATGTCCAGCGGAGAAATGGTTGCAGAACCATCCGGAAAGGAAAAAACTTTTTTTGATAAAGTAAAAGATTTATTCAATTAATATACAAAGGGTTCTTACGGGAATCCTTTTTTTATTTGTATTAACGGGCTTTAATTTAGCATCTAAATAAATCAAAGCCATGAAATTTATCTCAGTCTGCTTCTTACTTTTTTTAATAACAATTATTTCCTGTACAGATGGAAAACGAAATTTAATGATTAAAGAAACTAAAGCTGAAACTAAAAAATATAGTTTAGCTAATGATGAATTTCGTGAGAAGGTACTTCCTCAAATAAAACATGATAATGATAAAAAGAAGCTTCATTCTCTTTTAAAAGTTCTGGATCAAAAACAGCTAAGCTTCTGTAGTTTTGTGAAAAGGGAATTTGAGATGGATGATTCATGCTATACTGTTGCATTGAAAGAGTATCCCTTCCCTGAAATGCAAAATGAGTTTATTAAAATGCATGATGAAATATACGACGTAGCAGAGAAAAAATACTTAAGCAGAATTGGGCTCACTTATGAAGATGCAAATTATCTTACAACAGTATATTCCTTTGATCAAAACGTAAAATATTTCTGTGGTAAATATTAGTCATATAAAAATCCTGCACTCTCACGAATGCAGGATTTTCGGTTATTTAAATCTAATTCTATTTTATTTTTTTGCAGCCAGCGAATACACTGCTTTACCAATGGTAAATACAGCTACAGCTGCCAAACCTCCAACAAGCCCGAAGGTAAGTTGTTTGAGCATCTCCGGCCACGTTGGAAACATCTCATGCAGATAATGAATATTATGATCAAAAATACCGCCTGAAACAAGAATCAAGGCAATAGTTCCTACAATTCCTAAAAGTTTGATGATTACCGGCAATGCCTTTACCAATAAATGACCAAGTTTTGAAAAGAATCCTTTATCGTGGCTCTTTTTAATCAATGAAAAACCAGCATCGTCCATTCTTACAATAAGAGCAACGATTCCGTAAACCCCTACAGTTGCTAAAAATGAAACAAACGTCACAGTAAGAATCTGTGTAATGAGCGGATGCTCCTGTTGAATAACAGTTCCCAAAGCGATAATAACAATTTCAATAGAAAGAATAAAATCTGTTCTGATGGCTGAATTTATTTTTGCTTTTTCAGCGGCTTCTGAGTTTTCTTCTACTTTCTCTTCTACAGCTGCCTCTTCTTTTTTGGAGCGGTGAAATAAGTATTCTATAATTTTTTCTACTCCTTCAAAAGCAAGATATAAACCTCCCAGAATAAGAATAATCTCAATAGCCGGTTTATACAGCCAGTTGAGAAGAAAAGCTATAGGAAGAATAATAAGTTTATTGATAAATGAGCCTTTTGTAATCGCCCATAAAACAGGAAGCTCCCTTGAAGAAACAAATCCTGTAGCTTTTTCGGCATTTACAGCCAGATCATCGCCCAAAATACCTGCTGTTTTTTGTGTAGCTATTTTACTCGTAACCGCTACATCATCCATCAATGCAGCAATATCATCTAAAATCGCAAAAAAGCCTGATGCCATATTTTAATGTTTTTTTAATCTTTGTTAAGTTCAGCAAAAATAAATATTTAATTCTGTTTTTTAATAGTTTGTACCATAATAATTTTACTTCCCTAAAATCAAAGAATTTGTTATTTTCACTACATTTGATCTATGAAAAAGCTCATTCTCAGGTATCATTTTTTCGTTATGGGATCTATATCCTTTCTTTTGCAGTCATGCAATACGAAATTCCGGGTTTGGGTAGGTCCCGGAGGCCAGCAGAAAATCTATAACTTAAAATACGGAGAGCATAAAAAGCAGAGAATGGATGTTTTTCTTCCCAAAGACTATCCCGAGGATTCTCCGGTTGTTCTTATCGTGCATGGTGGGGCGTGGACTCTGGGAAATAAAGAACATATGATTCAGATTCAGAAAATGCTCTTTGATAATAAGATTCCCAGCATTAATATGAATTACCGCCTGGTTTCTGCCCGCAAGGAAATCACGTACAAAAAGCAGCTTGAGGATATCGGTTTGGTGATTGATAAATTCAATTCTTTGGCTGAGAAAGCTGAACTTCACCCCAACAACTATATTATTCTGGGAGAAAGTGCCGGTGGACATCTTGCTCTGCTCTATGGCTACCAGCATCCGGAGCAGATCAAAAAGATCATTTCTCTAAGTGCCCCTACAGATTTTTACAGTCCTGAATATCTTGATTCTTTTTACTCAAGATATACTTCCCCCACAGTCCAAAAAGTAGTAGGAAGCAAATTTGACCGGAAAAACATATCTGAAGCCTTTAAAGAAGCAAGCCCTACTGCCAATATTACGAATGTTCCCACGCTGTTATTTCAGGGAACCAATGATATTCTGGTGAACCAGCATCAGGGTTTAGCAATGGACTCAGCACTTACCCGTCTGAATGTTCCCCACAAGCTTATCTTTATGAAGAGAACCGGGCATGCTCCAAGATTTTTCAGTAAAAGAAAAAGAGACAGTATTATTTATCCCAACATTCTGGATTGGATAAAAAAATAAAACCTGTTCAAACATACTCCTGGTCTTTAGCCACTAAAGAGCATTTTTTATTATTACTCTCAATTAGAACAAAAAAGGCTGTCTCACTATTGAAACAGCCTCTATATTTTTGGTGTAATTACTTTTTATTCCAGGTCTTTATCTTCGTATTTAGAGAAATCCTCTTTTTTTCCGAAAACAAATTTGAAGATTACCGGAAGCGTTGTTACCAACACAATCACAATAATGATGTACTCCAGTTTTTCTTTCAGATTGATTCCAAACTGCTCCATGAATAATTTATCAAGGTAATGTCCTGCAAAGATCAAAATAAATGACCATAAAACAGCTCCGATAACATTATCTCTTAAAAACTCTTTCTTATCCATTTTTACAATTCCTGCAACAATTGGAGTAAAGGTTCTTACAACGGGTAAGAATCTTGCCATAATGATGGCTAAAGCCCCATGTTTTTCAAAGAAATCATGAGCCTGATAAAGGTATTTTTTCTTGAAAAGCATTGAATCTGGTCTTTTATACAAAGCCGGTCCTGCTTTTCTTCCAAAATAATACCCTACTTCATTTCCGATAATAGCAGCAAGCGCTACACCTGATGCAAGGATAGTGGTATCCAGAAAATCACTTCCTGTAGAACCAAAAGTCTCTTTGATGATTTCAACGGCATAAATTCCTGAAACAAACAGGAGTGAGTCTCCGGGAAGAAAGAAACCTACAAAAAGGCCCGTTTCAGCAAAGACAATAAATAATATAAGCCAAAACCCTCCCATTTTAATATAAAACTCAGGGTTTAATAAATCCTTCCAACTATTGAAATCTTCCATATATATCGATGAACAACAAAAATAAGTCTAAAATACCTGAAACAAAAATTAATTATAAGATTTTAACTAAAAATCCTATGATATTTTATAGATCCAGGTCATCATCCGAAACTGCCGTCCCATCGGCCATCAGGAAAGCTTTCAGGAAAGGGGTAATATTCCCGTTCATTACAGCATCCACATCTGATGTTTCATGACCTGAGCGTACATCTTTTACCAATTTGTATGGATGCATTACGTAGTTTCTGATCTGACTTCCCCACTCGATTTTCATTTTGTTGGCTTCAATTTCAGTTCTGGCCTTCATACGCTCTTCCAATTCCATTTCATATAGTCTTGAACGAAGGAGCTGCATTGCTTTTTCTTTATTCTGAAGCTGAGAACGTGATTCTGAATTTTCAATGATAATTCCTGTTGGCGCGTGTCGAAGACGTACAGCAGTTTCCACCTTATTTACGTTCTGACCTCCGGCTCCGGAAGATCTCATGGTTTCAAATGATATATCGGCAGGGTTGATATTAATTTCAATAGTATCATCTACCAATGGATATACGTATACGGATACAAAACTGGTATGTCGTTTTGCATTACTGTCAAAAGGGGAAATTCTTACCAAACGATGTACACCATTCTCTCCTTTCAGATAACCAAAGGCATATTCACCTTCAATTTCAAGGGTAACTGTTTTTACTCCGGCTACATCACCTTCCTGAAAGTTAAGCTCACGGATCTTATAGCCCTGCTTTTCTGACCACATTGTATACATTCTCATCAGCATGGAGGCCCAATCACAGCTCTCTGTACCACCAGCTCCGGCAGTAATCTGAAGAACAGCAGAAAGCTCATCTCCTTCATTGGAAAGCATATTCTTGAATTCAAGATCTTCAATTTTTTCTAATAACTGGGGGAAGGTTTCATCCAGTTCTTTTTCAGAATCCGGATCTTCTTTAGCAAAGTCAGCCAACACCTGCAGATCTTCAAACTGTGTCTGAATCTCATCGTATCCTTCTACCCATTTTTTCTTGGAACGAAGCTGTTTTAGGAAAGCTTCAGCAATTTTAGGGTTATCCCAAAACTCAGGAGCTGCCGTTTTTTCATCATCATTGGCTATTTCAATCTTCTTTTTTTCAATCTGAAGATATCTGTGTAAATCTTCAATTCTGGATTGAACATCTTTTATCTGGTCGTTGTTGATCACGAATTTTTCTTTTTACAAAAATAAGGATTTCTTTTAGAGTGGAAAGCAGAAAATAGAAAGCGGAAAATTGAAAGTTAAAAGCTGAGTAATAAAATTCAAAAAAACAATTTCTCTAAACTTAACCTCATCATTTTCAATTTTTAACTGTCAATTTTTTATTTTTAATTATCAACTCTTCCCTTCTTCTTTCGCATCATTATGATGAAAACCAATTTCTCTTGTTGGTTCTTCTACAGCTTTATAAGTATCCAGTTCGTTTTTCAGGGCCTGTATTCTAAGGCGGAATTCATCAAAATTATTAATAATAACATCCGCCAAGAACCTGGCCACCTGATCAAGGTATTCTTCAGTAAGTTTTCCTCCGGCATCTCTTAAAGCAGCATTCAGAAGGTTCTGATCTATTTTAAGCTTTTCATTTTTTGTTCTCTGGTAAAGATTTTTAATCCGTTTTTTCAGACTTTGGGTGAAGTCGATCAGCATGGTATTGCTGAAGGCTTTCATTTTAGAAGCGATGTCATGCCAGAAAGGAACTTTGTCAGCTTTATTGTTCTTTAGTATTTTATAAAGCAGAGAATCTTCTTCAAGGCCTTTTGTCATGGCATATAAAATAATTTCTGAACGCTCTCCGGCATTGGGAGGAAATATAGGAATCAGCACATCAAATCTCCCTGGAGCCAAAATTTCTTCATCAATTTCCGAAACGGAATTGGCAGAACCTACCATGAGTACTCCCTCTTTTTCAAATTTCCCGATATAATGAAGAATAAGCTCCTGAGCTTCGAGATTACATGACGTAATATCGTTATCAGATCTTCTCTGCATCATAATTTCATCAAAATCATCAAGGAAAAGCAGTACTTTGTTTTCCTTCATCATGGTTAACAGGAAATCACTGAAATTAATCTCATTACCATCAACCCAAGATGTTCCCAGATAATGTTTTTTGACTTCTTTAAACTGATATCCGATAATCTCGGCAATTTTGTTTGCCCAAAAAATTTTCCCGCTTCCCGGTGGACCATAAAGGATAATTCCCGCAGGCTTATTGATTCCCCAATCTTTAATCTGCTGAGGATTCAGAAAAGGTTCCAGTAGGGTGGAGGTATAAAAGAACAAGTCTCTGTATCCTATAAAATCTCTCTTTTGCAAACTGGTCTGATGGCCAAAATAGTCATAGACAAATTTATAGTTTCCGCCCAGTTTGTTATCGATCCCATAGCTCGAAATCGAAGACTTAAAGAAGCCATTATCAAAAATATTGAGGTTGTTATCTTTAATTGCTTTTTCAACTTTATCTTTAGGCTGATTAATGACTTCAGCAATCTGCTCCAGTGTTTTATTTTTGTCCAGGTCCTTTTCATACAGTCTCAAAAAATCTACATTTTCACGGGCAAATTTTTCAAAATCCTCTTTTACATCAAAGTTTGTACTCATACAGTCTACCAATTCAAGATCAAAATCTTGTATAAACTGTTTAATGGCTTCTGCAGAAACTTTCAATTCTTCTGCCAGTTCAATTAACTTCATAACTGTTGATTAATTCTATCAAATTTAATGTATTTATCATTAAATGTAAATTGATTTATGATAATTATTGTAACATTTTCTAATTTACATAGACTACTACTATGTAAAACAAATTACATGGAAAAAATTTTATCAGTAAAGAATCTGACAAAAAAATTCAAAAGAGTGGTTGTCAATAATATTTCTTTTGACGTAGAAAAAGGGAATGTCTACGGACTTCTGGGTCCCAATGGCAGCGGAAAATCCACAACCTTCGGGATGCTTCTTTCCACAATCAATCCTACCAGTGGAGATTGGTTTTGGTTTGGCAAAAAAGGAACAGATCCTGAAACGTTAAAAAGAATCGGAGCAATTATTGAACAGCCCAACTTCTATCCTTATTTAAGTGCTGAAACCAACCTTAAAATCGTTGCTGAAATTAAAAGTGTTTCTTATTCCAGGATTGAAGAAGTGCTGAAAGTCGTTAATCTGTATGAAAGAAGAAAAGATACCTTCAAAACTTATTCTCTGGGGATGAAACAGCGACTTGCTATTGCTTCTGCCCTGTTGAACAATCCTGAAGTCTTAATTTTAGATGAACCAACAAACGGGCTGGATCCTGAAGGAATTATCCAGATCCGTGACATCATCAACAATATTGCTAAACAAGGGATTACGATTATCATTGCAAGCCACCTTCTTGATGAAATTGAGAAAATATGCAGCCATGTTATTGTATTAAAAGAAGGAAACTCAATTTATTGTGGAAGAGTGGACGAAATGACCGCGAATAATGGATATTTTGAATTAAAAGCAGACAATAATGCATTGCTTTTAAGCACCTTGAATGAACTTCAATGGTTTACATCTATTAACCAGACAGGAGATCTGATAAAAGCCCAGATACGTGATGATGCATCGATTTCAGCTTCAGCCTTGAATCAAAAACTAGCAGAAAAAGGGATTTTTCTATCTCATTTAACAAAGAAAAAAATGTCTCTTGAATCTCAATTCCTTGAACTTGTAAAAAACACCAATTAATCATGATAAAACTATTAAAATTAGAATACTATAAAAACCTGAATTACAAACCATTCAAGGTTTTCACAATACTCTATTTTGCCATTCTTATTGCATTGCTTTTTATTGGGTTGGTGGATTTTGATCTTTTTGGAGGAACCATTAATTTAAAAGAACAGGGGATTTATAATTTTCCTGAAATATGGAATTTCACCACATGGATTGTTGCTTTATTGAAAATTTTCTTAGGGTTGATCATTGTTTTTTCAATTTCACAGGAATTCAGCAACCGGATGTTTAAGCAGAATACCATTGACGGATTGAGCAGAAAAGAATTCATCACTTCAAAATTGTTGACAATCGGGATTTTCACCATTGTTTCTACCCTCATTGTATTTGCTCTTACAATGTTTCTAGGATACAAATATTCGAACACCAAAGAATCTGCAAAGGTTTTTGGAGAGATTTTCTTTATTGGAAATTACTTTGTAAAGCTGTTTACGTTCTTCTGTTTCTTAATGTTCCTTTCTATTTTACTCAGAAAATCTGTTTTTGTATTTCTTGCTCTTTTCGTTTTCTGGATTGGTGAGGGAATATTGACAGCCGTTGAAGTATACACAAAAGTAAGTGGAATGCAGGGTCCGCAAAGAAATGAGATACTGCAAAACGATTTTTTTGTGACCCATCTTCTGCCTTTAGAAAGTATGTCAAGCCTTATTCCTAATCCTATGATGAGATTAAATATGGTAAAAATGATGGGTGTAAAATATGAATTCCACTACCCTACAGAAAGTTTAATTGCCTGTTTGGTATGGTGTGCTGTTTTTATCTTCGGATCTTACTGGATTTTGAGAAAACGTGATTGGTAAGCTATTCTCAAATAATAAAGATAATTCTAAAAAAGTGGTTCATTTCGGATCACTTTTTTGGCTTAATATTTTCATTCAGTTGAAGTAAAAACACTAACCGTGAAAAAAATATACTACGTTCCGGGACTGATCAGCGCTGTTCTTATTCCTATTTTATTCTGGTATTATGGAAATCAGAAGTTTGAACAAATTAATATCTCTGTTATAGATATCGGACTTCCGATAAAGTTAGACAAGAATAAGAAAAATTATGATTATACCTTTGAATCAATAAGAAACTGGAATTACAAGAAAATAAAAGTAGCTCCGGGTAGGGCTGATCAGGACTCAAAGTCATACGTTTCTGAACTAAAAAACCTTCAGAAAAGAAACATAAAGGAATCTGGCATTGAGTTTATCTTAGGACAGCATAATACATATGGTGATTTTGTATCTATTTTGAATGATCTGCATATAGCCCGACAGGAGGAATATGCCATTGATATGGATAAAACAGGGAACATATTTGCTGTTTACAGCTATAAGGATCCTAATGCTGAACAACCCGAATATGAATGCTTACTTTGTAATGATACAATAGATTTGACAGCATCAAGTGTTGACACTTTTGAATCGCCTATTTATGGAAAAATCTTCAATGCTTTCACTTCTTTTCCAAAAGAGGCGTGTTATATTATTTTCGGATTTCTGATATTTCTGAATATCTCCATGCTAAGCATTAAAGAAAGATTTCAAATGTGATATTTCACCAGTCCAAAATAAAAGGCTGCCAAATGGCAGCCTTCCTTTCAAATTACTTTTTATCTAACAACGGAAGATATTTTCCGTATCCTTTGTTCTCCATCTCTGCTTTTGGAATAAATTTCAGGGAAGCACTGTTGATACAATAACGAAGACCTCCTTTATCTGCAGGACCATCCGTAAAGACATGGCCTAAATGGGCATCTCCGGTTTTACTTCTTACCTCTACTCTATCCATTCCATGCGTACGGTCCAGTTTTTCGTCAATCAAACTTTTCGTAATCGGTTTTGAAAAGCTTGGCCACCCGCAACCGGATTCGAACTTATCTGTGGAAACAAATAAAGGTTCACCCGTTGTGATATCTACATAGATTCCTTCACGGGTTTCATTCCAGTATTCATTTTGAAAAGCTCTTTCCGTACCGTTTTCCTGAGTAACGTTATATTGTTCCGCCGTCAGTTTCTCTTTTAGAACCTTCTTATCCTGTTTATGATAAGCCGGCTTAGGAAGTGGATTAGCCTTTTTGGCCATTTCAAAAAGTCCTGGTTCAATATGGCAATACCCTCCCGGATTTTTATCCAGATAATCCTGATGATAATCTTCTGCTCTATAGAAATTTTTCAATGGAATAGTTTCGACCACCACTGGTTTACTATAGCTTTTTGCTAACTTCTGAACTTCATCTTTCACAACGCTTTCAGCTGTTTTATCGGTATAATAAATTCCTGTTCTGTATTGATTTCCTCTGTCATTTCCCTGCTGATCTTTGCTGGTAGGATCGATTGTTTTAAAATACAGATCAATCAGCAGTTTCAAATCAACCTGTTCAGGATCATATTTCACTTTTACTGTTTCTGCAAAGCCTGTCGTATGGCTTACCACTTCTTCATAAGTTGGGTTTTGAGTATTTCCGTTGGCATATCCTACCTCTGTTCCTACTACTCCGCGAATCTGTTGAAAGAAATGCTCTGTTCCCCAAAAACATCCACCTGCAAAATAAATTTCTTTAACGTTTTTATTATCCATAATTTCCTCTTTTTCCTTTTTCACTTCAACTTGCCCTGGCTTGTTTTGCTTGAAAAGCCCCGACCCTGCAGCAAAGGCTGCTATACCCAGAATGATTCCGAGTACAATTAATATATTTTTCATATTTAGCTTTTTATTCATTATTTATTATCTTGAACAATCATTAATCCAAATCCTAAAAGCATCAGATCTTTTAAGATAAAAAAGTCCGTTACAGGAACTCCATCTACTACCTTCCATATTCCCGGGGTGGTAAACAGATAGCTTAGTGTCACCAGAAAAGTAACTATCATTCCTATTCCTGCATACTTCTTTAGTACAGCAAATTTCGCACTAAATATCAGTAATAAGGCAATGATAATTTCTATCGTTCCGATAAGGTTTGACACTGTCTGACCACTGAGTACTTTATATACGAAAAACGTGAGAAAATGGTTTTCTACCAGAGGTTTTATAGATGCTGCCTCAGTAGGTGTAAATTTGAAAATTCCTATCCAGAGTAATATAAGAGCTGCTCCGAAAAGCGAGATATAATATCCTGACCTGGATAGTAATTGATTTTTGCTGAACGCGTTTGTTGATCCGACCATATTTTTAAGATTTTGAATGAATACTTTGTTGTTTTCAAAAGTATAGTCGGGGCAATTTCAAAATCCTGACAAAATTTTCTTAAAAATTTAATTTATCAATCATTTTATTTTTAAAATCCTGAATTTCAGACTCATTTATTTCAGTTTTCTTTTCAGAAAATGTCTTTTCAAAAATCTTATCCAGTACTTTCAATTTTTCATTGTACATCTTGCACCATTTGCAGATCATCAGGTGCAGGCTCAGCATCCGGTTTTCTTTCGCAGAAATGGATTGGGCATTACGTTTTTCCATCAGCAGAGTTGCCTCGCTGCAGGGTAAAAACAATATATGTAGAATCTTTTTTATCATTTCACTTATCATCTTGAAAACCAGTTGAACTCCAGGCATTCTCTCAGCTGCATCCGGCTTCTTTGAAGAATCTTCCAAAGGTTAGTCGTTGAAACATTCAATTCCTGACTTACTTCCGGTGCTTTTTTTTCTTCGATGTAATACATTTTTAACAGGATTTTCCATCTGGCGGGCAATTCTTCAATACATTCTTCCAATGTTTTGTTAAAATCATGATTGTCCAAAAGTTCAGTTTCTGTTCCTGATACATTCCAGTCCTTCAGAACATCATTACTCTTCCATGATCCTGTTTCATCAAAAAAATGATCGAGTCTGATGTTGGTTTCAGATTTATATTTTTTCCTGTAAAAATCAGCAACTTTTCTGTTGAGAATAGCCATCAGCCATGTTAAAGGCTGGCTTTTTCCTTCAAAAGAATCATAGGCAGAATAGGCAGCCAGAAAAACGTCCTGAACTACATCCTGTGCATCTTCTTTATTAGAAAGTACATACAGTGCTTTCTTTAAAAGTGGTCCTGAATATAGCTCTATCCAGCTTTTCAGCGTCTCATTTTTCATCATCGGGCGACTGATTTTATCTTATTCAGATCATAACGAAGATAATAAGTTAAATGGAGATGAACAAAAAACATTCGGGGTACTAATGGTTTTTAACATTATAGCAGATTTTACTATTGGAAAAGGCAAAGGCATAAAAAATTTCAGATAATAAGAATGTTTTTAAAGCGTAAAGAAATGATTCAAAAAACTTTGCGTCATTATGTTTTTTTAAAAAACAATGCGAATATATTCATTGCTACAGAAACTATTATAGGTAATATTTGGCGAATCAACCTTGAAAATGTCAAATATTAGACATTAAATCACCTAAAAATCTTAAATTTGCATCTTATCAAAATTTGATATTAAAAAAAGCAAAAGCAATACTATGACATCACAAGAGATACGTCAAAAATTTTTAGATTATTTTAAAAGTAAGGAGCACCTTATCGTTCCTTCAGCTCCTATTGTGCTGAAAGATGATCCTACCCTTATGTTTTCCAACTCAGGAATGACGCAGTTCAAGGATTTTTTCCTGGGCTACAAAACTCCTACCGCCCCTAGAATTGCCGATACACAAAAGTGTCTTAGGGTTTCAGGGAAGCATAATGATTTGGATGATGTGGGTAGAGATACTTACCACCACACTATGTTTGAAATGCTAGGAAACTGGTCTTTCGGGGATTACTTCAAAAAAGAGGCTATTGCTTTTGCCTGGGAATTACTTACTGAAGTATACGGAATTCCAAAAGACAATTTATATGTAACGATTTTTGAAGGTGATGCTTCTGAAAACCTAGACAGAGACCAGGATGCTTACGATTTCTGGAAATCTCATATTTCTGAGGACAGAATCATCAACGGAAATAAGAAAGATAACTTCTGGGAAATGGGTGAAAGCGGACCATGCGGGCCGTGTTCAGAAATCCATATTGACTTGAGAACGCCAGAAGAAAAAGCCAAAGTTTCAGGGCTTGAACTGGTTAATAATGACCATCCTCAAGTGGTGGAAGTATGGAATCTGGTTTTCATGGAATTCAACAGAAAAGCAGATAAATCATTAGAAAAACTTCCTGCTCAGCACGTGGACACAGGAATGGGCTTTGAGCGTCTTTGCATGGCACTTCAAGGAAAATCATCCAACTATGATACGGATGTTTTCACTCCATTGATTGCTAAGGTGGAAGAACTTTCCGGTAAGAAATACACAGGAATCTTAGAAGATGAAAAGGATATTGCTATCCGTGTAGTGGTAGACCACATCAGAGCGGTTTCTTTTGCTATTGCAGACGGGCAGCTTCCTTCAAGCGGAGGTGCAGGTTATGTGATCAGAAGAATTTTAAGAAGAGGAATTTCCTATGCTTACAGATTCTTAGGAATGCAGGAACCTTTCCTTTATAAATTAGTTGCTGTTCTTCAGGAACAAATGGGTGAATTCTTCCCGGAACTGAAAAAACAGGGAACTTTGGTGACTGAGGTAATTAAAAGTGAAGAAGAATCTTTCCTTAAAACTATTGAAACGGGTCTGATCAGAGTTGAAAAATTAATTCAGCAGACTATTGCAGATAATCAGAAAGTCTTACCCACTCCTGAAGTATTCGAGTTGTATGATACTTATGGTTTCCCGGATGATTTGACAAGAATTATTGCAGAAGAAAAAGGGTTAACGATTGATGAGGAAGGATTTAAAGCTGAAAGAGAAAAGCAAAGAAAGCGTTCTCAGCAAGATTCTGCTCAGAAAGTCTATGACTGGGTAAATCTTGAAGATAAACCTGAAACATTTGTAGGATACGACCAGACAGAATCTGAAACGTATATTACAAGATACAGAAAGGTAGAAAACAAAGACGGCGAATTTTATCAGGTGGTATTAAGCAGCTCTCCGTTCTACCCTGAAGGAGGTGGACAGGTTGGAGATCACGGAGTATTGGAAAATGCTTCTGAAAGCGTTGAAGTACTGGAGACTAAGAAAGAAAACGGATTGATTATTTCATTAATCAGCGGTCTTCCAAAAAATCCGGAAGCGGTTTTCAATGCTAAAGTAAATGCTTCTGAAAGAAAGAACTCTCAGGCCAACCACTCTGTAACTCACCTTCTGCATGAAGCACTAAGGGATGTTTTAGGAACTCACGTAGAACAGAAAGGTTCTTATGTAGGTCCTGATTATCTTCGTTTCGACTTCTCTCACTTTAATAAAATGACGGAGGAGGAATTGGCTTTAATTGAAGAAAAAGTAAATCATAAGATCAAAGAAAGTATTGCTTTACAGGAATTCAGAAATATTCCTATCCAGGAAGCTCTGGATAAAGGAGCGATGGCTTTATTTGGTGAAAAATACGGTGACAGTGTGAGAATGATCCAGTTCGGAAGTTCAAAAGAACTTTGCGGGGGAACTCACGTAAAAAACACCAGCGAAATCGGTCATTTCAAAATTACTTCCGAAAGTTCTGCTGCTGCAGGAATCAGAAGAATTGAAGCGATTTCAGGTGATCAATCTGAAGCATATTTCAAAAACCTTGAGAAGCAGATTTCTGAACTTTCTCAATTGCTGAAATCTAAAGATGTTGTAAGATCTATAGAAAAACTGATTGATGAGAATGCTTCATTAAGATCTGAAGTGGATGCTCTTAAAAAGGAAAAAGCTAAAGGGGAAATCGGAGAATGGAAGAATGCTTATGAACAGAAAGGCAATAAACAGCTTCTGGTAAAGAAAACTTCTCTGGATGCAGGTTCTGTAAAAGATATCGTATTCCAGTTAAAAAGAGAAATCCCTGCTTCAGTAACCATAATCCTATCTGATGCGGACGGAAAACCTATGATTACTGTAGGTGTTTCTGATGATCTTGCAAAGGATTATCAGGCTGGAGCTATCGTAAAAGATCTTGCAAAAGAAATCCAAGGCGGAGGCGGAGGAAATCCCGGCTTTGCAACAGCAGGGGGTAAAAACCTTGACGGATTGGAAAATGCTTATCAAAAAGCTTTAGCACTTTAAGAATAGAAAAAATTCTTTTAAAATATTGAAAACTCCTGAATATAATCTATTTGGGAGTTTTTTTATTCAAAATCTGCTCTAAATACAGAAAGACTATCTAGATATTCTTCAAGGCTGTATTAACTTTAATGCATCATTAAAATCTCACATTAGAAGATTAGATTAAATCAATGTTATACTCTGTTAAAAACTTTTCCAACACAATAAATATTATTAATTTTGAACTAGTTTTTTTACATGAAAAGGGGTTTACTGTTATTATTTTTTCTGATCTGTTTTTTGGGGTTTTCACAATCAAAAATAAAAGTTGTGGATGACACCAGTCAAAAACCTGTATCTAATGCCAAAATTTCCTGTGACAACAAGGTTATCGGCTATACCAATGAACAGGGTATTTTGGAATTTAAAACAGGGTGCAAAACCATAGAGATTGACGCTGACTCTTATCAGAAAGAAACCGTTGCACCGGAAAGCAGCATGGAAGTAGCGCTCGTCAAAAAAACTTCAATAACAACTGCTATTGAAGCAATAGTCATTGAGGATAAAAGTGACCCCAGAGCTTTGGAAATTTTAAAAAAAGTAAACAAACTATTCAATGAGAATTCTCCAAAAAGTTTAGGTTCCTATGCCTATAAATCTTATGAAAAAATTTCCCTGGATATTGATGAGGACAGCATCTCTCAGTTTCAGGAGTATTTCAATGACTTAAATCTTTTTAAGAAAAAAAGAGAAAAAGACTCTCTTAATAATATTACCGCAAGAAGGATATTTTCAAAGAGTAAACTTTTCCTTTGGGAAAGAGCGCAGGAGTTTCTGTACTCCAGAAAGTATGGTGAAAAGATTAATATTCTGGATAACAGGATCTCAGGTCTGAGACAGCCTATTTATGAGATGATTGCCCTTCAGCAAAGTAACAGAGATGTAGTTCCTGAACAGGTAAAACCGGAAAACAGAGGACTTTACAGATTTTTTCTGTCTGATACTATTGAGCTGGACGGAAGAAAAAACTTCGTAATCCGCTTCCGCGAAGTGAATTATAAGAATCCTGACAGAAAAAGAAAATACAATGGAGCCATCTATGTAGATACGGAAACCTACGGAATCAAAAAAATAGAAAACTTCAGCAAAAATAAGAACGACGGGATTATTACCAGTACCTGGGTATTCTACAATAACAAATGGTTCCTTGCTCACGAAAAAGCAAAGCTTAAGATGGGTAAAATGGCCATGGGCGATAAAGACCGGCTCAACAAAAAAGATAAAAACAGCTTTGGCACCTATGCCTTTCTGACATCTAAATATTTTGATTTTGAATCCCCTATTGAAGAAAAGGCTAAAGACTTTAAAGGGTATACCTTCTCAGTAAAAAGTATTGACGGGCATTCTCTGGATAAATACAGAACTGATCCTCTTACCAGCAGAGAGCAAAATACCTATAAAACAATAGACAGTTTAGGAAAAAAGTATAATATAGACAGTAAGGCCCAGATCTTATCCGGATTACTGAACGGGCAGATCAGAGTACGCTCTGTAGACTTTGCTGTAGATGAAATTGTGAATTACAACTCTTATGAAGGGTTCAGACTAGGATTAAAGGCAAAAATCAATGAAAATTTCAATCCCTATTTTTCTCCGGATTATTATTTTGCCTATGGTGTGAAAGATAGAAGATGGAAGTATGGAATGGGGCTGGATGTGAAAACTACCTTGGAAAAAAATTCAATCTTCAGATTTGAATTGTATGATGATGTAACGGCTTCGGGAGAATTCAACAGAAAGCTGTGGAATTTTAAAATGAGAATGATGAATTTCGGTAATAACCTGAACAATGACCGGTATTTCCACTTCAAAGGGGCCTCATTATCTTATATGAATGATGTAACGAATGGTCTGACCTTAGCCTTTGCAGCAAGAAGAAATATTGAAGAGGCTGAGTTCGACTACCAGTTCAGAGACCGAGGTACTTCCTATAAAAATTTTAACACATTATTTACGTTAAAATATTCTCCGAATTCCACCAATATTATGACTCCACAGGGAAAATCTCTGATCGATCAGAAATATCCTGAGCTTTATTTTAATTATGAGCAGAGTTATAAAATGCTTGGCGGAGATTTTAATTATTCCCGTTTTGATGTCCTTTTTGTTCATAATTTCAAAACGCCAATCGGAACTACCGGTTTCAGGTTATATGGAGGGGCTGTTTTAGGCCAGGCTCCAATCTGGAAAAACTTTACCATGAACGGACTTGCTTCTCCTGGCAAAGACTTTAATTTTAACCTTACCTCTTATCTTGGTTTTGCAACGCTGGAGGGCGGTAAATATTATAATGACAAATTTATAGCCTATTATTTCACTCACAAACTTCCCTTGTATTTTAAAAGCTTTGGACACAATGTTTCAAGTTTTGATTTTGTATTCAGGGGAACTATCGGAGATATGAAGCACCCGGAATATCATCAGTTTAAATTCAGAAAACTTGATCATCTGTATCAGGAAGTAGGTTTGGAATGGAACAATTTCCTGTCCAGCTATTTTAATCTGGGATTATTCTACAGAGTAGGCTATTATGCAACTCCTAATTTCAAGCAGAACTTTGCCATTCAGTTTAAGCTGAAGTTTTTGGAATTTTAATGTTCGGGTGAAGACAAATCTTTAGTTTTAAAATAGCATTCAACGACAATATATATATTAAAAAGAATATGCAGAAAATCGAAATCAAAGCAGAACAGTTTTTTGAATTATTAAGATTAAAAGACACTCCGATGTGGGAAATTTTCTCACAGATGATCGATGGAAATGAAAAGGAAATCATCTTTTTAGATCATGAAGATAAGATCCTTTTTAATTATGTTTTACCTTCCAACCCGGAAAAACTGGAAGAAGACAGAAAGGAATTTTCAAAACAGTTTTCAGAGAAATTGGCTAACTTCAATTAAAATTTTCAATGAATAAAAATTATGTTTTTTCTCTGCTGAGCCTTTTCTTATTTACGCTCGGAAATGCTCAAAATTATAAAAAACCATTGGTTTCCGCGATCAAAGAGTCTGACCTTCGTACAGATATGTACCAACTAGCAGCAGATTCTTTCTGGGGTCGTGAAGCAGGAACGCTGGACGAGCTGAAAGTTTCAATGTGGCTTGCTGATAAAGCTAAGGAAGCGGGAATGAAACCTGCCGGAGATAACGGAACGTTTTTCCAGTTTTTTGATATGTACAGACATCAGATCATTCCTCAAAGCAGTCTGAAAATTGGTGATCAAAATCTGAAATTATGGAAAGATTTCCTTGTTGCGGAACCTGTAAACGCTTCTATAGATTCGGAAATCATCTATGCCGGAACTACTGAACCAGAGGATCTTTCCAAATTGAATATCAAAGGAAAAGTTCTTGCTGTAAATGCTTCTGATAAAAATATTTCGAAAGATATGACTCTTTTCGTAAGAAGATATCCTGGGTTTGTAAGAACAAAATATTATAATAAAGCTTCTGAGCTGGGTGCCAAAGCAATCATCTTCATTACGGATGATATTTCTGAAAAAAGCTGGGTAGAAATACTTCCTCAAATGACAAGAGGCAGCTATGGCGTGGAAGGTTTACGAGAAAAGATCACTAATAATCTTCCTGTACTTTGGATCAAAAGAGAAAATGCAGGCTGGGTAAAAAACAATCCTAAAGTTTCTTTGAACCTGATTACAGAAAGCTACAAATACCCTTCTGTGAACATTATCGGAAAAATAGAGGGTACAGATCCTGTTCTTAAAAAGGAATATGTTTTATTAAGCGGACACCAGGATCATGACGGGATAAGACATCCTGTAAAGAATGATACCATCTATAACGGTGCTGATGATAATGCCAGCACGTGTGTCGCAATGCTCGCTATGGCAAGAGCTTATAAAAAACAGCCTGGAAAAAGAAGTATTTTATTTGTTTTTCATGGTGCTGAAGAAAGAGGTTTACTGGGTTCCAGATGGCACGCAGCACATCCTGTTGTTCCGAAAGAAAATATTGTAGCTGTTTTGAATGGGGATATGATCGGTAGAAATGATAATAATGAAGCGGCTTTACTGGGAGGAAATACTCCACACAAAAACTCTGAAGAGCTTGTGAAAATGGCTGAAGATGCCAATAATGAAAGTACAAAATTTAAATATCTGAAAGACTGGGACTCTCCCAGCCATGCGGAATATTTCTACTTCAGAAGTGATCATCTTCCTTATGCTAAAATCGGGATTCCTTCTATATTCTTCACCAGCGTATTGCATGACCAATACCATACACCACAGGATGAATCTGAAAACATCAATTACAAAAAGCTTTATAAAATGACAGAATGGATGTACAGAACATCCTGGAAAGCAGCTAATGAAACTGAGCGTCCGAAAATCATTCCGAATTTTACACTTGAAAGATAAATAATAAAAAAGCTTCACAAATTGTGAAGCTTTTTTCATCTTAAAATGCCTGAATTAAATTTAAATAAGTAAATTCATTAAAGACGGATCATTGTTGAGATAATTGACAAAAAAATCATACTTTTTCATTTTATCAATCAATGGAGTAAAGTCCAGGTTTTGTTTCAATGCAATACCTACGACTGCTATTCCTTTTTCTTTTGAATTCTTTTGGGTATATTCAAAATAGGTAATATCATCATCAGGCCCCAGAACATCCATTACAAAGGTTTTCAAAGCACCGGGACGCTGCGGAAATCTCACCAGGAAATAATGTTTCAGGCCGGCATGCAACAGGGCCTTTTCTTTAATCTCCTCCATCCGGGTAATATCATTATTGCTTCCGCTTATGATACATACTACATTTTTTCCTTTTATTTCCTCTTTATATTTTTCCAAAGCGGCTATTGATAAAGCACCAGCAGGTTCTACGACTATCGCATCTTTATTATATAATGAAAGAATGGTTTCACATACGAGCCCTTCATCTACAGTTACTATATCTGAAAGTACATTTTTGCAAAGCTCAAAAGTTATCTCCCCCACCTGCTGTACTGCCGCACCGTCTACAAATCTGCTTATTTTGTCAAGAAGTACAGGTTTCCCTTTCTCCATTGCCTTTTTCATACTTGCAGCAGCTGAAGGTTCTACGCCTATAATTTTAGTTTGTGGTGACAAAATCTGAAATACTGAGCAGATTCCCGCAGCCAGCCCGCCTCCGCCAATAGGAACGAAAATATAATCTACAGGTTCTTTTGTCTGTTCCAGAATTTCTATTCCTACTGTGGCCTGCCCTTCAATAATGGCAAGATCATCAAACGGATGAATGAATACGCCGTTTTTTTCACTGCAAAATCGCATCGCTGCATCTTTTGCTTCATCAAAAGTATCTCCGTAAAGAACAATGTTAATATAATCTCCACCAAACATTTTTACCTGCTCCAGTTTTTGCCCGGGAGTAGGCAGAGGCATGAAAATAGTTCCTTTCACTTTCATTGTGCTGCATGCAAAAGCTACTCCCTGAGCATGATTTCCCGCACTGGCACAAACGACTCCTTTCGCAAGACTTTCAGAAGATATTGAAGCCATCTTATTATAAGCACCTCTTATTTTGTAGGATCTTACCTGCTGGAGATCTTCTCTTTTAAAATTTATTTTCGCTTCATAAATGAAGGAAAGGTTATTGTTGGCAGCTAAAGGAGTTTTTACAACTACATTTCTAAGTCTTTCCTCTGCTTTACAGACATTCTCCAACATAGAGGAATATGTTTCTATTTTCATCTTTTTAAGGTGGATTAATTATTTTCGGGTCTGAGACTTCGTACGGTCTTTCCTGCTTTCCACATTTCGCTGTCTCTCAATTCAGTCAATTCTACTTCCAGCTTTTCTCTGTAATCCGGTTTGCTGTTACTGTCTATGGAACGCTGGGCTTCGTTCCCTTTTGCTACATTATCATACAACTCTTCAAATAAAGGAGAGGTAACATCTCGGAAGCGTTTCCACCAGTCCAGTGCTCCTCTTTGGGCCGTTGTACTGCAGTTGGCATACATCCAGTCCATTCCGTTTTCAGCAACTAATGGCATAAGGGACTGCGTAAGTTCTTCAACGGTTTCGTTAAAAGCTTCAGAAGGGCTGTGTCCGTTTTTTCTCAATACATCATATTGTGCAGCAAATATTCCCTGTACTGCCCCCATGAGAGTTCCACGTTCTCCGGCAAGATCACTGTATACTTCTTTTTTAAAATCGGTTTCAAATAAATAGCCGCTGCCTATTGCAATTCCAAGTGCGCTTACTCTATCTCTTGCTTTTCCTGTAGCATCCTGATAGACTGCAAAACTGCTGTTCAGTCCTCTGTTCTGAAGAAACATTCTTCTCAATGAAGTTCCTGATCCTTTGGGAGCTACTAAAAACACATCCACGTCTGCAGGGGGAACAATTCCTGTACGCTCATTAAATGTAATCCCAAAACCATGGGAGAAATACAATGCTTTTCCGGGGGTAAGATGCTGTTTCACTTTAGGCCAATATTCAATCTGGGCTGCATCACTTAAAAGATAGCAAATGACTGTTCCTTTTTCCAGTGCTTCTTCAATTTCAAATAGTGTTTCACCTGGAACAAAACCGTCTGCCACTGCCTTATCCCAGGATTTAGAGTTCTTTCTCTGTCCTACAATTACATTAATCCCGTTATCTTTCTGATTAAGAGCCTGCCCCGGCCCCTGAACTCCATATCCGATAACGGCTACTACCTCATTTTTTAATACTTCCTGAGCTTTTTCCAATGGGAACTCTGCTCTTGTTACTACGTTTTCTTCAACTCCTCCAAAATTCAATTTTGCCATTTTCTTATTTTTATTTATTATGTATTTTATTTATTGTATTCTTAGCTGGCACATTCTATTGCCGTGAAATGTGGATTTTTATGATAATGAACTTCCAATACATCCACCTGTTTTTCCATCTGTCTGGTAATCTTCTGAACTGATTCTTCTGTTTCTCTTATCACAATTACAAACTTTTTGACCTGCTCTGTGTCAGACGGTCCCACATTAAAGTTCACCATAGAGATTCTCCTTCTTGAAAAAATAGCATTGATCCTGCTGATCAACCCCAGGTAATCTTCTGTATATGCCGTGATGGTATATTCTTTATTTTCTGTTCTCATCTTTTTCTTTTTTTAATCTATTTATTAACCAGTACAATTTCTGAAACACTTTTCCCCTGTGGGATCATCGGAAATATATTATGTTCTTTTCCTGTCATCACCTCCAGAAGGAAAGCTCCCTTATGAGCAAGCATTTTCTGAAGGGCATTTTCCAGGTCTTTTCTCTGGGAAACTTTATTTCCTTCAATGCTGTATCCTTTTGCCACCTGTACAAAATCCGGACTCTGAATATCTACAGACGAATATCTTTCTTCATGAAAGAGTTCCTGCCACTGTCTTACCATTCCCAGATAGCAGTTATTAAGAATTAAGATTTTAACATCGGGGCGGTACTGCATGATAGTTCCCAACTCCTGAATATTCATCTGCGCTCCCCCATCTCCCATAATAGCAATGACGGGACGGTTCTTTTCTCCATATGCCGCACCTATTGCTGCGGGAAGACAGAATCCCATTGTACCCAATCCTCCACTTGTAATATTGGTTCTGGAATGTTTAAAGCGAGAATACCTGCAGGCGGACATCTGGTGCTGTCCTACATCTGTAACAATCACCGCTTCGCCTGCGGTCATCTCATTGAGGCAACGGATTACCTCTCCCATCGTAATCTCTCCTTCTAAGGGATATAATTCTTTACTGATCAGGCTGGTATCTTCAATTTCAAAACAGTATTTGAACTTCTGATGCCATTCGGAATGCTTTCTTTCTCTGATCAAAGCTGTAAGAAGCGGCAGGGTTTGCCTGCAGTTTCCCAATATCGGTACATCTGCTTTTACATTTTTATCAATTTCTGCTTTGTCAATATCCAGATGAATGATCTTTGCCTGTTTTGCATACTGGTCCAATCTTCCTGTAACTCTGTCATCAAAGCGCATTCCTACTGCAATAAGGACATCACATTCATTGGTAAGCACATTGGGACCATAATTTCCGTGCATCCCTACCATCCCTACCGACTGTGGATGATCAGTGGGAATAGCACTCATTCCTAAAACCGTCCATGCCACTGGAATTCCTGATTTTTCTGCAAACTGCAAAAATTCTTTTTCTGCTTTCCCCAGCATAATTCCCTGCCCGGCAATAACAAAGGGCTTTTCTGCATGATTAATGAGGTTTGCTGCTTTTTCTATACTTTCTGTGCAGGGAGCAGGATCGGGTTTATAGCTTCTTATTGACTGGCATGGAGAATATCCTTTGTATAGGATATGCTGCAACTGGGCATTTTTAGTTACATCAACCAGTACTGGACCCGGACGCCCTGATTTTGCGATGTAGAAAGCTTTAGCCAGTACTTCAGGAAGTTCATTAGCGTCAGTCACCTGATAATTCCATTTGGTAACAGGGCTCGTCACATTCATCACATCAATTTCCTGAAAAGCATCTGTTCCTAAAAGATGCTCAAAAACCTGACCTGTAATACATACCAAAGGAGTATTATCCAATAAAGCATCTGCTAATCCTGTGACAAGATTTGTGGCTCCGGGCCCGCTGGTAGCCAATACCACTCCTACTTCTCCTGATACTCTTGCCAATCCCTGCGCTGCATGTACAGCTGCCTGCTCATGGCGCACCAGAATATGCTCCAGTTTTCCATGATAGTCATAAAGTGCATCGTAAATGGGAATAATGGCACCTCCCGGATATCCAAAAACTGTTTTTACGCCTTCCTGCAAAAATGCTTCCAGTATGATCCTGCTTCCGCTCATTTCTGTGTTGGCAGATTTATTTAAATTCTCCATGATATTGTGATTATGAGATTTCATCCGTTACACAGCCTTCAGCAGCTGATGATACAGTTAATGCATATTTGTAAAGCAGTCCTTTCTTTACTTTAAGGGAAGGTTTTTGCCATCCCTGTTTTCTTCTTTCAATTTCTTCTTCTGAAACTTTGAGCTGTATCGTATTGTTGACTGCATCTATTTCGATCAGATCGTTATTTTCTACAAAGGCAATCAGGCCTCCTTCGTAGGCTTCCGGTGTAATGTGTCCCACTACAAAACCATGTGTCCCTCCGCTGAATCTGCCATCTGTAATCAAAGCAACACTGCTTCCCAGCCCTGCACCAATCAAAGCGCTGGTTGGTTTCAGCATTTCCGGCATTCCGGGGGCTCCTTTGGGGCCTTCATTTCTGATGACAATAACGTCTCCATACTGCACTGTTCCATCCTGAATTCCTCTGATGAGGTTTTTCTCACCGTCAAATACCCTGGCTTTTCCTACAAAGCGTTCCCCTTCTTTTCCTGTGATCTTGGCCACACTTCCCTTTTCAGCGAGGTTACCATAGAGTATTCTTAAATGCCCGGTTTCTTTTACAGGTTTTGAAAGAGGTCTTATGATCTTCTGCTTACTAAAATCCAGATCCGGAATATTCTGCAGATTTTCAGCTAATGTTTTTCCGGTGACGGTCAAACAATCACCATGTAGTAATCCTTCTTTTAAAAGGTATTTCATTACCGCCGGCACTCCTCCGTGTTCATAAAGGTCCTGCATAAGGTATTTCCCACTTGGTTTAAGGTCTGCCAAAACAGGCGTACAGTCGCTCATTTTTTGAAAATCATCCTGATCCAATGGTACTCCCACACTTTTTGCCATCGCTATAAAATGTAACACTGCATTGGTACTTCCTCCAAGAATAACAATCATACGAAGTGCATTTTCAAAAGCTTTGCGGGTCATGATATCAGATGGTTTGATATCTTTTTCCAACAATGTTTTCAGGTATTTCCCGACCTCCCGGCATTCTTCGTGTTTTTCTTTGCTTAAAGCCGGATTGGAAGATGAATAAGGAAGACTCATTCCCAATGCTTCTATTGCTGAAGCCATTGTATTGGCTGTGTACATTCCGCCACAGGCTCCGGCACCGGGACATGAGTTTTTAATAACTCCATTAAAGTCTTCTTCGGAAATTTCTCCTGCTATTTTTTTTCCTAAGGCTTCAAAAGCAGAAACGATATTCAGTTGTTCTCCTTTATAGCATCCGGGAGCTATAGTTCCGCCATACACCATAATAGAAGGTCTGTTCAGTCTTCCCATAGCCATAATGGTTCCCGGCATATTTTTATCACAACCTGGCAGCGCAATCAATCCGTCATAATACTGTGCTCCGCAGATGGCTTCAATACTGTCGGCAATTACATCGCGGCTTACGAGTGAATAACGCATTCCGTCTGTTCCATTGCTCATTCCGTCACTCACTCCAATGGTATTGAATATTAACCCTGCCAATCCATGTTCCCATGTTCCCTTTTTTACCATTTTCGCAAGATCATTAAGGTGCATATTACAGGTGTTCCCGTCATAGCCCATACTGGCAATACCGATCTGAGCCTTATGCATATCTTCTTCTGTAAAACCTATTCCGTAAAGCATGGCTTTGGCGGCGGGCTGTTCACTATTCTGAGTGAATGTTTTTGAATATTTATTTAACATATTATGCTGCTATTTCTTTTTTATTTCTTTAAAATCCGGCTCTTTTTATCTTATCTCTTTATTCCCTCGAAGGCTGAACATCTTGTCTGCTGGATCTGAATCACTTCAATGATATGCATTCCCAGTTTATCAGATCTTTTGGCAATCTCATCCCTTCTCTGTATTCAGTTTCCCATTCCTCCCTATGGAACCAAAAATTTTAACTTTTACGAAATTCATAAATGAAGTTTTTACTTAATTTTGGTCCAAAGCTACAGTTTGCAATATCTTTTCATTTTCAAATCTTCTGAAAACTACAATACTCAATCATTTGAAAAACGAACCTATCAATCTGATAATTAAATATTTATATTTTAAAAATTTACAATGACAGAACTCTTACCAGTTTTGAATAAGCCTGCTGTACTTTGTTACTTACTGTATCTTCCCAGTTTCTTGTAAAAGGAATATCATCCAGTGAGTCTAATGCAACAATTTCGGCAGCTGTTCCACAGAAAAACCCCGCATCAGCTCCCTGCATTTCTTCGGATGTAAAGAACTTTTCCTGAACAGGAATATCTAATTCATCACAGATTTCAAAGACCGTCTGTCTCGTAATCCCGGGAAGAATACTTCCTTTTGCAGGTGTAAAGAGTACTCCGTCTTTTTCGTAGAATACATTGGCTCCGGAGCTTTCAGCTACATACCCGTTTTCATCCAATACAAGAGCCTCATCATAGCCTTTATCTTTTGCATCCTGACAGGCCAGAATAGAGTTTACGTAATGTCCTCCCACTTTAGCCTCTACCTTAAAAGCCTTAGGATTGGGCCGCTGAAACTCTGAAGTCATGATTTTCATCTTATCAGCCAGATATCCGTTACTCCATTCCCAGGCTAAGAGGGAGAGGTAAGATTTTTTTCCTTTTGAAAGGGACATATTCGGGGAACAAGTTACTAACGGGCGAATGTAAGCGTCTGTGAAACCGTTGCGGTCTAACAGTTCATAAGTAAGCTCAGTAAGCTGTTCTACGGAATAATTGAACGGAATATGCATCAGCTCTGCTGATCTTTTAAGTCTTTCATAGTGTTCTTCTGCTTTAAATATTCTGGTTCCGTGTTCTGTAGAATAGGATTTAATACCTTCAAAAACAGAATATCCATAGTGAAGTGATTGTCCGTAGAGATCTGTTCCTGCCTCACTGGCTTTCATGAAATTTCCGTCAAAATAGATGACAGTGTTGTCGTTGTAGTACATATTATGGGGTTAAAATTTAACAATAAGGAATAAAAAAAGCCCTCTCACAGTGTGAGAGGGCTCAATATAGGTATGATCATACACTATCCTTCTCACAGACGCAAGGGAATAATAATGACGATAATAATTACGTTTAGTAACTGATACATATTCTGTACAAATAAAAAATTAAAAACAAAAAAAGCCGTTTCAAATATGAAACGGCTTGTATATAATTTAAATTAAAAATCTATTTTAAAATGCCGTTTCCCTACTGTTATCAATGACAACAGCAATAATAGAAATGACAATACTATTTTTCTGATTCGTAAAATTCATGTTGCAAATGTATAAACTTTTTAAATACTCACAAGTTTTTTTAACACTTTTTATTTTTTTCGCAAAATTCTATCAGAGTTTTCTTTGCTTCTGCTACATCGTGAACCCTCAGAATTTTGGCTCCCTGCTCCAGTACTTTCAGGTGAAGTTTCTGGGTTTCATCGTTGATATCCAGAGGGGATTTTCCGAGAGGTTTATAGATAAAAGATTTTCTGGAAATTCCTATCAGTAAAGGAAGTCTTCCAAATCCAAGATAGTTAACTTCGTTAATCATTTTCATCTGATCTTCCACTGTTTTTCCAAAGCCAAAACCGGGATCAAGAATGATATCATTCGCTCCTTTTTTCAGCAGTATATTAACCTTTTCAGAGAAATATCGATTGACCTCAAGGGTGATGTCTTCAAACCGGATTTTATGATGCATGGTTTCGTAAGAAGGGTTGATATGCATAAGAATGTAAGGCAGCTTTGTTTCTGCCACTGTATCAAACATTTTATCGTCATACTGACCGCCAGAAATATCATTAATGATATCAATTCCCTCGTTAAATCCAAACTTTACGGTCTCAGCATAAAATGTATCAAGAGAAACCAATACGTCCGGAAATTCTTTTTTAATCTGAGAAATGATATTTCCAATCCTGCCGACCTCTTCTCCACTGCTCAGAAATTCTGCATTGGGACGTGTAGACTGGGGGCCAATATCGATAATTTCGGCACCGTCTTTCAATAATTTTTCCGCTTGTTTCAATGCTGAACTTTCATTATTGAACTTCCCCCCATCAGAAAAAGAATCGGGTGTAAGGTTGAGGATTCCCATAATCTTTGGAGTATCAAGCTGTATTAAACGGCCGTTGCAATTGAGAGAGTGAATTTGGGAGTTGGAAGACATAAATTGATAATTGATAATTGATCGTACAAAATTAAGAATTTGCGCTGTGTATTGGTATATTTATGTATGATGTATTTAAAATAGATTATTGAGGAAACTGGGCAAAGAGATATGAGATAAGAACTGCGTAAACAGTAATTCACAATTTTAAAATCTGGGAAGCTAACCCCGCATCTCAGAACTTATCGGTCATTACCTCTACAACCATAATCCTTTTAAACTCTCTGTTTTCAGCTTAAAAATTTAAAACCGAATTCGTATATTTGGAAGATTAAGAAAGTTTATGCTAAAAACGTCAGTACAATTCGAGAAAGTTATCAG
Source organism: Chryseobacterium sp. MEBOG06 (assembly GCF_021869765.1). Taxonomy (NCBI): domain Bacteria; kingdom Pseudomonadati; phylum Bacteroidota; class Flavobacteriia; order Flavobacteriales; family Weeksellaceae; genus Chryseobacterium; species Chryseobacterium sp. MEBOG06. Next base: position 1,406,717 of record NZ_CP084580.1, on the reverse strand, counting down.
TGAGTGTCGTGATCTTTTCGGTAAAAAGTTACAGGATTACGGTGCAGCCTGGAGGGTTTTAAGACCAAGTTCCATTACGGATCAGATTTACATTAAAGTCAATAGAATCCGTACGCTTCAGATGACCGATAAAAAGATGGTAGATGAGAGTGAGGAAGATGAATTTATCGCAATTGTCAACTATTCTATCATTGGGCTTATCCAGCTTGAAAAGGGGCTTTCCAATGATTTTAATGAAAATAAAGAAGAAATATTAAGTCTTTATGACAAGTATGCCCATGAAGCTAAGGCTTTAATGGAAAGAAAAAACCATGACTACGGTGAAGCATGGAGAGATATGAGAATTTCTTCGATCACTGATCTTATTTATCAAAAAGTATTAAGAACGAAGCAGATTGAAGACAATCAGGGGCAAACTATTGTTTCCGAAGGTCTTGATGCCAATTATTTTGACATGCTGAACTATGCTGTTTTCTGTCTGATTAAGTTCTCTGAAAAAGATAATCAATTCCAACCCAAAACTATTTAACATGATCAAAGGTTTATTACGCTTTATTATTGCTGTTATTTTTATCCTTTCCGGCTTTGTAAAAGCTGTGGATCTGGTGGGATTTTCTTTCAAAATGGAAGAATATTTCGCACCTCCTGTTTTCAATATGCCGTTTTTTGAAAAATTTGCACTGCTGTTTTCAATTATAGTGGTTGTACTGGAGCTTTTCCTGGGATTTATGCTTCTGCTGAAAATAAAGCTTAAATTTACCTTATCATTACTGATAGCCCTTTGTGTGTTCTTTGGGTTCCTTACCTTCTATTCTGCTTACTTCAATGTGGTAACAGACTGTGGATGCTTTGGTGATGCTATAAAGTTTACGCCTTGGCAGAGTTTCATTAAGGACGTTGTTCTTTTGGTGGGACTTATTATTTTGTTTGTTCTGTATAAAAAAGAATTTGTGGTAAGAGATGAGTATGGAGCTACCAGAAAAGAGTCTTCGAATAAGTTCAAATATTATATTTTAGGAGCTTTTTCATTGGTTATGATCTACATTATGGCTCAGGGAATTATGCATGAACCGCTTATTGATTTCCGTGATTATAAAATAGGGACGGATATTAAAGGAGAAAAAGAAAAAATAAACAAAAATCCTTCTGAATACAAGACTTTTTATTCTTTAAAAAATCAGAAAACAGGAGAAGTTGTGAAAGTAAACCAGGACGACTATATTAAGGAAACAAAATACTGGAAAGAAGGAACTCCATGGAAGATTGAAGAGGGGAAAAATGAATCTGTCCTGATCAAGGAAGGATATAAATCTGAGATCGTAAAATTCAAAATTGAAGATGCTTCAGGGATGGAGATTACAGAGGAGATCATCAATGCTCCAAAAGTAGTTTTGGTATTCTCCTATCATCCAAAAGAGGTGTCTGCTGATCTTCTGAAAAAAGTGGAAGCTAAAGTTAATGCTCAGAAAGGAGCTCTTATCTATGGTATTTCTACTGATCCGAATACTTTTAAAACAATTAAAAATGCAATGATGGATGGCACTGCCATCAAAACCATTGCAAGAAGCAATCCATTTGTACTCATCCTGGAAAAAGGGAAAATTATAGACAAACAGCCTGCAAAAGACTACGTTGAATAATTATAAATGAAAATTAATAATTGATAATTGAGGAAAGATCAAAGCAGGTACAGGATACTCAACTATCAACTATCAACTTTAAACACTAATCTTAAACATAAAACAGCTCATGCAAAAATCAAATAAATCTATCGCCGGCTACCACTTACTAATGATTCTTTCTTCTGTAGACGGAGAGTTTGCTCCTGAAGAAGGAATGCTTGTACAGCAATATCTGGCGGATGAATTTCCATTCCGAATGAACCTTGATAATGAACTTGAAACACTTGCTCTCTTACAACCTGAAGAATGGAAAGACCACTTTGAGTTTCATGGGAGATGCTTCCACGATGATTCTACAGAAAACGAGCGTATAAAATTTGCAAAGTTTGCCAAATCATTAATCAAAGCTGACCATAAAGTGACGGATGAGGAACATACATTTTATGTTCTGCTGAAAAACTTGTGGGGATTATCATAAATATCAATCTAACGTAAAAAAACCATGAAGAAATTATTTGTTTTATCTCTGTTGGCTATAACAGCAGGGTTAACAGCTCAAAAGAAAGAATATGATCCTAAAATAATGGGATGTTATAAAGGATCAGAAGTCAACCAGCAGGTTGAAGGGGTTTCAAAATACTGGGTATCATGCAGGCTGGAGAAAGGTAAAAGCATATTAATGTTTGTGGCCATTAATGAAGACGGCTCTGTGTCCCAGCAAACTGAAAATGGCAGCTGGTGGACCAAAGACGGTAAATATTATGAACTTCACAATGTAGATAAGGTTACAGATATTTATAACTATGAAGTATTGAATAATGGTGACGTTAAGTTTCACTCTATTAAACTGATGGGTAGCAAAGACAATACCTACATTTTTACTGATACGAAAATAAAAGAAGATTAAATAAAAATAATTATGAGAAGAAAGATAGTTGCAGGTAACTGGAAAATGAACAAGAATGTAATTGATGCTCAACAATTGATGATCCAATTACTAAGTTATAAAAACAACAATGCAACAAACTGTGAGGTTTGGATTGCTCCACCATCTTTATATTTAATGATGGCTAAAGACATCTTTGAAAAGGATGAAATCGGAGTATTTTCTCAGGATATGAGCGAGCATGAAAGTGGTGCTTATACGGGTGAAATTTCTGCGGATATGCTTGAATCTATCGATGCAACCGGATCATTGATCGGTCACTCTGAAAGAAGACAATACCACGGAGAAACTGATTCCCACTGCAACAAAAAAATCAAATTAGCATTGGATAAAGGTCTTACTCCTATCTACTGTAACGGAGAAACTCTTGATCAGAGAAAAGCGGGACAGCATCTTGAAGTAGTAAAAAACCAAACTGAAGTTGCTCTTTTCACCCTTTCTGCTGATGAAATCAAAAAGGTAGTAATCGCTTACGAACCTGTATGGGCTATCGGAACGGGAGAAACTGCGACTCCTGAGCAGGCTCAGGAAATCCATGCTCACATCAGAAATATTATTGCTTCCAAATATGGACAGGAAGTTGCTGATGAGGTTTCTATCCTTTATGGTGGTTCTGTAAAGCCGGACAATGCAAAGGAAATTTTCTCTCAACCTGATATTGACGGTGGTCTTATCGGAGGAGCAGCTTTAAAATTAGAAGATTTCTCTAAGATTATTGAGGGATTTAATTAATATTGAGAGGCTATGTTTTGGCTAAAGCCAATGGCATTATTTCTTTTATGTATTAAACGGGCTAAAGCCCGTTCCTATTGAAAGATTAAATACCTTAGAATCATACAAATAAAAACGGCGGAATCTTCGATTCCGCCGTTTTCTTTAAAAAAATCTAATTATTGAATATCGACTACATACATTGTTCCTTTGTCCACCTTTCCTGTTTTAGGCAGAATTTTTGCTTTGGGATTTCCATTTCCATCATCCACTACTCCGAAATCATCATCATTGAAAACAGCCAGTTTATTGTTTCCTAAGTAAACAATTCCCTCAAATTTATCATGCTCATACCCCAGTTTGGTAACCAGATTTACAGCTAATGATTTGGAAACGGCTTTTATTCCTGCGTTAGTTATTTCATCCCACGAACATTGTTCCAGGGCTTTACCATTCACTTTCATTCCGTCTACAGCTGAAATATCAGCTCCGTTGACATCACTAGCGTTAGCTAAATTGATTCTATACACTTTTTTAATCCCTCCCTGAGATCCAAAATTACCGTCTCTTTCGATGACTAAAAACTCTGTATTGCTCAATGCTGTGATATCACAAACTGAGTCGGAAGCTCCACCATCCTGTTTATATAAAAACTGTTTGGTCTGTCCTGTGGCAATATCAAAAGTCACAATCCTCGTTAAAGTTGTATTGGTTGCCAGCGTTTTACTTGGTACAAACATCATAGACTGTATAGTACCTACCAAAGTTTTACCATCGGGAGTAATGCATAGTCCTTCCATCCCTCTGTTTGCTCTTCTTTTGGCTAAAACGGCAGGCAGTTTCCTTGTTCCGGTGTTCACTCCTATCGGGCTTATTCTTTCCATCTCTACTCCATCAGCACTATAATGTACAATATGAGGCCCATATTCATCTGACACCCAGAATGTACCATCTGCTGCAGCTACAATGCTTTCACTATCCAATCCGTATTTATCTGTTCCTAAAACATTTCCGGAGGCATCGTAAGCCACTTCACCCGTACTGCCCATTCCTACAGGGTTCGGCAGTCCTGTAATAAGCTGTCCGGATGGATTTTTAAGCTTAATATATTTGATTACCTCTACGTTACCTTCGGCATTAATTTTAAAATGCATAATGGTAGGTGTAAAGCCAGGTGTCAGAAATTTTTTACCATTAAGGTAGTCCGTATTCGGGCCACGGTCTGTAATGACGTAAAACTCGCCTTTTCTGGTGGGGTGAGCAGCAGCTCCGGAGCCAAATCCTCCGTTGATGACGTCTACTCCACTGATTGTAGCTAATTTAGAAAAAGGAAATTCCTGAGGAAGCTTGGAATAATTAATATCCTGATTGTTTACAGGATCATCATCCTTACATGATGCCAGCGCTGTAAGCATCAAAGCAGATAATAGTAATTTTTTCATATTCTATTGTATGGCTGCGAAAGTATAAATTGATTATAAACTGATCTTGAATCTAATGATAATTGTAGTTTAACAATAGATCCTTCAAAATGAATTCAGTATAAACAATAAAAATTTTGATTTTAATTCTAAAAATCCAACGAACTCATATAATGGATTGTTAATTTAATAAAACAAGCTTTTAGAAAACTTATTTACCATGAAAAAACCTGTTAAAGCAAAGATAATTCACAAAACACGTCCTAAATATTTATATGATATATTTGCGGACTTTTAGGGTTGAACACTGTTCATTAATAGGGAATCAGGTGAGAATAAATATTCGAATCCTGAGCTGTACCCGCAACTGTAAACTATTCAACTTATAGCACATAATGCCACTGGATGAGAAGTCCGGGAAGGCGGCTAATAAGATGTAAGCCAGGAGACCTGCCTTAAAGTATCATCTTCAGACAAGAAATTATTTTTCCGTTGAAGGTAAGTTTCGGGAATAAAACTTTAATTTAATTATATCATGAGAAAAATCTATTTTTTTTTCTTACTGCTTATCATGCAGTCCATGTCGGCCCAATTTACAGAAAATGACATTAAATTCTGGATAGGAACCGGTTCCAAAAAAGCTTATTTCATTGCTGATTTTAATGATAACAATACTCCTACGTCTTATGCATGGGGATATCGTTTTGATTCTAATGACTTAACAATGGAAGACCTTATCAATGCTATTGCTAATGCAGAGCCTAAGATAGAGGTTGAAATTCCTTCCGGGTTTCTTTACAGTTTAAACTACAATCATCATACACCAAGTCTTGATGATTATTGGTCTACCTGGTCAGGATTAACCTCAGAAAATTTATCATTCAATAACGGAGTAAATAATGACCTTTTGATTGACGGAAAATGGTATGGAATCTCCTATGGTTTTGATCCGCCTTCCAAGCCTTCCGCTCCTGTCCCTGCCTACAGTTCAAAGTGGTACAGTTCTTCTCAGATTACCAACTGGATAGGAACCGGAAGTAATAAAAGTCTGGTAGTAATTGACTTTGGGACAGATAGCACAAACGGAAATGCTGACTCTTTTGTATTCGGAATTCAATATAACGGAACAATAACTGCGGAACAGGCTTTACAGTTAATTCAGTCACAGACTTCTTATTTCAGTTTTACATCTACCAGTAATCAGGTTTCCAGTCTTTCACTGAATAACTTCACCGGAAACCCTTCCGCACCAAACAGCTGGAAATTATATAAAGGAAATGACCTTTCAAGCTGGCAGGCAAAAACCAATTTATCTCAAATTCAGCTGAATAACAATGACTGGCTAGGTTTAAGTTTCGGACAAAGAAGACCAATTACTCCGGCAGAATCATTTTCTACATTGGGTGTTTCCAGCGTCAATAAGAAAAAATTCGGTATCTATCCTAATCCGGCAAGTGACTTCATTCAAATTGATAGTCCTGAGAATGTGAAGGAAGTGAATATCTATTCTGCTACAGGGCAGAAAGTATTAACTTCCCAAGCAACAAAGATTAATATCCGGTTTTTGAATTCAGGAGTTTATTTTGTTGAGGTAAAAACTTCTGCCAATTCAACCATTCATAAGATAGTAAAGAAATAGGAAAAAAATATTTTCCCGGCCACGACTGGTAACTTTTTTTAAATGCAGTGGTGTCAAAACACGAGACTTTCTCAATTTTTGAGAAGGTCTTTTTTCGTCACGGGATTCCATTTTAACGACCGAAATTGTAAAATGAATTCAATATAAACTATAAAGCTCCTAATTTTAATTCTGAAAAACCAACAATAAAGATAGATTACTTATCAATTTGATAAAATATCTTTTTGAATAATTTATTAAATTCCATAAAAGACTTGAAATCAGGTACAATTCACAAAAAAACATCTATTAATTTATATGATATATTTGCAGCGTTTTTAAGGTTGAACATTGTTCATTAATAGGGAATCAGGTGAGAATAAATATTCGAATCCTGAGCTGTTCCCGCAACTGTAAACTAATCTACTTATAGCCTTTAATACCACTGGATAAAAATCCGGGAAGGCGGCTATAAGATGTAAGCCAGGAGACCTGCCTTAAATTAATTTCAACTTTCGGGAATAAAAGTTTGTGAAAGAAAAATCTAAACAGATTTTTTCATGAATGTTTTGTCCTGTGGTGAGGTTTCGGGAATAAAACTTTAATTTAATTATATCATGAAGAAAATCTATTTTCTTATTCTTGCGTTTGTACTCTCTTTTGCAAATGCGCAAACTGAAGGGGTCCTGGTACTCAACGAAGGCGGTGCCGGAAGCAATAATGCTGAAATATCGCTGATCTCCAATCAATCGGTTGTGACCAACAACTATTTTAAAATCAATAACAATAATGCAACACTGGGCGATACCGCACAAGACATTAAAATTTTTGGTGACAAAATTTTTGTGGTTTTAAACATTTCCAACCAAATAAAGGTCATCAACAAATCTGACTTTTCTTTGATTACCACGATTTCAAACAACCTGGACAATCCAAGATACATTGCTTTTAGCGGAGACAAATTCTATGTAACCAACTGGGGAGGAACAGGTTCTGTCAATAATTATGTAGCGGTTTACAATCTCAACACGTATGCTCATGAAGCAAATATTGCTGTAGGGTCGGGACCTGAAAAAATTTACAGTAAAGACGATAAGCTTTATGTTTTATTAAAGGGAGGTTTTGGAATCAATCAGTATATGGATGTTATCAATACTTCTACCAATTCGGTTATCTCAGAAGTAAATGTAGGAGATTTTCCACACAGTATTTTTGAAAAAAACAACCTTCTTTACATCATGAGTTCCGGAAATCCTTATACTCCTAATTCTTTTGGAACTTTTACGGTTTACAATACAACAAGCCAAAGTATCGTTTCCAGCACAGCACTTCCTGCAGGGACAAAACCAGCTTATATGGATACAGACGGTACGAATATTTATTATATGAAAGATGCGTCAATTTATAAAACATCTATTGCCGCTCCTTCTTTTTCAACAAATGCAATTGCAAGTGCACCTATTCCTATAAATAGTTATGGTACGGCCTATGGGTTTAATATTGTTAATAATAAAATTTATGTTGCTGACCCTAAGGGATATGTTGCACCGGGAAAAATTTACACTTATGATTTGCAGGGAACCTTAGAAAATACTTTTACAGTGAGTCTGCTTCCTAATCAAATCATTGCTTATAATAGTGCATCACCATCTCTTTCTACAGCTGAAAATACAAAAGCTTCTAAATTGTCATTATATCCGAATCCTGCAAGTGACAAATTCTTTGTACAAGGTTTAAATACCGGAAATATTCAGATTTATGATACTGCCGGAAGAATGATCATCAACACGCAGTATACTCAAAACGGTATTGATGTAAGTACTCTATCTAAAGGCAATTATATTGTAAAAATCACAGATAAGAATAATAATTTCACTGAAAAACTAATCATTAAATAATTCTTCAATGCAAAAATTATTAAGTCTTTTATGTACACTTATTGTGGGACTGTGCCTTGCGCAGTTTACTGCAAATGATGTAAAATTTTTCGTGGGAACAGGTTCTCAAACTGCCTATTTTGTAGCAGATTTCAAAGATGGAACTGATGACCGATCTTACGTCTGGGGAGTAAGATTTAATCCGGGGCAGAATATAACCGGGCCTCAAATGCTTCAGATGATCAAAAGTGCAGAACCTGCTTTTGATTATATTTTAACGTTTAATAACGGATTTCTTGATAAGGTTAGTTTTAATGACCATTCTCAACAATCTACACCGGACTGGTGGAGTTTATGGCGTGGTAATGATACGAACAGCTGGTCTTCAGTAGGATGGATGAACAATGGAACGATATTAAACGGCCAGTGGTACGGTGCATCTTATGGATTCAGCAATCCTACAGCACAAGCACCTGCTACGCCAACTCCTGCATACAGTTCTTTATGGTACAATTCCTCTCAAATTACCAACTGGATTGGCACCGGATCTAATAAAAGCTTAGTTGTTATAGATTTCGGAACTGATAATTCTAATGGAAATGCTAATTCATTTGTCTTTGGAATTCAATACAATGGAACGATTACTGCTGAACAGGCTTTGCAGTTGATTCAGTCACAAGCTTCTTATTTTACCTTTACCTCAACCAACAACCAAATTTCCAGTCTTTCACTGAATAATCTCACTGGAAACACTTCCGGATCAAACAGCTGGAAATTGTATAAGGGAAATGATATCTCAAGCTGGCAGACACAGTCCGAACTTTCACAAATTCAATTAACCAATAACAAATGGCTTGGATTAAGTTTCGGACAAAGAAGACCTTTTACTCCTACTGAAGCATCTAATGCAACACTGGGTGTTTCTACTGTCAATAAGAAAATTTTAAGCATTTACCCTAATCCGGCAAGTGACTTCATTCAGATTGACAGTCCTGAAAATGTGAAGGAAGTAAATATCTATTCTGCATCGGGGCAGAAAGTAATGACAGCGCAGGCTACTAAGATTAATATTCAGTCTTTAAGTTCAGGGGTTTATTTTGTTGAGATTAAAACCTTAAACAATTCAGTACTCCATAAAATGGTTAAGAAATAGAAAAAAGAATATTTTTTCAACCCTAAATACACGATTTTTTTATTCATGTATCATGGTAAAACAAAAACGCACCCGGTTGGGTGCGTTTTTCATTTGATTTAAAATCAATTATTTTTTTTCTGTAGATCTCTGTAAAACCTCATCTACCATTCCGTAGCCTTTAGCCTCTTCAGATGTCATCCAGTAATCTCTGTCAGAAGATTTTTCAACCCACTCATAAGTTTGTCCAGAGTGGTGCCCGATAATTTCATAAAGCTCCTGCTTCAATTTCAACATCTCTCTAAGGTTGATTTCCATATCAGAAGCCACTCCCTGAGCCCCTCCTGAAGGCTGGTGAATCATGACTCTTGAATGCTTCAGCGCAGAACGCTTTCCTTTTTCACCTGCCACCAATAATACAGCTCCCATAGAAGCAGCCATACCGGTACAGATCGTTGCTACATCCGGCTTAATGATCTGCATGGTGTCATAAATACCTAAACCTGCATAAACACTACCCCCTGGAGAGTTGATGTAGATCTGAATATCTTTTGACGGATCTGCACTTTCTAAGAATAAAAGCTGTGCTGTAACAATGTTTGCTACCTGATCATCAATCCCTGTTCCAAGAAAGATAATCCTGTCCATCATCAAACGGGAGAAAACGTCCATCTGAGCAACGTTTAATCTTCTTTCTTCCATGATGTACGGAGTAAGATTCGTTGGCCCATACATTCCCATATACTGATCGGTTACCAAACCGTTGTTTCCTAAATGCTTTACAGAGAAATCTCTGAAATCTTTTTTAATGTCCATATTTCTATTATGTATTATTTTAAACAAATATTTTCAAAGTTTAAATTACAATATTTATTCCTAAAATTTTATAGGACTTTTTGTCACAGAATATAAAATATTGTCTATAAACTATCTATTTCTATCTCCATAGATCCCTTTGATCGGGGAATATTCGATAATATTACTAAGTCTTATTGAAGCCTGTTTCAGCAAAGTGATCTTCTTGATCAGTTCATAATATTTTCCTTCATCGGTATTGCTGTACTGATCCAGCTCTTTTGCTGTCTCTGTAATCAGATAATCAATGTACCGGTATTTGTGCAGTAAAACATCCCCCTGAATCTGATCCGCCACCTTATCTCCATAATTGGGAGGATAGATGTTTCTGGAAGCCCAGTTTTCAAGATCATCCAGCGGTATCAGTGCATCTACTACTTTGGTTGTGATTTCTTCATCCATAAAAGATACAAAAAAGTTTCCGCTTCTAAGCTCATCTTTCTGAATTCCCTCTCTTACCTGATTGATAATAATCTCATTTTCTTTGACTAAAAACGTATACTGTTCTTCTTCAAAATGATGAAGAATTTCTTCAATAACTGTAATCTGGTACTCTTCATTTTGTTCATTTCTGCGTTTCAGGACAATATCCCCAAACATCAGCATATGATCTACCAGCTTATTCTCCATAAACAGTACTCCAAACAGGAAAGGATCTTCTTTCTCTTTATCCGGAGGGACAATCTCCATCTTGGGAGCCGTTTTATCCTTCTGCTGCTGCTGAACATGGCTCGTCTGATTCTGGGTAATCTGCTTCTGAACATCCAGTTCGTTGAAAAGGCTCTGCTCAGAAAGTCCGAACTTATTCGAAACCTCCTTAAGATATACCTCCCTTTTCAGGGCATTCTGTACAAAGGAAACCGATTTTACAATATCCCTTATCGCTTCAGCCTTTTTAATAGGATCATTTCCTATATCTCTCAACAGGATTTCCGCTTTAAAGTCGATAAAATCCATCGCTTCATTTTCGATGTATTTTTCAACGTATTCCTGCGGATGTTTTCTGGCAAAAGAATCCGGGTCATCTCCATCAGGGAACAGTAGTACACGGATATTCATGCCTTCTGTCAAAAGCATATCGATACTTCGGAAACTGGCTTTAATCCCGGCATTATCTCCGTCAAAAAGTATGGTTACATTTTCCGTAAGCCTCTTGATCAGTTTAATCTGCTCAGTCGTCAGCGAAGTTCCGGAGCTTGCTACCACATTTTCTATCCCGGACATATGAAGTGAAATCACATCCATATACCCTTCTACCAAAAGACAGGCATTTTTTCTTGAAATAGCCTGTTTACTTTGGTTTAACCCGTAAAGAACATTGGATTTATGGTAAATCTCCGTTTCCGGAGAGTTGAGATATTTTGCTGTTTTTACATTATTCTTAAGAATTCTGGCTCCAAAACCTAAAACTCTACCCGAAAAACTATGAATTGGGAAAATAACCCTTTCACGAAACCGGTCAATTCCTGCCGGTGAATTTTCAGGGAAGATAGAAAGTCCTGATTTTTCAAGAATATCTTTGTTATAGCCTTTCTCCAGCGCATACGCTGTAAAAGCATTTTTCTTTTCAGGAGAATATCCAAGCTGGAATTTCCTGATGATATCATCCTTAAGCTCTCGTTCTTTAAAGTAAGAAAGACCTATACTTCTGCCATCCTGCTCATCCCAAAGTATCTCCTGAAAGTAAGTGTTGGCGACCTCGTGGATCTTATATAAAATATCTTTTTCGGTCTGGGCATTCTTTGCTTCCTCAGAAATTTCACGTAAATCCTCTTCTATTTCGATTCCATACTTTTTAGCAGCATGACGAAGAGCTTCAGGATAAGTAAAATTCTCAATTTCCATCAGGAAAGAGATCGCTGTTCCTCCTTTTCCCGTAGAGAAGTCTTTCCAAATCTGCTTACTTGGCGAAACGACAAAACTTGGCGATTTTTCTTCATGAAAAGGACTGAGTCCTTTAAAGTTAGACCCCGCTCTTTTCAACTGCACATATTCCCCTACAATCTCTTCTACCCTGATTGTGGAGAATATTTTATCTATCGTCTGCTTAGAAATCATGCTGTAAAATTAAGTATTTAGTCTGAAGAAAAAAATTTGTAAAAAAAGAATAATCATAAATCAATTTTCAGAAAATCCATTAAACGATACCTGTAGTATTGATGAAACTAAATCATAATGTTTGTTTAAAATTCATACATCGTTTAAGGCCCATAAATAAAAATCCGACTGAAAAACTATCTAGTCGGCTATATTTTTTACAAAAAATTCTATAATGGAATTATTTATACAGTTCCAGTTCTAAGAAATTATTATTGGTTTTAATTTCCATTTCTGCCTGTTTCTTAAAATTTCTAATAATATCGCTCTGTTTTACTTCTTCACCATTCCAACTTAAGCTTGCCTGAACACTGGAGTTTAAAATTGTACTTTTAATACTTACAGACGGATCTTTCTTGTAATCATTCCAAATCTTATTAAACTTTTGTTCTGTAATAGTGAATTTGTTATCATTAGTAAACTCATATTCTGAAGAAATATCTTTTTTGATTCCTATCAAATTGAAAATATGGTCTCCTTTGGTATCTTCAACAGTCAGAATTAAACCTGGCAGACCATAAAAACAATAAGGTCCATCCGAAAATGGAATTTCATTAGTAAACCAGGCAACCCAATCTCTTCCCCCAAAAGAAGTGGTTGCTTTCTGAACAGTATAGTTTTTTACCTTTTTCTTATCGGGAAGAATATTCCAGCTTAAAAGTTTTCTTTTTCTTATTATTGTATATCCCTTTCCTCCTATTTCATTCTGAAGAAGGATTTCGTATTCAGGGTATTTCTTTTCAACAGAAAATTTTGTTTTAGATTTGTCCTGAAAATTTGAAAAATTATACTCTTTTAATCGTAAGGAAGAGACCTTTTGTATCTGAACATTTTTCAATGAATCATACACAAACTTTGGATAACTATAAAAGTGAGATCCTTCTTTCAAAATATCAAGGAACATTACTTCTTTCTCTATCCTTTCTTTATTTAATGAATCAATTTTATAAATATATTCATATGCCACCCTCGTATTCTGTCCAAAAGATAATGAACAGAATAATATGCATATTAAAATTTTTATTGTTTTGCTATTCCCACTCATATATTTTTTCAATCGCAGTCCTTTTTGGTTGTTCTATATTCATCACTGTCCCATTATTTGGTAGTTTGGCGGTTAACCTTTTTACCTCATCCTCATTTTTCTTATCCTGCAGGTGAATAAATTCTCTGTAGGTAATTGTTTTTTCCTCTGTAGCAGTCAATATTACATTATTCGGGATAGTAAATTCAATACTTTCTGCTTTCCATGAATTAACAGCATTATCATCTTCTCCAACTTCTAAGATAACTCCCGGTAAACCAGCAAATTTATAAGGTCCAAATGCATAAGGTAAATCAGGTGTATAATAAGCGGTTATTTTACTGCCTCTGAATAGTCCCGTTGCTTTTTTACAAACATATTTTCCGATCTTCTTTGTATTACTATAATTTGTATTCCATACAATTTTTGGAAGTTCATCTTTTATCCAGTAAGAATGATCATCAATATGCTCATGTATAATCACAGTTTCATTCAGAGCAGACCTATAATACTTGGCTTTTTGTTTTGTTGTTTTCCCTAATATTCTGGTATTATTTCCATCAGCATGTAATTGTTCATTGGTATTCTTTATCATGACAGAATCTCTTATACCCAAAGCATTAACACCTGATATATATAAATCTTCATGTACTAAAAAATTTACAGGATTTACATAAGTGTATTTAATATGCAAGTTTTGAGATTGTACAAAAATCAGCATTACTGAACTTAAAAATAGAAAAAATTTACTCTTCATTTAAACTCGATTAAGATTGTATGATAAAGAAATTGCACTTTATTTTTTTCCATTTTGTAATTAAAAAATATTTATAATAAATCAAAATTTAAACACATTGTATTCTTTATGTGTAGTACACTACAAAAGATTCACCGATTAAATCAATTTAACAATTTCAATAAGGATAGAAATTTTATTTTATATTTTTGTAGCACTAAAATATAAAACAATTTAGATCTAAAAAATAGTTTTAAATAATAATCACAAAATAGTTATTTATTATTTAAAAAATCAGCTCTTTATTACAACGAAAACAAGATTCATTCAATGAAAATAAGAATCAATACAATCGAAGACTGGCAGGAAGTTGTCACTACCATCCTTCCGGAATTAAAACATAACATCCTTCTTTTAAAAGGAAATCTGGGTGCCGGGAAAACTACTTTCACGCAGTTTCTGCTTAAAAATCTGGGAAGTACGGATGAAGTAAACTCCCCTACCTACTCTATTGTCAACGAATATATGACGCCTAAAGGGAAGATCTATCATTTCGATCTTTACCGCTTAAAAAACATTGAAGAAGTATATGATATCGGGATTGAAGAGTATCTTGACAATTCCTTTCTGTGCATTATAGAGTGGCCGGAAGTTTACGAAGAAGAGCTTTACGGGCTCAACTACCACACAATGAGTATTGTGAATACGGGTGAAAACAGAGAAGTTTCATTCGATTAAATATTATGTATCTTTGCTCATTAATTAAGTATAAAAACAATCTGTAAGACATAATTTAATTTAAGGATGAGTACAAATATTTTTACTCCTTTCACAGAAGAAGAATTGATGCCGAAAGAGGAAAAATTGGAGGTTATAAAAAAAGGAAAACAGTTCAGTATTGGGATTCCTAAAGAAACCTGTCTCAACGAAAGGAGAACCTGCATTACTCCTGACGCCGTACAGGTGTTGGTAGAACATGGTCATGAGATCATTGTGGAGGCAGGAGCCGGAGAAGGTTCATTTTTTACAGATTTACAGTATTCTGAATCTGGAGCAAAGATTACCACTGATCCTAAAGAAGCTTTTGGACAGGATCTTATTTTAAAAATTAATCCTCCTACCGAAGATGAAATTGATTATATGAAACCAAATACCTATCTGGTTTCAGCACTTCAGATCAACCTTCGGGATAAAAATTACTTTTTAAAACTTGCGGAGAAAAAAATAAATGCTATTGCTTTCGAATTTATCGTTGACGAATACAAACAGCTGGCATTGGTAAGATTAATCGGTGAAATTGCAGGAACAGTTTCTATTCTCTATGCATCGGAACTTCTCGCTTTATCCAACGGATTAATGCTGGGCGGTATTACAGGAGTAAGACCCTCTGAAGTAGTGGTTCTTGGAGCCGGAATTGTGGGTGAATTTGCTACAAAAGCAGCCATAGGATTAGGAGCCAGTGTAAAAGTTTTTGATAATTCATTATCTAAACTGAGAAGACTTCATACCATAGTTGACAGCAGGGTTCCCACTTCTATCATAGACCCCAAAGAACTCAGTAAAAGTTTAAGACGCGCTGATGTAGTGATAGGAGCTTTACCAAGATTAAATATGACTCCTATTGTAACTGAAGATATGGTCATGAAAATGAAAAAAGGCAGTGTCATCATCGATATTACAATAGACAACGGTAAGGTGATTGAAACATCAGAACTTACAACTATGGAAGACCCTTACGTCATCAAACACGGCGTTATCCACTGCGGGCTTCCAAACCTTACATCCAGAATGCCGAGAACTACAACAAAGGCAATTTCAAATTTCTTCCTTTCCTATATTTTAAATTATGATGAAGAAGGCGGTTTTGAAAATATGCTGATCCGCAAAAACGAAATGAAGCAGAGTTTATATATGTACAAGGGAAGACATACTAAAAAGATCATCTGTGACCGTTTCGGACTTACGTACCACGATATCAATCTTTTAATTTTCTAATGAAAAAACTGAAATTTTATGCAATAGGCTTCGTTCCGGGGTTGTTGCTTGTATTTTTTATTTTAAACAAGAAAGGAGCAAGCTGCAGCGGTTATTTACCGAACAGCCGTGTGATTGCAGAAACACTTTCTAAAGAATTCAAATATTCTGAAGACTTTAAAAACGGAATGACTACTTACAAAATCAATGAAAAATTTGTAAAAGACAGTATCATTACCAAAGGAAAAGTAGATTTTGACCGAAGCAATGCACAAAAACAGCCTTGCCCGGACTATCTGATCTCTTATCCTGAAAAAAATCCATCATACGAGATCACTTTTGAAAAGTGTGAAGAAACCGTGACTTTAAACAGTCTTAAGAAAATTAGATAGTTTTCTATAACTGATACGATATGGAAGGCAATTACTACATGATTCATGATTATCTGATATTCATCGGAGTTTTTGCCATTTTCCTTTTCCTGACAGCAAGTATTTATCTGTTCAGCCAAAGCCAGAAACTGAAACTGAAAAATGCCAAACTGTCAGAAGCCAATAAAATCATTGAGCAGCGACTGAATGAAGTCCGTCTGGAACATATCGGGACCAAACTGAATCCGCACCTCTTTAAAAACATTCTTAATTCCGTTCAGTCTCATGCCTACCAGACTTATATGTCTCTGGATAAGCTGGCCAACGTTCTGGATTACATTTTGTATGAAAGCAACAATAAGTTTGTAAGCCCAAAAGAAGAACTGCACTTTGCCTTGAGCCTGATTGAAATTAATAAAATTAAAATAAATCCCCTTTTCGACTTCAGGATTAAATCCAGGATCAACAAATCTGACTCTGTATACGAAGAAAAGGTATTTGCTCCTCTGATCTCTGTGGATCTGATAGAAAATGCTTTCAAACACACAGATTTTCTTGCCCCGGATTCTTTTATTTCCATCTATATGGAGCTTGAGAACGGTATTTTCACAATGAAAGTCAGTAACAAAGCCTCCCAGAAAAACATTCTTGAAAAAGAAAAAAGTGGTTTCGGGAGCCAGTCTTTTGATCAAAGGCTTAAAATGATCTACACTACTTACTACCAGCTGGAAAGGAGTTCAAAAAATGGAATCTTCACCGCTGAATTAAAAATCAATTTAGGAGAATTCTATGGTAAAATGCGTTATTCTGGATGATGAACTGCTTGCAATAAGCTATCTGAAACTTCTGTGCGGGCAAATTGACGATGTAGAAGTGGTAAAAGCATTCAATGATCCTAAAATTTTCCTGAAAGAAATTGAGACTCTCGACTGCAATCTCTGCATCCTGGACATTGAAATGCCCGGAATGACAGGCCTTCAGGTTGCCGAGTTGATTTCCGGTTCTAAAAAGATCATCTTCACGACCGCTTACAAAGAATATGCAGCAGAAGCTTTTGATCTTAATGTAGTAGATTACGTAAGAAAACCCATCAAAAAAGAACGACTGATTCAGGCTTTTGAAAAGGCTAAAGAACAAATCAGCACTGTTCAGAAAAAAACCTTTATCGAATGGAATACCAACATCGGCAAGACCATTATCCCCACCGAACAGATTGTCTACATCAAAACGTCTGAAATTGACAGCCGTGATAAGGATATTACCCTCAATGATGGTATAACCATCGTATTGAAAAATCTTAACTTCAAAAATCTTCTTGAAATGCTGCCTGCCAGAGACTTCGCACAGGTAAATAAAAAAGAGATTATCGCCCTGTCTTCCATCAAGGTATTTACCACCAACGAAATCATTACAACAATCCTTACCGAAGGAGAGAATTTTCTGAAACTTCAGATTGGAGATACTTATAAAAGCTCACTGATGGAATTATTCGGAAAATAAACTTTTCAAACATTTCCTGTTTCATTACAGAAAGACTCTGCTTCATTACACTCTCTGTTTTTGAGACCTCCTGCAAACGTACTTTTGTTCGATATTAAATGATTAATAATGAAAAAGGTTATTTATGCTGTGGGGATTATCATATCCGGACTGTGTTTTTCTCAGGAAACCCCTTCAAAAATTAAGGCTTCATTCTTTGAGGGAATTGCAGTTGCCGGATATGTAGATCACGGTGCTTTCATCAACTTTACCGGTCCAAACGTAAATGCTTCCTACAAAGGATTCAAATTTATTATCGGAATGCTTCCTTCTTTGAGAATAAAAGAAGATCAATCTCCCGGGGCGAAAAACAGTGCCATAACCCCTAATCTGGGTGCAGGACTTACAGTGGTTTATAAAAAAATGGTTGTTCAGATTCCTGTTTATTACAATACCAAGACCGCTACACAGGACGGCAGCTGGAAAATAGGAGCCGGAATCGGATATTCTTTCAAATAGATTTTATTACATTTTTTGAAACCTTCATTACATTTTAATAAAAAGGACATTTAACATAACTATATTCTTATCAACTTTGCAAAAAATATTGGAATCATGAATTGGGGAAAATACAGAAATTTAATTTTCTATATCATTACTATAGCAGCCTTTTCCTGTCTGATGTACTACTTTATCATAGAAGGACAGACGCTGGAAATCAAAGAAAATATAGTTGCTAAAACAAGCAGCGGCTCTACCTGGGAAAACTTCCAGGAGTCTTTTAAAACGAATCTTCACCATCCTCTGGCATTATTACTGGCACAGATTGTTACCATCATTATGACCGCCAGGCTTTTCGGATGGATCTGTATGAAAATCAAACAGCCTACCGTAATCGGAGAAATGATTGCCGGGATTGTATTGGGGCCTTCTCTTGTAGGGATGTATTTCCCAGAATTTTCCGCTTTCTTATTCCCGAAAGAATCTTTAGGCAACCTACAGTTTCTGAGTCAGATAGGTCTTATTCTCTTCATGTATATTGTGGGAATGGAGCTGGATCTTAGTGTGTTAAGAAAAAAGGCACATGATGCTGTTGTGATCAGCCACGCCAGTATTATTATCCCTTTTGCCTTGGGAATTGGGCTTTCTTATTTTATTTATCGTGAGTTTGCTCCTGATGGTATTCAGTTTACGTCCTTTGCCCTGTTTATCGCAATCTCAATGAGCATCACAGCCTTTCCGGTATTAGCAAGGATTGTACAGGAGAGGAACCTTCAGAAAACCAAATTAGGAACCATTGTTATTACGTGTGCCGCAGCTGATGATATTACGGCATGGTGTATTCTGGCAGCCGTTATTGCCATTGTAAAAGCAGGTTCTTTTACAAGCTCTATTTATGTTATTCTGATGGCGATTGCCTATGTCTTTTTAATGATTAAAATAGTAAGACCTTTCCTGAAAAGGATTGGCGATCTTCAGGCTGGCAAAAATACAATCAGCAAGCCAATGGTTGCTATTTTCTTCCTTACCCTTATTCTTTCTGCTTACGCTACTGAGGTTATCGGAATTCATGCTTTGTTTGGAGCGTTCATGGCTGGTGCTATTATGCCGGAAAATGCAAAATTCAGAACGCTTTTCATTGATAAAGTTGAAGATGTGGCATTGGTATTACTTCTTCCATTATTCTTTGTATTTACAGGTCTTCGTACACAGATCGGCCTTTTAAATGACAGCCACCTGTGGATGACTGCAGGGTTCATTATTCTGACTGCAGTTATTGGAAAGTTTGCAGGAAGTGCATTGACCGCCAAATTTGTCGGCATCAACTGGAAAGAGAGTTTAACAATTGGAGCATTGATGAATACCAGAGGCTTAATGGAACTTATTGTACTGAATATAGGATATGATCTTGGAGTACTAAGCCCTGAAATATTTGCAATGCTTGTTATTATGGCTTTATTTACCACGTTCATGACAGGTCCTGCTTTAGACTTTATTAATTTTATTTTTAAATCTAAAAAAGAACATCCTGAACCTGCTCATGACAATGACTCCAAATACCGTGTTCTTTTGTCCTTTGATAAACCTGAATCCGGCAGCACACTGCTAAAACTGGCACATGACTTTACTAACAAAATGAATGGCAATAAAAGCATTACCGCCATGAATATTGCTCCGGTAGATGAAATGCACGCTTATGACAGTAATGAATATGAAGACTCACAGTTTCAGAATGTGATCGAAACGTCTCACGAACTGAATCTGGAAGTCACTACCCTGTTTAAAGCTTCAACCGATATAGAAAATGACCTCACCAGCATTACCAATAAAGGACATTATGACCTTCTTCTGATCATGCTTGGAAAATCAATGTACGAAGGAAGTTTGTTAGGAAGATTATTAGGTTTTACCACCAAGATCATTAATCCTGAAAAGCTTCTGAACACCGTAAAAGGCAAAGGGAATATCTTCAACAACTCACCTTTTGACGATTTCACGCTTCAGATTTTAGATAAAGCCAATATTCCTGTAGGCGTATTGGTGGAGAAAGATTTCAAAGCGGCAGATAAAGTATTTGTCCCAATCTTTAACCTGAGTGATTTTTATCTGCTTGAATATGCCAAAAGGCTTATTAATAACAACAATTCACAGATCATTATTCTGGATGCTGCGGGACAGATCCGAAACAATATTGAAGTGAAAGAGCTGATAAGAAGTATTGAGCAGGTAGCTCCCAATCATATTACATTGTACAATGAAAAAAAGATTGAAAAAGAATTCCTGAACTCACAAGATCTGATGCTTATCAGCAGTAAAAGCTGGAAAAGCCTGATTGATACGAAGAGTCTCTGGCTGTCTGACATACCTTCCACTTTAATTATTTCAAATCCATAACACACACCGATATTTCTATTTCCAGAAGAAGCTGTTAAATATTATTCGTTGCCTGTAAAGAAAAACGAGTATATTTACAGCTTCTTTTTTTGAGACTTACTGATTAACAGTGACAACGGCGGAATAAAAAGAGATAAAGGCTCTGATCCCTATCCCTGAAAATTCTCCATCCAAAAAAAGATAAAACCATATCCAGGCTGCTTTTTTAAATTTCCATGGGGAAATAAATGGTCAGTACATGACCTGTGAAGTAACAGCCGCCCGATGGTAATACGTTTGATGAAGGGGGATAAATAAAATATAAAATAACCAAAGAATAAGATCGTACTATGTGCCGATATGCCATGATGGTTTACAAAGGTCATTATGCCTGCTTTAACTGCCAGAAAACATTTAAACGCCGTATATTAAAAGATGCGAACAAAGATGCCGTTACTTCAGTGGAAGCCAAATGTCCTGAATGTGGAAATCTGATGGCCAATATGGGCCTGGATTTTGAATCTCCGGCAAAAAATGATCACAAACAATGGGCACATATCAGAAATCTGTATACTGTAGGGATCACCTTCCATTCATGTGGCTGTTCCGGTCCCGGTTATATTCCACAAGACCATAAAGCCATCATCTCCTATCTCGAAAAGATCCGTTCAGACTATATGCATTCACTTGTATTCTGGAGATACCGCATTGAACCTGAAAATAAAAGGGAGCGCGAACTGGACTATCAAAAAAACGGCTCCCATCTATGGACTGTCAGCCGTAATGCCTTTAAAGAGACAGTCTCCAATCAGGAAGGGATCAATTACTGGATCGCAAAGATAAAAGAAGTGGAGGAACGGCTTAGCATGATCCGGCAATCAAAATAATCATGCAAATCCCGCATCATAGCATGTATATCCGGAAACTTTTTACTTTATTTTTTATTTTAGCCACGAAGGGATTTTACATTATAAACTTTAAGTAGATCCTACCCGTCTAAGAGGCAGAAAATTGCAGGACCTGACAAGTTGGCTATAAGGCCTGTCCCCTAAAAATACACCACGCAGTGAAAAAGTTTCTGTTTAGAAAAATAATCTTTTGTAATGTTTGCCATACGAATGGCCTTCAACAGATCAGCCCACCCGGTACACGGGCAGGCTTCTCCATTAAAAAAAAACTGATAGGAAAATAATGGTCAGCAATACCGCGGTCACTCTTTTTTTGAAGAAGCCCCGCGGCCATATGAAAACCAATAATCTGTAATGATCCGATTTACTGGATCGCGGAAAAAATAATATTGAAACTTCTCACCCCGGCAGTGAAACCACCTAAAGCAGCAGGATTACGGTAAGCTCCCACCCAGATGACCTCTCCCGGGTCAAGAATCATAGTCCCTGTAACACTCAGGTTTTGGGAGGTCTGGCCAGGAGAACCGGCCGAAGCCACCTGGCTCCCTCCATGTATAGAGAGACCAGACCCTGCAAAATCAGTCATGTTTTCCATCGTTAATGCTGCTGACATCAGGAAAACCCCTCTTTTGGCCACCGTAAACCGGCTGGTGGTACTATCCCATGTCCCGATACTGCTGTCTGCGTCAATGTTGACAACAGGAAAACTAATCCTGCTCTCAGGTGTTGCCGGAAATACAGTAGAAGGGTCTGCGTCTCCTTTTGCATTAAAGGCCGCGACTACCGCAGGCGCCCTTACCACATCAATAAATTTCACCCATACTGCTCCGTTAAAATAAAAATATCCCCGATTGACCACGGCAAGGGTCTTGGGACTTGTTTCTGTTACCGCCAGCCCTTCCGTCACATACACGATAGCCCCAGTTTGGTTGGTCCCGTAAAGAGTATCCTTTGCCTTAAGGGCACTCCCGGTAATTCTGGGTGCCAGAAAACCATCCGGCTTGGTAGTCGCCGCCGGAGTAGAGGCCACATCCAACGTAGCATTGGGAGCGGAAGTATTGATTCCAATCTGGGAACACACAAATGCATACGCACACAGGAACCCGGTTATCATTATTTTTTTCATTTGTATTTAAGTATTTAAATAAAGTTAAAACGATATTCTTTGTCTAAAAATCTGTTGCAAAAGTAGGGTAATGAAGAAGCCCGATCAAGGAAATGGCTGTCATTATTCGGAATAATGACAGCTATTCACTATTGATAAATACTTAAAAATAAGCGCATTATAAATATAACAAAAACACATAGCGCCTTAGTAAAAAGGCTGCCACTATCCGTGAAAAGTGACCCAACATTTTTTTGAATCGGTGGAGTCTGACCACACAATCCGGATGGTTCTGATATGCTCCTGTTCCTACAAAATAAAAACGTTCCAAAATATTCCGGCCATGACAGGCATCAGAGCTAATGAATCTCGGAAAAGATAATATTAATTGTTCTGGCCCCTACTGTAAATCCTGAAGTTCCAGCATTACGGCGCGCACCTATCCATATAATGTCACCGGGATTAAGAATCATGGAGGCCATGTTACTTACTTGTATTCCAGCAGGGGAAGAGGTACTTCCCCCAGCAGGAGTACTAGTAGTTGACAACTGACTTCCTCCATGTATGATGATAGCGCATGCTCCAAAATCCGTAATATTTTCCATTCTTAAGTTTCCTGAAATAAGGAAAACCCCCTTTTTATATACCGTGTATTCATTGGTTGTACTGTTCCATGATCCGATAGAAGAATCGGCTGCAATATTCACAACGGGGAAGTTAATCTTATTTTCGGGGAATGGAGGAATTACAGTCCCCAGATCCGGATTTCCCTTGGAACTAAAAGCCATTACCATTTCCGGCTCCTGCACTACGTTTTCAAACCTCACCCATGCGGTTCCGTTAAAATAAAAATATCCGGGATCAATAACCGCACGGGTCTTTACACTGGTATCCGCTGCAGCAAGGCCTTCTTTAACATAAATGATGGCACCTTCCTGATCAGGTCCATACGCCGCATCTTTTGCCTTAAGCTCGGCTCCTGAAAGCCTTGGAGCCATAACCCCCTCCGGTTGGGAGGTCAGGCCAGCATTGACCCTTACATCAAGGGTGGCAGACGGAGTATTTGTATTGATTCCAACCTGAGAGAACATTAATGCAGAAGCCCATAAAAACCCTGCAATCATTATCTTTTTTTTCATCATAAAGTATTTTTTCAAATTATTTTTCATCATAAAAAAGCATCCAAAAATAACCTATAGCAAAGGATACGGCAATAAAAAGGCTGTCACTATTCGCGAATAATAACAGCCTTTTTATTAATTCAGTATACCTTTAAATAAATTATACAAATAAACACCAGGTAAATCTACTGATTCCTATAAGCGCTGCAGAGTGCTCCTTATTTGGCTCTCATTCTCTATTTATATATTGAAGCTTACCTTTAGTTAGTTTAGACGACTCAGTCTTTTGTTTCTTCTGTGATTTACACAGTCTGAAAACCCCTTCCGGAATCATCAGATAAAATTCTTTGACGGCAGCAAATAGTTTCCTGTGACCCCGTCAAAGAATTGAAAAATGAAAATTTAAACTAAGACTTTCTCATCACTTTAGTAGCACAAAATTATAGTGATGTTTTTTTACCCGCAAGAAAGTATCTGTCAATATTCGGGAATATTAACAGCCTAAAAAAGTGGATCACCTGCCTCTGATACTAGTAAATTGCTTTTATATAACGGTAAATAAAATCTTAATCTTTATAAGATAATATCTGTTATTATTCGGGAATATTAACAGTTTAAAGCATGATATAAGATTGAAAAATAATAAAAAATTACGGGGTCTTCCACTCTGCTGCTTTCTATTTCCAGCAAAACATTTATATACCCATCACTCTTCATGGACCAATTTTCCTCCAACTGTTATTATAAAATAAAGTCCGGGCAGCCACTTTTAAAGTACCCGAACGAAATCATGAAAAATACAGGGCGCATTGGTTTTCAGCAGAACTCCAATAAGCAGTCCCGTAATGTGTACATATGCATATATATTGTATGCATATTGCATGCATATTGTATGCAGGAAGCAACAACCTGTAATCTGCAGGCCGCCTCTCTCCTGCAAAGAAAGTCCCGTAATGCTATTTTCATAATAACAGATGAAGAATCCCCCCATCACTTACCCCTGATATCCAATACAATATATTTAAATACAAATCTCAATAAAAATGAATAAAACGATTTCTTCAACTGCTTTTTACTGAAATAATTTCGTCATTAAATCATATGAAAAGAATGTTTTTCAATTACGGTTATAAAGTATAAATAAATCCTAAATTATTTACATAAAAGCTCTATCAGCATGAAGAAAAATTAGTGTATGCATATTGTATTTACGCCATGCAATATAGACATCCGTACAGAATTATTGTACAATAGTAAATGTATCATTTCTTTCCCGGATATGGTAAAGCGATTTGTTCATTCACATTGTACTTTCCTGCCACAGAAAGTGAATTATACAGTTGAAATTATAACATTCTATACCTATAAAAACAGTAAATAATGAAAATAACAGAACATTTAGAAAAGTATATCGGTAAAATATCCAGAAGAGCAGATATAAAAAATAAAAGATATAATCATACTATATCCTTTTACGATAACATTCCATTTGGAGGGACACGAACTTATACAACATTAGGATTGAACAGGTATTTCACAGATTATAGCATAGAATTTGTCTTGGTTTGCCTCTCACAATATAACGAGAATGAAATTGCATCGTTTTTAACAGCTTTTTCAGAATATCTAATTGACAATAAAAAGGGAGTCCAAAAGGGAGATGTGATATCCTTTGATTTTACGATGACTTCTGAAACCCAAATGGACTCTTTGTATTTCACTTTCCCATTTTATTTTTACGACGATTTACAGCAATTAGAATTAGAAGACAAATCTGTAATTTTTCTACTCATAGTTCCAATTTACAGGGAAGAAGCTGATTTGATAAGGGAGAAAGGATGGGATCTCTTTGAAGAATTTATGGAAGAAAAGACAGTGGATGATCTTTGGGATTTAAAGCGAGAGCCCTATATCTGGTCATTTTAAATTGGTCATTTTTACAAAAAACCATGAGAAAGTTATTCCGGATTTACTGTGACTTTGAAGAAAATTGAGCAGGAGAAACTGAATGGATAGCCCTCCTTGTGCTGATGCGAGCATCATGCTCTCTTCCGAAATGCAATCAAGACTGATATAGGAAGGTAAATAATCCTATATCTTTTCTTAGTATAGCTAATTTAGAAGTAGTGTTTGGTGATAACGGATATCAGAAAACCATTAAGGAAAAAGAAGTAGAATCAGCAGAACTTCTGATGGCAGAGCTGCCAAAGCAAAGTATAAACAAAGAAATCAATCAGGATGGTTTGGATCTGATCAGTTATAAAGTATCTTCCAACAAAATTGAAATTGATTTCCAGTTTGCAGGCGACGTTACCACTTTAGAGCTGGAACAAAAAAGCAGTGATGTGAAAAGAACCATTACCCACAGTGCTGATTAGGCCTTTATAGATGCTATCCATATATAATTTAGATAAGAAATTTTTAAAGTTTAAAAAAAATTTTATACCTTCGCTTCGTGAATTTCAACAACGGAACATATTATTATAGAATTTTTAACTCAGAACTGGGATAGGGATTCTTATGAACATAACTTACAACCTCGTCCTTGACGAGGTTTTTTTATTTACAAAAAGTTTAAAAGATGAAAATAGGTATTATCGGAATAGGATTAATCGGAGGTTCAATGGCTTTGAAGCTGAGAGAAAAAGGCATTGCGGACTTCATCTATGGAATTGATAATGATAAACAGCATATTGATGAAGCCCTGGAATTGAAAATAATTGATGCCGGAGCTGACCTTGAGCAAGGTGTGAAAGATTCTGATCTCATTATTATTGCCATTCCCGTGGATGCTGCCCGAAAAATACTGCCGGGAGTTTTGGATCTTATATCAGACCACCAGACGGTGATGGATGCAGGTTCTACAAAAGCAGGTATCGTAAAAGCCGTAAAAGACCATCCTAAGCGATCAAGATTTGTAGCCTTTCACCCGATGTGGGGTACAGAAAACAGCGGTCCAAAATCAGCTATTGCTGAAAGTTTCTCGGGAAAGGCCGGAGTGATCTGCAATAAAGAAGAATCTGCAGAAGATGCATTACAAACGGTTGAAAAAATAGTTGAAGCTTTAGATATGCACATGATCTACATGAATGCAGAAGACCATGACATCCATACCGCTTATATTTCCCACATTTCCCATATAACCTCTTATGCCCTTGCCAATACCGTACTGGAAAAGGAACGCGAAGAAGAAACTATTTTTCAGCTTGCCAGCTCTGGTTTTTCAAGTACCGTACGTTTGGCCAAATCTCACCCTGAGATGTGGGTTCCAATCTTTAAACAGAATAAGGAAAATGTACTGGATGTACTGAATGAGCATATCACCCAGCTCAGAAAATTCAAATCTGCTCTGGAAAAAGAAAACTATGAATATCTTGAAGAGTTGATTACTAATGCCAACAGAATCAGAGGAATTTTAAGATAAAACATCCCGCGGAGAAACTGAAGATTTATTTCATTTTCATCTGCCTTATTTCAATTTTTAAAATACAGTTTTTAAAATACATAAAACCTCTGATTTTCAAATCAATACTACAAAATACTATAATCCCTTCAGAATAACAAGAGTGGTACTTACTGTATGCAGATTTTGTTATTCCGAAGGAATTTAAACTTATCTATTCAGAAA
Source organism: Chryseobacterium sp. MEBOG06 (assembly GCF_021869765.1). Taxonomy (NCBI): domain Bacteria; kingdom Pseudomonadati; phylum Bacteroidota; class Flavobacteriia; order Flavobacteriales; family Weeksellaceae; genus Chryseobacterium; species Chryseobacterium sp. MEBOG06. The sequence continues at coordinate 1,379,218 of NZ_CP084580.1, read as the reverse complement.
AGATATTCTTAGATTTATAACACTACTACTTCTACACATTTATTCATCTTACTGGAAGTCTATTTCATCTCGAAATTTTTCTTTCTTCTGGTCTTTTTTACAATTAATTTTAATAAAATTAAAAAACATTTTAACTTTATTAAAAAAAACATTACTTTCGTAAAAAAATAATCCATGAAGCTACCCATAATCTGTCCAAGTTGTGATCATACCCTGAACGTAAGCCAAATGAAATGTCCGAGCTGTAAAACGGAAGTCAGTGGTGATTATGAACTTCCTGTTCTCCTGAAACTAAACCGTGAAGAACAGGATTTTATTCTCAACTTTTTCTTATCCAGCGGAAGCATTAAAGAAATGGCCAAACAGGCTAACCTTTCTTACCCGACTATGAGGAATAAAATGGATGACCTTATTACAAAGATTGATCAACTAAAAACTAACCTGTAAACTCATTCTAATGAACTGGAAAACCATTTTTAATCCATTTGAAAAATTTGATGAAAAACTACTCCTGTTGATAGGTATTCTCACTGTAATTATTTCTATTATAGCAGGATATTGGACAGGTACTACTTTCTCAAGCATATACAGAATAAGTAATTTAAAAGAAATTTCTTTTCAAGCCATAGCTATTTCTACCTTAGCCAGTTTTTCGTCTTCCATTATTATTCTTTTTATACTGGGTAAAATCTTAAATAGTAAAACAAGGCTTATAGATATTATCAATACCGTCTTAATTTCACAGCTTGTCCTGGTTATTTTACAACCTGCTTATAAGATTCCCTTTATAGATTCTGCTAAAAAAAACATGGCCGCCTACTCGAAAAATCCTACTGATTCTATTCCACTAATAGATATGTCGATGATGATGATGATGGGCATATTCAGTATTCTGGTTTTAACTTATAGCATTGTAATTTTTTATAACGGCTTTAAAACAGCCACCAATATCAAAAAATGGCAGCATATCGTTCTGTTTGCAGTGGTAGCACTGATCAGTACTATAATCTGCCAGATCATAACGACTAACTTTATTTAACAATACCATGAAAATCAAATTATTATTCGTGCTGGTCTTTCTGGCACACCTTTGTCATGCCCAAATTGAAGGCATCTGGAACGGAGAACTGGACATCCAAAGTATGAAACTTCCTGTAATCCTCAAGATTAAAAAAGAAAAAGAAGGCTACACTTCGTCTCTGAGCAGTCCAAAGCAGAGCAAGGAATACCTCTATTCAGAAAAAACTGCTTTCATTAATAATGAACTTAGTTTCGAAATCCAAAAGATAAATGCTTCTTATAAAGGGACATTTAAAGACAATCATTTTGAAGGAAACCTTACCCAGAAAGGTAAAAGCTTACCTTTAAATTTATTCAGAGAAGTACAAAAAACTACAGATATTCCTTATCTCAATGGAAAAGCAATCAACACAAAAAAAATCGACAGCTTTCTGGATTATATCGCTGAAGAAAATCAGGGCATCGGAAGTGTATCTATTTTCAGAAATGGTTCTGAAGTCTACCGTAAAGACTTTGGCCAGAAGCAGCTAAAAAATGTCACTCATGACAAAAACACCTTATATCAGATAGGCTCTGTCAGCAAACTTATCACTGCTGTTATGCTTCTTCAGCTGGTAGAGCAGAATAAACTCAGCCTGAGTGACAAACTTTCAAAATTTTATCCCGAAATCCCTGATGCTGAAAACATTACTATTAAAAGCATGCTTAATCATACCAGCGGATTGGGAGATTATGTAGGAAAATCTATTGAAAACAATTGGCTTTTTGGAAAACCGGTCGGTGATAAGGCTATTATTGATGTTATAATAAAAGATGGCGTAAGTTTTAAGCCAGGACAAAAAATGCAATACTCTAACTCAGCTTATTTCCTATTAAGCAGAATCCTGGAAAAATTATACAACAAGCCTTACAATGTAATTTTAAAGGAAAACATCTTGAAAAAAGCCAATATGAAACATACTTTTTCAGTGCTTGATAATGTTCAGAATATTTTTAAATCTTATGAATTCTCCAAAGGCAATTGGGTTAAAGTGAAGGATTTTGATTTTCATAACTGCATAGGATTGGGAGATATCGCATCTACTACGGAAGATATGAATATCTTTATTAACGCATTATTCAATGGACAGTTCATTGATGAAAATACTCTGAAAATGATGATTTCAGATGAGAATGAAAAGATATTCGGGACCGGAATCATTAAAATGCCATTCTATAATATTATATCCTACGGTCATGGTGGTGATACAGCCGGTACTCACTCCACTGTATCTTATCAGCCGAATGATAAACTATCCTTTGCTATAACTGTGAATGGTAAAAATTTTCCACACAATCAATTATTCCTGGCTGTCCTGAATTTGATATATGACAGGGATTATGAATATCCTGTATTTGAAGCAGACAAAACAACTTTACCAGCACAGAAAAAATAAGCTGATATAGCTTACACTGAATGGAAAAACACAGTTGTTCAACAAAAAAAAAATTTAAGTTTTAGCTAAGCAGGCTATGTAAAATATTATAAAAAAATCCTTAGATATGGACTGCCCCTAAAAAGTGTCTAACTTTTTGGGTGCAGTCTAATATTTTATATTTTTAAAATGATTGGTTCTAGCACTCAGGAACGTTAACGGCAATAGCCAGCCCTCCTTCAGAAGTTTCTTTAAAACGATCACTCATTGCCTGAGCCGTTTCCCACATCGTCTGAATAACTTCATCCAACGTTACTTTTGCTTTAGCGGGATCACTTTCCAAGGCAATATTGGCTGCCGTAATGGCTTTTATAGCTCCCATTGTATTTCTTTCAATACATGGGATTTGTACAAGACCTTTAATAGGATCACAGGTTAGTCCAAGATGATGCTCCATTGCAATTTCTGCTGCCATAAGCACTTGCCCTACACTTCCTCCTAAAATTTCAGTAAGACCCGCTGCAGCCATTGCTGAAGACACTCCTATTTCTGCCTGACATCCTCCCATAGCTGCAGAGATGGTTGCATTTTTCTTAAATAATGTTCCAATCTCTCCTGCCACAAGCAGAAATCTTACAATATCATCTTCACTTTTGAATGACGTAAATGCCTGTGCGTACATCAAAACAGCCGGAATTACTCCGCTCGCCCCGTTAGTAGGAGCTGTAATAATTCTACCAAAGCTTGCATTTTCTTCATTCACAGCTAATGCAAAACACGCGATCCATTTATTAATATTGGTAAAGTTCTCCTCAGCATCTACTACAAGTTTGAACCATTCGTCTTTATTTTTGTAGATCTTATCACCAAGAAGTTTTCTGTTAATTCCCGCAGCTCTTCTGGTAACATTTAGTCCACCGGGAAGGATACCTTCTTTATTTACGCCTTTATAGACACATTCTTTGATCTGGCTCCAGATATATAAAGCTTCCTTTCTTGTTTCTTCCTGAGATCTCCAGCTTTCTTCATTGATTAAGATAAGATCTGAAATTCTGCTGAATCCCAGTTTTTCACAATATTTTACAATATCCGAAGATTTATGACAAGGATATAGGGTACGTACACACTCCTTTTGAATAGAGTTTTTTTCCTGGCTCGCGATAAAACCTCCTCCTACAGAATAAAAATCCTGAACAAGCTCTGTTCCATCTTCAAAAACCGCTCTAAAGATCATTCCGTTTGGATGAAAATCGAGTGATTTTTGCATATTCAGGACCAAATGATATCCATAGATAAAGGGAATTTCCTTCTCTCCACCCAGGTTAATAATCTGCTCTTTTTTTATCTTTTCTATTTTTTCGTCAATTTTGGAAGTATCGATGGTCTTAAAGTCCTCTCCATTTAGCCCAAGCATTCCAGCGATATCCGTTCCGTGTCCGATACCGGTTTTGGCTAGAGAGCCAAAAAATTCAAGGAAAACCTCCTTCACCTCTTCAATTGACCTTTCTCTTTTTATAATTCTGATAAATGCAGACGCTGCATTCCAGGGCCCCATCGTGTGTGAACTGGACGGGCCTATTCCTACTTTAATAATCTCAAAAACCGATATAGATTCCATAAATGATTCTTCATTTTCCTCAAAAGCAAAGATACATGATAAATCTTAATAAAAATCAGGATTTAACTGTGCTTTGGTGATAATTTAGGAACAGGAGAACATCACATCAGGCTTTCATCGTGCTGAGAAAGGTCCAGCCCCTTATTCTCGGATTCTTCAGATACCCGCAGCGTAATAATAGAATCTGTAATTTTATATAGCAGCAATGATCCGAAAAAAGTAAAACAGGAAACAAGAATCAAAGCAGCCATGTGATGAAGAAATACATTAATTCCTCCATGAAGGAGACTTGCCTTTTCACCATGAGCAAAAACTGCTGTCAGAATCATTCCCATAATTCCTCCTACTCCATGGCAGGCAAAAACATCCAGTGTATCATCTACCTTTTTTAAAGCTTTCCAGTTGACCATTACATTAGAAACTACAGCGGTTAAAAATCCTATAAAAAGGCTCTCCCCGATACTTACAAATCCACATCCCGGCGTGATCGCTACCAATCCTACTACAGCTCCAATGCAGGCTCCCAGTGCTGAAACGCTTCTACCATTGATTCTGTCAAAAAATATCCATGTCATCATCGCAGATGCTGATGCAATAGTAGTGGTTCCAAATGCTGTAGCCGCAGAAGCAGAAGCACTGAGTGCCGATCCTGCATTAAAACCAAACCAGCCAAACCAAAGCATTCCGGTTCCTAAAAGCACATACGGAATATTGGATGGTTCATGATGGGGATTTTTTCTGTTTCCTACTACCAAAGCTCCTGCAAGCGCCGCAAAACCGGCACTCATATGCACTACGGTTCCTCCTGCAAAATCTTTTACTCCAAAATATTTGTTCAGAAGGCCATCAGGATGCCAAACCATATGACAAAGCGGGGTATAAATGAAAATACAGAAAAGAACAATAAACAACAGATAGGAAATAAAACGTACCCTCTCTGCAAAAGAACCTGTGATAATGGCAGGGGTAATGACTGCAAATTTCATCTGAAAAAGGGCAAAAAGTATAAAGGGAATGGTAGAAGCCATCTGAGAATGAGGCAGGCTTCCTACCTTATTGAAAAACGGATAGCTCAAAGGATTACCTATAATCCCATAATGGACACCTTTAAACGAGAATCCAAGCGATTCTCCAAAAGAAAGGGAAAACCCAACGACCACCCATAAAATAGAGATCACTCCTAAAGCAATAAAGCTCTGAAGCATCGTAGAAATCACATTTTTCCTTCCAACCATCCCTCCGTAAAAAAACGAAAGCCCCGGGGTCATCAGCAATACAAGTCCTGCAGCAGCCAAAATCCAGGCTACATCTGCTCCCACAATCTTATCTTCACTTAAAAACTCTCCGGTATTGGCAACATCCGAGGATGGATTCCAGAATAAACCTCCGACAGCTACCAGTGAAATAACCGAGAATGAAACGATCCATTTTAATCCTATTTTCATAAAATTCATATTTAACCCTATCAAATTTAAATATAAATTCTGAAAAAACTAATTTTTCAACAGCAATACCCCTGTTAAAAAACCAATCAATAAATAATATTACTTTTTTTCACAGAAAATATCTGCGAGTATTTTTGAAACTTCCTTATGTTTAGTTGCCGGAAAAAGATGAGTTCCTCCCTTGATTACATAGTCAGGCTTTGAATTCCGGATAGGAAAAACAATATCTTTATCTCCCAAAATCTGGATTACGTCAGGATTTTCATCGAATTTCCACTCAGCAACCTTCTCTACAGACCATTTCAGGTAATAAGGATCTCTTACTTTGAAATACTGAAGAAGCTTAGGATTTTTAGGATCAAAAAGTTTTCGGACTACCACATATGCATTAGCAGCTTTATCATTAAACAAACCTACCGGAAGAATACGTGGGATCTTCGTGACCTCTCCTGTTTTTATAAATTTGGATTTTTCTTTATCAGATTTTATACTTCCCAGAATAACAACTTTCTCTGCGGGTTTCAATCGGTTGATTTCCTGCACAATGATTCCTCCGAAAGAATACCCCAAAAGACAGAATGGCTCCGAATCATCTACTTTTTCAGCCATTCTTTTGACATAGTCATGAAAAGGTTCATTTTTTTCAGGGATAAGCCAGTCTATAAAAATCAATTCACAGTGCCCGGGAAACTCTATTCTTTCAAGTACCTTAAAGTCTGCTCCAAGACCGCTTACGATATAAATTTTCATGCCGCTAATTTATAAAAATTGCAGAAAAAGGAAAAAGTATAAACCAAAAAGAACATAAGAAATATGAGAGATTGCTTTTGTATGACGCACTTGATCATATTTGGAGGTTATCTTATTAAATCGTCATGAGATGTACAAAGATTTGTTTCGGCATTAGCAGCTAATAAAAAAGAGCAGTCCCGCAGGAACCGCTCTTTTGATATCAATATAGTATTTAATCTTATTTTTTCTTTTTAGCAGGAAGTCTGTTCTCGTTATCTAACATTTCAGTAGTTACTTTGAACTGGATATCCATTTCATTTTTGATGAAATAATCTTTCAGTGAAGATTGATAGAATACTTTAAAGTCTCTTCTGTTCAGAGAGAACTTAGCAGATTCAATAGATGTTGTAAACTGAGTCACATATACATTGGCTGGGAAAGAGATTGTTTTTCTCACCCCTTTAAGGGTAAGATCACCATACACTGTAGAGTTATACTCACTGTTTGCTAAAGGAATAATTTTAGTCAAATGGAATTTGGCAATCGGGAATTTCTTTACTTCAAAGAAGTTAGTACTTTTCAGGTCATCTGTAAGTTTGATCTGATCTTCGTCGGAAACATCTCCCGCCATGATGCTTCTCATATCTATTACAAACTCTCCGTCTACCAAAACAGTATGGTCAAAGTTGAATTTTCCGCTCTTTAGCTTTACAGTTCCTGAGTGGGAAGAAGCTTCAGTCTTTACAACCTTATACCCCCACCATCTGATCTCTGATGAAGTTACCTTTGCAACTTTATCAAACTTCTTCTGAGCAGAAACAAATGATATACCTGCGCACACCATAGCAAACAATAGTAATCTTTTCATTCTTTTTTATTTACAATTCAACAAAAATAAAAAAAAGTGTAGAACTTCTACACTTTTAACAATCTTTTTTTGATTAATTTATTGAGCAGTTACCTTTACAATCATATCGATGTCATCTTTCACAAAAACATCCTGCATTGTAGATTTGTATGCAACATCAAATTTCTGTCTGTCGAAAGAGAATTTGTTAGATACCAAACTTACTACTCCTTTGCTGTAAGAAATCTTGGCAGGGAAAGTAATAGGGCTTGTTTTCCCTTTTAAAGTAAGGTTTCCTGTTACTAAAGAACTGTAAACTTTATCATTGTTTTTCTTTACAGAGGTGATTTTGAAAGCAGCTGTAGGGAATTTTTCAACTTCAAAGAAGTCACCGTTTTTAAGGTGTCCGTTTAATTTTTGCTGATATTCACCTGTAAGGTCAGTTGCATTGATAGAAGTCATATCCAGAACGAAGCTTCCTCCTACCAAATCATTTCCTTTCATCACCATATCTCCTGACTTTACTTTTACAGTACCGTCGTGAGAACTTGCCTCAGATTTTGCTACTTTATACCCCCACCAGTGTACATCAGATGCTACTACTTTTTTTGACTGCCCGAAAGCTAAACCTCCAGCTAAAACTGCTAATAAAAATATTTTTTTCATTGAATAGAGTTATTTACTTATTTAATACCACAAAGGTAGCTATCTTATCCGATAGACCACATTGATGTATATCAAGAAAATTAATTATTTTTATGAATAATATCATCTCATAAAAAAGCTCCGAATTTCTTCGGAGCTTTTTGTTATTCTTGAGAGTAAGCGGTGTAAAGTGCCATACCCTTTAGTGCGGTGTGGTTTTGCTTGACCAGATAGATTGGAATATTTTTAAGCATTTCTTCCATCTTATCACTGATCTTGAATTTTTCGTAGAACTTATCTTTATCCATATATTCTCTCATCATCTGTGGAATATCTCCTGAAATCAGTAAACCTCCTGTCGCTTTTAATTTTAATGTTAAATTGTTCGCTTCACGGGCCAGAAACTCAAGGAAGGTATCTAAAGCAATTCTACAGATCAATACATTATCTTCTACGGCAGCTTTATACAATTCTTCTACAAAGTTCCCCTGGGCAAGACGCTCTCCCAGCCATTCAGGTTCAGGATGTCTTTTTACGTCTCTCAGGAATCTGTATATATTGAATAAGCCTGTCTTAGAAAGTACATTTTCCCAGCTAACAATTCCGTAGATATTATTTAAAAACTGATAGAATTCTACCTCTACGTTTGTTCTTGGTGAAAATTCAGAATGTCCCCCTTCTGTAGCGAAAGGTCTCAGATTTTTTCCGTCAAAGAAATATCCCGCTTCTCCCAATCCGTTTCCGGGTGCAAGAATGGCAACATTTCCTTTTTCAAGATGACCGCTTGTATAGATGGCATCAAGATCGTCATCTTCCAGAAGAGCCATTCCGTAGGCAGATGCTTCCAGGTCATTCAGCATATCTACTTTTTCAAACCCGAATTCTCTGGCATACTCCTGGATGTCTAAATTCCAGCCTAATCTTGCAGGGTTGCTTTTCCCGTCAAGTACAGGTCCCGGCACAGCCATTCCCAGACGTTTTACGTTTTCCAGCTGGTTATCCTGAATAAACTTCTTTAAAATATCAGAAAAAGAAGCGTACTCTTTCGTTGAATAAGTATTCTGGAGTTTTATATCAAGACCTCCGTTACCGGAAACAAAATAGCCAAGGATGGTTATATCTTCACGGAGACTTGCCCCGATGATAGAAATGTTCTCATTATTACTGTTCTCTACTCCTGGTAAATAAAGTGGAAACTTTGGATTCAGAATCATAACCTCAAATTTTACCAAATATAATAATTGTTTTTGTAAATCCTGCACAGAACAAAAAAACCTTTTCACTTTCGTGAAAAGGTTTTGGTTAATAATTGTTTATATATTAAATCTAACTACTTTCCTAATGGAAGATTGTAACCGAATCCTACTCCGATGTTCCCCACATTATAGTCCTGACCAGCTAAATCTCCTTTAGTTCCTACAAAAACCTTCTGGTATTGTACGAAGAAATTCCAGTCTTTATTGTGGTATCCGATCTCCGGCTTAATGTAGAAACCACCGTTGGCTCTTTCTACACTTGTATTGGAAGCAACCTGCTTATCTCCAACCAGGAAACCATATCCTAAGTCTGTTCCGAAATAGAAACCGGTTTGTTTTGGATAAATTCTTATTAAAGCTGCTACAGGAACTACGCCTACATCATTATTTTTATAACCGTTGTTCTCTTTACCAAAATAGTGAGTATATCCTGATGCGATTCCTAATCCGAACCCAGGTGTAATAAGGTTCTGATAAGACACATCTACTCCTACAGCTGCAGAAAGATTGTCTGCAGGAACTGCTAAACCAACATTTGCGCCCACTTTGATCATATTATTCATTTTTGAATTCTGTGCGCTTGCTATTCCTGCTGTTAAAACTCCAGCCAGCAATATTGCTTGTTTAAACATTTTCATAACTCTAATTTTTTAATTTTACTAAACTAGAAGATGTAAAAATCGTGCCAAGGAAAGCAAACCGCTCCACTTTAACACTCGAAAAACGCATAAAACAATGGTTATCAATTGATTATTTTTAACAAAATTTAAATGATTGTTTAACAAAAATTACCAGAAAAAAGCCTTGAAAAGTGAATTAAGAGTTAAAATTTGCAAAAATATAGTAGGAGTTATTATGCTTATCCTGAGATTTAGTATATTTAGTATTTATCCTTAAAAAATACAGATCATCTAATTTTCGATCTGATTCTGTTTACAGATGATTATGTCTTCTGTATTAATATAGTAATATTAACAATCATTAATTCGTTATCATTTTAACCTTTCTCCTTAAAATACATCAAAAAAATAAATGTTCTCACCATGGCTGATTCATTATTAAAAAACAAGCATCTTCTTTGGCGCGCAGGTTTCGGTGTTGGAATCAATCAGATTGATGATCTGAAAAATAAAAACACCAATACCCTTTTAAACGACCTGTTCAGGCAAGATAGCTTTAAAGAGATCACATATGACACTCCCGATTCAGATCCAACAGCTGATGACATGAGCAGCACCGCCCCTGCGGAAAAGAAAAAAGAAATGCAGCGGATTTATAGGGAACAGAACAATGAACTGAACCTTAATTTTCTGGATTCCATGGTGAACAGCAAGGAACAGATGAGAGAAAAGATGGCTTTTTTCTGGCATGGACATTTTGCATCAAGGGTTCTGAATCCAAAATTCAACAGGCAGCTTCTCAATACCATTCGGAAAAATGCATTGGGGAACTTCAAAGATCTGCTTTTCGAAGTCAGCCAATCACCGGCTATGCTCAACTTTCTGAACAATCAGCAGAATAAGAAAGATCATCCTAATGAAAATTTTGCCAGAGAGGTTATGGAGCTTTTTACGATGGGCAGGGGAAATTACACTGAAAAAGATGTACGGGAAGGAGCAAGAGCTTTTACAGGATGGAGCTATGATAAGGATGGAAATTTCAAAGAAAGAAAAAATCTTCATGATGAAGGAATCAAAACTTTTCTAAACAAAACAGGAAACTTCAGTGGAACAGATGCTTTAAACATTATTCTGGAACAGAAAGCGACGGCCAGATTTATTACGGCTAAGATCTATAGGTTTTTCGTTAATGAAAAGGTGGATGATACTATTGTAAACAGCTTAAGTACTAAGTTTTACAGCTCTGGATATGATATTAAAAAATTAGTGAATGAGATATTTTCAAGTTCATGGTTTTATGATCAGAAAAATATAGGAAACAGAATAAAATCTCCTGTAGAGCTGATGGCAGGAATCATGCGGGTACTTCCTATGCATATTCAGAATCCGGAAAACCTCATCGTTTATCAGAAACTCTTAGGACAGATGCTTCTTTATCCTCCCAATGTTTCAGGATGGCCCAATGGAAAATCCTGGATCGACAGTTCTACGCTGATGCTGAGGCTTCAGGTTCCACAGATCTGGTCCGGACTCCGTCCGCTAGAATACAGTCCTCGTGAGGATGACGATATTGATATGGGAATGAAATCCAGAGAAACAGCCTTAAATAAAACGTTTAAAAACCCGAATATCACCATAGACTGGGAACGTGTAGACAAGATATTTGCGCATAAAAACTGCGAGGATTATCTTATCCAAAATGCCCAAAGCCTGGATATAAATACGATAAAGAGTTTTTCTGATAACAGTACAAAAATGAATGTCATCAATCTGATGTCTACCCCGGAATATCAGTTAATGTAGTTTTTTAAGATCGCAGATGATAACGATTAAGACATTATTCCTGTGAAATATAAGGTATAATCTGCAACTTAAGATCTACTCATTATTCAGCAACCTAAACCTTAAAGTTATGCTAATCAAAAGAAGAGAATTCCTCAAAATAAGTTCGTTGGCTACCGCTTCGCTGCTGGTGCCTAATTTTCTGCAATCAATGACATTGGATGATGCTCTGGTTCCGGGTCAGAATATTTTGGTGGTCCTCCAGTTTACAGGTGGTAATGATGGTTTAAATACTATCATTCCGGCAAAAAATGACATTTATTTCAGGGAAAGAAAAACACTGGCTATTCAGGATTCACTTTCTCTAACAGATGAAGCGGGGATCAATCCTTCTCTCTCCTATTTTAAAGAGCTTTTTGACAATGGTGAACTTTCTGTAATGAACAGTGTGGGATATCCAAATCCTGACAAATCCCACTTCCGGAGTATGGATATCTGGCAGTCTGCAAGCCGGAGCGATCAGTTTCTGGAAACAGGCTGGCTTGGGCGTTTTCTGGATGAAGAATGTTACCGTTGTGACCACCCAACTCAGGCACTGGAAGTAGATGATATGCTGAGTTTGGCGTTAAAAGGTGAAAATAATAAAGCTTTTGCTTTTAAAGATCCTAAAAGACTTTATCAAACCAGTCAGGAGAAGTATTTCAAATCTTTGTATGATCACCATCATGATGATGAGACAGTTTCTTATCTATATCAGACCCTGGGCTCTACCATCAATAATGCCGGTTATATTTTTGAAAAGAGTAAAGCTAAAAAGACAGAACAAGTTTATCCCAATTCACAATTAGGAAAAGATTTCAAAACAGTCGCTTCCTTAATAAAGTCTGATATCAATACACAGGTTTACTATCTTTCGGTGGGAAGTTTTGACACCCATGTTAATCAGAGCGACAGACAGAAAAAACTATTTGATGACATCAATGAAGCTGTAAAATCATTTGTTGCGGATATGAAAAGCAACGGGCTTTTCAATAATATGCTGCTGATGACTTTTTCGGAATTTGGCCGCCGTGTTGCTCAGAATGCCAGCAACGGAACGGATCATGGAACAGCCAACCAGATGTTTTTCATCAGCGGAGCTCTTAAAAAGAAAGGATTATTAAATCCTCTTCCAGATCTTCAAAACCTGAATGAAGGAGATCTCATCTACAAGGAAGATTTCAGAAAAGTATACGCTACGATTCTGAAAAACTGGCTAAAAGCGGATTCTTCTAAAGTGTTGGGGTGGAAAGACGGAATTTACGACTTTGTATAAAAAAAAAGGGACTGTGCATATTCATGACAGTCTCTTTTTCAATAATTTTAAATTTCAACCATTTTTAAGCAGTCACCTGCTTTGGCTTTTTTTCTTTCTGCTCTTCCTTTGGATCAAGTTTTTCTGATATTTTTTTCACAATATATTCTATTACCAGTGGTGCTACAATTGCAACTAATGCTTTAAATATTCTTGATTTCATAAACGTGATTTTATATATGTTAAAATAATGCAATTTCTAAGCCAAGCTTAAAATCATTAATTAAGAATTTATTAATCATTGATCCATTTTCTTTTAAAAGCCTTTACAGATTAATTCTCATCGGTAACAATCAGATTCTGATAATTTTTACTTCCTGCACTGAACTTCTCTTCCATTTTAATTCTCAGTTTCTGAGGTCTGTGAACAATCAGAGAATCGCCAAACCCCAGCAGAAGTCTTTCCAGTTCAAAATTAATCTGGACACATATTTTAAAAATTGTTCCTTCATTATCTTCACTTACAATCACCTGGCTTTTATGGAGTGGTTTTGTCTTTACATAAGGGGCATTTCCGGAATCTACCCAAAAAACCACGTTTCTGGGAGCCATTCCATCTGCAACTGTAACTCCTATAATATCTTTAAAATATTCGTCCCCATCCAGATCTTTATCAATATACTGAAGGCTTTCATCAATTTCGATACTTTCCATCCTGTCTAGTGCCAGATTATACATTTTCTGTTTATAAAGACAGATCAGGAACCAGCGGTTATTAAATTCCTTTAACAACTGCGGGTGAACCGTGAAGATATTGGATTCTTTTGCGGTAAAGCTTTTATAGAAAATCTTTAATACTTTCTTATTGGCAATACTTTCGTACAGAATATCGATGTGTTCAAGTCCTTTCAGCTGTTCATTTTTATCCAGATGAATAATCGATTTCTGGCTGGTAGCATGAATAGAATCCTCCAGTTTCTGGATAACCCCGTTCATTTCTTTAAACATCGAAAAGTCTTTGAACTGCTTTAAAATCTGAACCGCATTATTCATTGCCTTCAGATCACTTTCATTCACAGAGATGTTATGGATACTGTAATCGGGATCACTGTACCGGTAATATCTTCTTTCATAGACTTCAATAGGAGCCTCATATCCGAACTTCTCACTCCGCATATTCTGCAGATCAAGCTGAACCGTTCGCTTACTGACATAGGACTCCTTACCTTCGAATTCAAATAAAGCTTCGGAACATTCGTCAATGAGATCTTCAAGCGTATATTTCCTGTATTTGTTTTTAAGGCATTTATCTAATGTTTTATATCGAATCAGAGCGTTTTTATTGGATGACATAACCTTAGTGTTTAATAGTCTGATTTATATAATATTTCAGGTTTTAGCATTCGCTGATTTGCAAATTTATCTTTTGCTTTATCTGCTTTTTAGCATAAAAATTACTTCTCTTTCAAAGCTTCTCCTTCAAAGGTAATTCCGTCCCAGCCAAACTGCATAAAGTTTCTGATATTCTGGTGGTCTTCTCCTTCAGGATTTTTCAGGACCTCTTCTCTGTAGAACTCTCCAAATAGCTGAAGAGTTTCTTCTTTCGGCAGATTGTGAAGCTGGGCATAGCTGAAAACTTTACATGAACCGTTATTTTGTCCTGCTTCATTGCTTGTACCACCATTCTTAAACGATGTTGGTGTAAAATCGTAAGTTTCATCGATATGAGCAATGACATCAGCAAACTGGATGGTTTCCGGGAAATGTTTTAATTGTTCTAATAGTACCATAATAAATATTGTTTTTAAAATTTAAAAGATTTACTTATCAGGTAAATTTGCGAATTCACCCTTCACTTTATTATTTTACAAAAATAATTATTTTTTTTAATCTACGCAAAACTATTGCGCAATTATACTTTTACTTTGCATCATCAAATTGAATAAGATGGAATTTAACGGAAATCATTTAATCGAATTAGGATATAGACCAGCAAAATGGTTTAAAGACGCCATTACCTATATCAATGAAAATAATCTGGATGAAATTCAGATTGCAGCATATCTTGAACAGTTTAAACAACCCGACCTTATGCCGCTTCATGAAACCGCTAAAGATTTTGTGATTAATATCAGAGCTGAGCACGAGAGTGAAAATGATAATGTAGAAAAAGTAATCAGAACGATGAAAGTTCTGATGAAGACACCTACACTGACTGGAGGGGCACTAATGCCGGATGCCTGTCCTACAGGTCCTGAGGGTCAGATTCCTGTGGGAGGTGTTGTGATTGCTAAAAATGCTATTCACCCGGGATTCCATAGTGCTGACATCTGTTGTTCTGTCATGCTGACTGATTTTGGGAAGGCAGATCCAAAAAAAGTGCTGGATGCAGCTCATTCGGTAACTCATTTCGGATATGGAGGAAGACCAAGAGGAGAACAGATGCCAATGTCTCAGGAACTGATGGATGCTTTCAGAGAAAATGATTTCTTAAATGATGAAAAGTTAATCAGCATCGCCCGTTCTCATATGGGAACTCAGGGAGATGGAAATCATTTCTTGTTCGTAGGGATTTCTAAAAATAGCGGAAATACCATGATGATTACCCATCACGGGTCAAGGGCTCCGGGAGCTGCATTGTATGATAAGGGAATGAAGACCGCTAACCGTTTCAGACAGGAAATCTCTCCTGAAACGCTAAGAGAGAATGCATGGATTCCTTATGATACTGAAGAAGGTAAATCTTACTGGGAAGCTCTTCAACTGGTCAGACAATGGACAAAGGAAAACCATACCTCTATTCATGATGCTGTATTGAATAAAATGGAAACAGAAAAGGAAAACAGATATTGGAATGAGCATAACTTCGTTTTCAAAGATGGAGACCTGTTTTATCATGCTAAAGGAGCAACTCCTCTGGATGATAAATTCCTGCCTGATATTACAGGGCCAAGACTGATTCCTTTGAATATGGCAGAGCCGGTATTGATTGTTCAGGGAAAAACCCATGAAAGAAATCTGGGTTTTGCGCCCCATGGAGCCGGAAGAAACTTCAGCAGAAGCCAGCATAAGAAGTCTATGACTCATAAAACAACTGAAGAAATTTTCAATGAGGAAACAGAAGGATTAGATATCCGTTTCTATTCCAATGAAATTGATATTTCTGAATTGCCAAGTGCTTATAAAAGTGCTAAAAATGTAAGAGCACAGATAGAAGAATATGGTCTTTGTGAGGTTCTGGATGAAGTGATGCCTTACGGATGTATTATGGCCGGAGATGTTCAGAAGAATGCACCATGGAAGAAAAAGAAAAGATTCAGAAAAGAATAATTTTTCATCTAATATTTAAATCTTATCAGTGTAAAAACCTATAAGATTGACAAAAAACCAATAACTAAACTTTATGGGTGTAAAAGCCCGTAAGGTTACTGAAAACTTTTTTCATAATGGCAGGGGCAGTAGCTCACATGGCAGAGCAACAAGATTACTTTTCTCTAACGGCAGATAAAGTTCCTATTAATTCCAGTTTTAGTCACAGGTTCGAGTCCTGTCTGCTCCTCACTATCATGGAAATGTCTATCTTTAGATATTGATCATTTTCATTGATTACAAAAAATAAAGCAAAGGGAGTTCCTATATTTTTGGTAATTACTCCCCGCTTTTTATAAATTATAGGTAAAAGGAGTTCCTATATACTTCACTTTTAACGAATCTACTCCTCACTTATTTTTTAAACTAAAAGACAATGAAAACATTAAAATTATTCAATGCTGTACTGGCTAGAAAGTCAGATGAACAGCCATTTATTTCTAATGATGGTTTTATCGTTGAACCTGATGCTGTTTGGGCAAAAGATGAAATCATCTCCTACTATGCAAAGGAAAAACTGAATGGAAATGAGTTGAATAAAACCTTCCATAAATCCTGGAAGAAAATAAAAAATACTTCCAGAGCTGATTTATTTTTTGAACAGATTAAGCATTATCTTTCAACATATGGAAGCGATTTTCAGAATGAAATCTATATTCCCTCAGAGGTATTGAATGTTCCCGATATGAAACTTATTTTTAAGGTGATAAAAGCCTATACTGCAGAAGAAATGAAGGAAAAATGCCTTTCTCTCCTGAAGTCCGGAATTGCTTTGAAAGAGGAAACGATTGATGATCTCCTTTATATTCTGCATACAGAACTGGAGTATGATTTTACCGGAAAGGAGAATATCAGAAATAAAGAAGCGATTATAAAAATAGCCGATCTGTATGACATCTACCCTGAAAATCCTGTGGAGTTTTTCCGGTATGTAATTTATAAAACAACCACGACAACGCTTTTAATCAAAAATGATGAATTGACTGACTTAATAAAGCAAAGCAGATTTAATCCAACCTATCTGTTCGAACGCTTTGGTCTGGAAAAACTTGCGGAAATTTTCAACAGATTTAAACCGCTATTCCTTGCTTTTAAAAATAAGGCTCCGAAAGCAATTAATAAAATTTCAAAACTGTCTAAGGTACATCATAAGCCATTAATTTCAAATCCATTGAATGATGCTACCAACACATTTCTGGAAAACAGCGACTGGCACTGGCTGGAAAACGCGACACCTTTTGCTCTATTTAAAGCTTTGTCAGCATGTTATTCAAGAATATATGGTCAGGATACTTTTGTGTACAGAGTCAGAAACGGAAAATCATGGGTAAAAAAAGGTAAGGCAACTTACGTAAATCAAATGAACTATGATTTTATTTTGGATTATCTGAAACTGAAATATGAAAATCTTTCCGGAAAGAAATTCTATTTCCCTGAAAATGTAGAATTTGCATTGCCAACTTCTGAAAAGATGTTCGTTGGCAATATTCCTACAGGAACCCGTTTTTATGGAGATAGGCTGGCTGTTGGTATTTATTGGGAAAATCAATGGGGGGCTCATGACCTTGACCTTTCGGGACTGAATATTGCCGGAAAGATAGGCTGGAATGCCGCTTATAATCACGATAACGGACAACTGATGTATTCCGGAGATATAACTTCCGCTCCCAATGGTGCTGTTGAATATCTTTACGCCAACAAGCGACTGAGTACACCAACACTCGTGATGAATAATGTTTTCAGCGGAGATACCAACTGTGGATATAAAATCGTTATCGGAAAGGGAGATGATATTTCCTACGACTATATGATGAATCCTAATCATCTATTTGCTGAGGCCAGATGTAACTCTGTTCAAAAACAAATGATTCTGGGAATACTGCTGCCAAAAAACGGAAAACAATGTTTCGTACTATTGAATTTCGGAGCAGGACATTCTCATATTTCAGGAAATACAGAGGTTTCTGCGATGGCAACAAGTGCATTATATCAGCAATGGTATGATTCTCTGTCTTTCAATGATCTTGTAAAAGAACTTGGAGCCGAAATTACAACGGAAAGAGCGGAAGCTGATTTTGATTTCTCGCTGGAAAGGCTTGAAAAAGATAGCTTTATGAGGATTTTTAAATAAAAATGTGCCATTTGACATGATCGAATGGCGTTTTTTTGTTATTTTAGCAAGCAAGTCGCCAATGAAGAAATCTTGGCTGCCAAAAAACTAATTAACAATGAATAAAAAATGAAATTCAAGCCTCTCTCACAAACTAAATATGTATGGATTATTATCATTCTACTGTCCATTGTAGCAATACTTTTTAAATCGATTTACAGACAGTATATTTATGCAAACCACATTAATGATTACGGGATTGCAGATTCTTCACCCAATTTTTTCGCAGGACTTATCATTGTCATTTTCTATTTCACTCAAAATCAAAACTTAACACTAAAAAAACATACCCTATTTACAGTTGTAGGACTTGTAGGTTATGAATTAATTCAAGGAAGTATTTTTAAAAACAATGTTTTTGATTACAAGGATATCTTCGCATCCATTCTTGGCGCTTTTATAGGATATTTATTGTGTCTGAAGTTTAAAACAGGTTCAGCTTTGAATAATCCAGAAACCAAATAAAATATTTGATTCTTCTCCAGGCACAAAATAAGTATATTTCAGACATTAATATTTTTAATTGACATCAGATTTTTATGACGATTGAGAAGTACTTTTTTTCCATAATCAATCTGAATACTAAACATTTTCTCCAACGGAAACTGAAGGACAGCCTGAAGAATCAGACGAATCACTCCGGCATGGCTAACAATCAATACTTTATCCGTATCTTTTTTCAGAATCAATTCATTCCAGAAACTAAGAACCCGGGTTTGCATTTCGAGTAAATTTTCACCACCGGCCGCTTTTACATTGACGAAATCCTGATACCACGGATTGATCTCTTCTTCCGGAATATCGGTCCATTTTTTCATCTCCCAATTTCCAAAATTCATTTCACGAATCCTCTCATCTGTTGTATACTCGAATTGAAAATGATCAGCTAAAAGGTGACATCTTAAAGACGGACTCGAAATGACAAAATCATAATCATCATCCAGTAATATTCTTTTAAAATCTTCCTGATAATTCTTTCTTAAAGGGATATCCGAAAATCCATAACACAGATTTTCGGGATTTTCTACAGCAGTATGGCGGATCAGATGAATTTCCATGCGATAATTGTTCCTAAATAAAATAAAACTTCACAAACCTGCTGTACAGACCCCAGACAATCGCCTGTATACCCTCCGATATGTTTTTTAAAATACCATCCCATATAGATTTTACCCAAATATGCCAACGCAAAAGCAAAAATCAAACGCCAGTCCGGAATTATGGCAAAAGCAATTAAAACACTGATAAATCCCATCACTAAAGCCATTCCATCCAGTGGTTTATTGGCTAACGGTTTGGATTTACTGGCGTCAATATCTGTCACATACTGATGGGTATAGATCATCGTTCCGGAAATAAAACGGCTTACGGTATGACCTAAAATGACAATTGATAAGGTTTTAAACAAATCAACTGTTCCCAAAGCCTGAATACTGTAAAATTTCAAAGCAAAAAGCAAAATTATCCCAATCGTTCCATAAGCACCCACTCTACTGTCCTTCATGATGGTAAGGATTTTCTCTTTACCATAACCTCCTCCAAAACTGTCACACATATCTGTGAAACCATCTTCATGAAAAGCCCCGGTCAACAAAATACTTGAGATCATCATGAGAACAATCCCTATTTCCAGATTAAAAAGCTGGCTGGAAAAGTACAGAATCCCGGCATTGATTAATCCTACCAGCAGCCCCACCCACGCAAAATATTTTTGAGATCTGTTCATAATCTCACTGGAATATGGAATGGTAAACGGAACCGGAATTCTGGTGAAAAACATCAATGCAGTTGCAAAGTAGATGAGTTCATTCTTTACTGCTTTCATCACTCTTTATTTGAAATATGAGCATCTTCAAAGCTTGACATTTCATTTAGGAAATTCACTGCACTCTGTATCAGCGGATAAGCTAATGCACAACCTGTTCCTTCTCCAAGACGCAGATTGAGATTTAAAAGTGCTTTCTCCCTCATCAACCCTAAGAGCTGAAGATGGGCATTTTCATCACTTACATGGCAGAAAATGCAGTTGTTCAGAATCTCAGGATTCTTTTTCCAGGCAGCAGCTACGCTCACAGTTGCGATAAATCCATCCACCATAATCAGCATATTATGGTGATAAGCTTCTTTTATAGCCCCTATCATTTGGGCAATTTCTAATCCACCAAAGGTTTGTGCAATTTCGTCCTCAGACATTGAAGCGGGATATTTTTCTATCCCTTCCGTTAAGATATTGATCTTATTCTGCAGCTGATGATCATTCAGTCCGGTTCCTCGTCCTATACAGTTTGTAATCGGGATATCAAACAATTTGCTCATCATCAGAGAAGAAGCAGAAGTATTCCCGATCCCCATTTCACCGAAACCAATGATATTACATCCTTTTTTTACAATTCCGGCCACCACTGATCTTCCGTTTTCCAAAGCCTGCTGGTATTCTTCAACTGTCATTGCAGGTTCTTCCAGAATATTGCGGCTTGACTTTCTGACTTTTTTATCTACCAAATTTAATCCTTCCGGAAAATCAAAATTCACCCCGGCATCTACAATTGTAATCTCAATACCGTGCTGTCTGCAAAAAACATTGATGGCAGCTCCTCCCCCGATGAAATTCATCACCATCTGATAGGTTACCTCCTGAGGATAAGCACTTACACCTGCTGTGGCAATCCCATGATCCGCAGCAAAAACTACCATATGGGGATTCAATAACTTTGGTGTAGTTGTCTTCTGAACCATTCCAATTTTATGGGCAAGATGTTCCAGATGCCCTAATGCACCTAAAGGCTTTGTTTTAAAATCAATTTTATGCTGTAGTTCGTTTGATAACATGGTCGTGATAAATAATTATGTTAAGTAGAGAAAGTGCAATATTAGTGAAATAGGGGTTAAGAGCCAAGAATTGAGAAAAAGAGAGGAGCAAGGAGTAGGAATGCAAGATTTAAGATTATTAAGATGAAAGGGACATTCAATCTTAAACTCTGAAATCTGAGCTTTAAACTCTTTATATAAAATTACTACGTAATAACATTACGCACTTAACTGTTTACTTTGCATGAGAAAATTGAAAACAATGACACCAAAAATCATAGAAAAAATAAAAGAAATAGAGGAAAAGAAAAGCGTAGAAGTTCTTCTCGCTGTAGAGTCCGGAAGCAGAGCCTGGGGGTTTTCCTCTCCTGACAGTGATTATGATATACGTTTTATATACCGTCATGAAAAGGACTGGTATCTTTCTCCCTGGGATAAGGATGAAACCATAGAATTCATGACAGAAGATGATCTGGATGGTTCCGGTTGGGATCTGCGGAAGACTTTTCACCTTTTGCTGAAGTCGAATGCTGCCTTGCTGAGCTGGTTCTATTCTCCTATCGTTTATAAAGCAGATGAAAAGTTTGTAGAACTATTCAGACCTTTTGCAGAAGTCTGTTTTTCACCAATAGCGGTATCCTATCACTATTTAAGCATGAGCAAAAAGTATCTGGAAGCCTGCAGAGTGGATGAAGTAAAGCTAAAAAGCTATTTTTATTGTCTTAGAACTACATTAACTGGAAAATGGATCATAGAAAAAGGGACTGTTCCTCCTGTACTGTTCAGTGATCTTCTTGTCTTAACGGATGATGCAATCAGACAGAAAATAGAAGATCTTATTGCCTTAAAAGCGACCAAAGGAGAATCATACGACCATCCGAACGATTGGGAATTGTTTGGTTTTCTTGAAAAAACAGTCGCCGAAAATGAGGGAAAATCGAAGAGTTTATCAGGAGGAAAAGCAGATAGAGGTGAGATGGAGAGGGTTTTTAGGGAGATATTAAAACTTTAAAAAAAGATAACATGAATATATTTAACTTCTTCAAAAAGAGGTATATTCAACCCCTTCAAAAGGAGGTTGAAAAATTGATTCCCAAAGAGAAAGAAAAAATACATGAATTTATTGAAAGGTGTCAATTTTTAAAGGAAGAAATGGGAATTGAAGTTCCCCTGTCAGTGATTGAAACTTTCAAAAGGTATGATCTTCCAAAACACAATTATTTTTATAGTATTTTTTGGAATGTTGATGATGATAGTTTTATCATTTTCTATACAGAAGCTTTTATTGAATTAGTTGTTACCCGATACAAAGAAATTCACGGAAAGGATGCAGATTTGGCTACATTGTTACAGCAGCTTGATGATTCAGTTTATGAATTCCGTGTAAAAGAAGATTGTTTTGACAGAACAAATCCTTCTTTTGACTTCGTCAACAACTGTTATGAAGAGTTCAAAAAGTCTGGAGAAGAACTGACTATAACCATGGATCTGGGAAATTATGACAATCTCGTTCTCAATAAAGAAGAAAAAGGCAATGTGGGGTATAATCTATCATCTTATAAAACAACTGCAGGAATAAAATATAAATTCCTTACACAATTCAGACCTTTAACGGAAGTCATCAAAGAAACTTTAGACAGTCAGCAAAACCATTATTAATTTTATTAAATAAAATCAAATGAGAAATATAATCGCACTCTCCCCCATGTATACTGAAGACAGCAACAATCTTAAAAAAGCATCACTCAACTCATCCTATAGGCTCAGCCGTTTCAATGCCCAATGGAATGTGCCTGAAGAATTTCGTGAGGATGTAATTGCGGTGTATGGTGAGGATATTTATGCAGAGATTGTTGCTGAGCAGTGTCATCTTACCCTGCTCAAACCTGCTGATGACTGGTTAGCTCATATCAGTGAAGATTTTATCAAACGTAAAATCTCTTATGGCCGCCTTAAGAATTTTACAGATCAGAAAAATATATTTATAAAATGTTCTGATTTCAAAAGTTTTAAGGCCGGAGTTTATCAAAAAGTAACGGATATAAAAGGTTTTGAATCCCTGGATTTGGAAACTACAGTTTTTACATCAGAAGTAGTTGACTGGGATCTTGAAGTAAGATGCTTTGTTCTCAATAACAAAATAAAAACATATTCTTCTTACTGGAGAAATAATACTTATGACACAGATTCTCTTTCAGAGCAAGAACAGAAAAATATGTCTTCTTTTTTTGATTCATTTATAAAAAAATACTCCTCTACCCTTCCAGATGCAATTGTACTGGATTTCGGAATAATCAGAGGAAAGGGCTGGGCATTGATTGAGGCAAATCCCGCATGGTGCTCCGGACTGTATTCCTGTGATGCAGAAAAAGCTTTGGAAGTGGTTGTAAAAAGCTGTATTAAAAATTAGAATAATGGAAATGATCATTTTTACAGGAATCCCTGCCAGTGGAAAAAGTTCTTTATACAAGGAACTTTTTTTTAATTCTCATATAAGAATAAGTCTTGACCTTCTAAATACAAGGCATAAAGAAGGAAAGCTTCTCCAGTACTGTTTTGATACCCAATCCAAAATGGTCATTGACAATACGAATGTATCCAGAGAAAGCAGGAAAAAATACATTGACCTTGCCCAACGGAATAAATACAGAGTGGTCTGCTATTACTTCGAATCCGATATTCAGGATTGCCTTGAAAGAAATAAAAATCGGAAAGAATCTATTAATGAAACAGGTATAAAAGCAAAATATAAAGAGTTTGAAATTCCTGTATCAGAAGAAGGATTTGACAAAATAATAAAAGTAAAAATCATTAATAATCAATTTGAAATCAATGATAATGAAGTTTGAGAAAATAGAAAATTTAATGCGTACAAATGAAGCTTTTTCTGAGCAATATATCCTGCCTGAAAACTACATTATTGTAAGATTGGATGGAAAAGGTTTTACAAAACTGACCAAAGAAAAACTTTCATTAGAAAAACCTTTCGATGAAAAATTCAGCCAGGTAATGACTAAGACCGTAGAGCATCTTTTTAATTCAGGGTTCAGAATTTTGTATGGTTATACTCAAAGTGATGAAATTTCATTGTTGATCCATAAGGATGATCATACATTCAGCAGAAAAACAAGGAAAATTAATTCTGTTCTGGCAGGAGAAGCCAGTGCTTTTTTCAGCCTTCAGTTTAATGAAATCTGCGTTTTTGACTGCAGGGTGATTTCAGCTCCCAACCAGAATATGATTTTAGATTATTTTTGCTGGCGGCAGGAAGATTCACACAGAAATTCCCTTTCCGCATACTGTTACTGGACTTTAAGAAATAATTCATTTAATGCAAAACAGGCTGCTGAAAAAATTGAAAAGATGTCTATGTCTGATAAAAATGAAATGCTTTTTCAATATGGAATCAATTATAATAACGCTCCACTTTGGCAAAAAAGAGGAATAGGAATCTACCCTAAAAACGAAATTAAAACAGGCTATAACCCTATTACAAAGGAAAATACAGTTTCTACACGAAAAATTCTCTATGCTGAAAAGAATTTGTCGGTAAAAGAGGACTACAGACAATTTATACAGGACATTCTGAATAAATTTTAATTTTTTTTCAATAAAAAAATCTACGCAAATACAATGCGTACATATGTACTTACTTTGCATCATCAAATAACAAGGAGGCTGTAGCTCAGTTGGTAGAGCAACGTAACAACACTTTATAATATTTTAATCTGCATTGCAGGTGTGATCCATAAAGTTACTTCGCATTAAACGCCGTTTGTCGCCGGTTCGAGTCCGGCCAGCCTCCCAATTGAAGCGGTGTGAGATTTAGGTTACTTCGATTCCAAAAAAAGCCTTAATCAATTTTTTAACCGCTTTATTTTAATAAAAAAACTAAGAATATGTCAAAATTTAACACAAAAAAAACTGGGTTTGACTCCGGCATCATTGCTGGAAAATTGACAGATAAAGCTGGAAAATATTCAGATTACGAATTGCTGAGACGGGTAACTCTGGCTAATATGCTTTTTGAATCCGACTATTACCAATCTTCGGACGAGATCATGAAACAGATCGAAGACCTTTGCTATACAGTAAGTGGTGAAATGATTATTGAACTTGCTCTTGAGTGCCGTTTTGAACAAAAATTAAGACATACTCCACTATGGCTATTGATACTTGCCAATGAAATTCATGATGTTTCTGTAAAGGATGCTGTGGCTAAAATTGCCAACAGACCAGATATGACTATTGATCTTCTTCAGATGCTGAAAGTAAGAAACGGTTCTTATAAAATGTCAAAATCCATCAAAAAAGGCATTGCCAAAGCATTTGATAACTACGATAAATACCAGATTGCTAAATATAGAAAAAGTAATATGGAGCTGTCTCTGGTAGATGTTGTCAACCTTGTGCATCCTAAGCCAACGGTAAAAAATGAAGAGGCATTACAATCACTTGTTGCGAATACGCTTCAACCCGCAAACACCTGGGAAACAGCTTTGTCACAAGGTGCTGATAAAAAACTGACGTTTGAAAGAATGATCGCTGAAAAAAGCCTTGGTTCTCTGGCTATTCTGAGAAATCTTAGAAATATGACAGAGGCAGGACTTTCAAGAACAGATATCAGAACTGCTCTATCACAGGTAAAAAGCAACTGGCTTACTCCGCTCAACTTTCTGGCAGCCCAGAGAAATGCTCCGGATTATACTGCTGCGATTGATGAAGCCATGGAAAACTGCTTCGCACAGGAGAAAATAAAAGGAACTACGATTCTTGCTATTGATGTTTCCGGAAGTATGGGAAGGGTTACATCTTCTCATTCGAACTTTTCAAGAATGGATCTTGCATTTGCCATGGCAGCTGCCGGTTCCTATATTTTTGAAGATCTGATTTTGGTATTTACTGCCGGAAGCGATCAGGAAAGAAAAGGTAAACATATGATCTGGAACCATTCCAAGGGATTAAGCATGTTCAACAATTATTCTACAATCGCTGCAGAAATGGGCGGAGGTGGTATTTTCACTTACCAGCTGTGTGAATGGCTGAAAGAAAAAGGGTATGCCAGGGATGCTGAAAGACTGGTCGTAATATCGGATAGCCAGGATATTGACGCCCATTACGGAGTGAACAGAAAACCTGATACGTCACCTTATAAAAGTTCATATATCATTGATATCTCCACCCATACCCATGGTATAAAAACCGGAAACTGGACCGCTGAAATCAATGGATGGAGTGATAAAGTATTTCATTATATTAAAGCTCTGGAAAACTAGGATTTTCCAGAGTTTTTTTTAACCAGAACCATGAATTATAAAATCATATACAACGCAGAAAAATTGAAGGAATTCATTGATGAGAGAAATTTCTGACAAACTGATCAGAAATGACAATGCCATCAACCCTCATACATCAGCTTTGAATAGTATTCAGACCACAACATCAAGAAAGATATTCTTTGATCCTGATATTGATTTCAAAACTGATGATCATCAGAATGCTGTTAACCGATTCAGATCAGACATAGAAAGTATTGTGAATGCAGATTGTCTAGTCTTTATCAAAACTCATGGTGGTTTCCATTGCCTGATAAAAACAGAAAGTAAAGAAAATAAATAGAAAGCTGGTATCAGAAGGTTTTTCAACTTAGCTGTGATGAATATGAAGTAACTATGAATGGTGGTAATGTACTTCCTGTTCCCGGATGTATTCAGGGCATAGATTTTTCACCTTATTTTTTAGATTAAATTATTCATATCCAATCATGACGATCCAAGACTTAAAAACCAACAACCTCATCCTTTTCGAAGTTATCTCCGGAAGCCGGTCATTTGGGCTGGCAACGGAAAACTCAGATACCGATATCCGTGGGGTCTATTATCTGCCGAAAGAGGATTTCTTTGGACTGAACTACATTCCGCAGATCTCCAATGAAACAAATGATATTACCTACTATGAAATCGGGAGGTTTGTAGAACTGCTTCAGAAAAACAATCCCAATATTCTGGAAATTCTGGTAAGCCCCCACGAATGTATTTTGCATAAACATCCGTTGATGGACTTTTTGAAACCTGAAGATTTTTTATCCAAACTCTGTAAAGATACCTTTGCCGGATATGCTATTTCACAGATCAAAAAGGCCAAAGGACTTAATAAAAAGATATTGAACCCCATAGATAAGGAAAGAAAATCAATTCTTGATTTTTGTTTTATTCTGGATGGTCAAGGTTCTATTCCTTTGAAAAAATGGCTTTTGGAACATAGGAAAGTTCAGGAAAAATGTGGATTAACGGCTATTGACCATACCAAAGGAATGCTTGCCTTATTTTACGACGATTCACACACATTGGGATATAAAGGAATTATACAACACGAGGAAGCGAATCAGGTTTCTGTATCCTCTATTCCCAAAGAAGAAAAACCTGTTGCTTACCTGTTTTGCAACTTAGACGCTTATTCCATTTACTGTAAAAATTACAGGGAATACTGGAAATGGATCACTGAGCGTAATGAAGACCGTTATAATGTGAACGAGAACCATGGTCAAAACTATGACAGCAAAAACATGATGCATACGATCCGGCTCCTACAGTCTTGTGAATCTATTTTTAAAAATAATTCGCTTAAAACCCGTGTGGAAAACCGGGATGAACTGCTTGATATCAAATCCGGCTGTCAATCTTATGAAGCCGTAATGCAAAAAGCTGAGAATCTGATTGAGTCTATTGAACATCTTCATTCTATCTCTACGCTTCCTGAATATCCTGATTTAGAAAAAACAACACACATTTTAATAGAAATCAGAGAGAATTTATACCGCTAAATCAAATAAACAGGATTCAATAGATAATGAAAGAAACAGGGAATTAAAGATCCAGATAACATCAAAAAAAGCAGTACATTAGCCAGATGCCATATCTTAAAAAACAGTAGTAGTGAAGACCTTATTTTATCCTTTGGCCGTAACAGGTTCTACAAAAATCATTCAATGAAATTACAGTTTTATACTCCCCAAAACAATACTTTAAAAAAGTATATTGAGGGATATTATTTTATAACCGCTGATGATAGTGAAGAACCGGTACATTACTGGACTTTCCCGAATAACTACTGTATTCTCAGTGCCAATCAAAATTCTATTGCGACACAAGTAGATCAGAAGATCTCTATTTCCTTTACTTCAGATAAAAATATTGCCTCCAGCCTGGTGTTCCGCTATACCTCGCCGATAGAGGTTCATTATGAAAGACCGGTCAATGAGATCACACTCTACTTTAAACCTTTGGGACTTAATCAGTTTGCCAGTAATCTGGAAAAAATATTTATGCACCATGATCTCCTGGAATATAGTCCTTTTCCGGATTTTAATGAAACAATGGGCCATATCTTCAATCTCATAAACAGGGAACAACAGATTGAGGAATTGGAAAAGTATTGGCTGTCTAAACTGCATACAAAAGATCTGGGACTGATAACTGGTATTGTTTCGGATATAGAAGCTGATCTAAAAATGGAAGACATAGCAAAAAAACATCATATTTCAAGACAGCATATCAATAAAATATTTCTAAAAAACATTGGAAAACCACCTTCAGAATATCGGAAGATATACCGTTTCAGAAACACTGTTACCCGAAAAAAAGGAACAAAAAGCTTAACGGAACTATCTTATGACAATTTATTTTACGACCAGTCTCATCTTAATAAAGATTTTAAAGAATTAACGGCTGTCAACCCCAAGATGTTTTTCAAAAATGTAGATGTCAACAAGGAAAATATTTGGCTTTTTATATAGACTGTTTACATTTTTACAATTTTAGCCCATGAAACCGGCCTACATTTGTAAAAAAAATAAATGAAGATCTTGCATTTTTTAACTGTAATTTTATTAAGCAGTACCACTGTTCTCGCTCAGGATTCTTTGATTACAAAGATTGCTTCTGAACATGAACAGATCATCAGTTTTGACAGCCATCAGTTTTCCGGCGAAGGAATTAAAACATTTACCCAAAAGATAGCACAGCACAGATACGTTTTAATCGGTGAAGATCATCTTAATAATGAGGTGTTAGATTTCACTTCCTATCTGACCCAAAAGATAGACTTTGACAATTATATCACAGAGGCAGATCAGCTTACAATGGATATCCTTAGGAAGGATTATAATAAAGTTAAAGAATACCGGTCTATAGTGACCAATTCTAAAGATAAATTTTCTTTTTTCTCTTTTGACAGAGACCGCGAGCTCTTAAACTCCTTTTTTAAAAACAATAAAACAACAATAGGCCTGGATAATGTTTTTTTTAATTCCGACTGTGTTGTTTTCCAGGAACTGATCAATAAAACATCCAATAAGCAGGCTAAAGCAAAATATGAAGCAATGCTGCAGGAATCCCTTGCCAGATGGAACAGATATAAAGCTAATCCGGATCAACAGCCTTCTGTAGAGTTTAACCAGCCCTATCTGTTTACCAGTGATTTTGGCAAAAAGATTATGGACATTCAAAAATTAAAGATTTCCGAATATGAATACCAAGCCTTAAACAGTCTGCTGAAAAGCAATAGAATCTATAATCTTGGATACACCGGAGACGGACTTGAATCTCATTATATGAGAATCTCGTCAATGAAAGCACAGCTCTTGAAAAATCTGGATAAAATAAAAGGTAAAAGAAACTTATTTAAATTCGGAGCCAACCATGTAGGCAAAGGGAGGAGCTTATTTCAGAACAGTTTTGATGTTGGAAATCTGGTAACTAATCTTGCGGATGCTGAACAGGAACAGTCTTTACACATTGCGATTATTCAGCAGGGAGGAAAAGCCGGCTCTTTCTTCTCCGAAAGTAGTGAAGCTGATAATGTTTCCTTCTTAAAACCATTTTACAAACTGATAGGTAAAGACAATGAATGGCTGCTATTTGATCTGAATAAGATCAATGAAAATATAAAAAAGCAAAAGACCTTCATCAAATCTACCGGGCTTAAAAATTTAATAGAAGGGTATGATTACTTAATCATCATTCCAAAAGTAACTGCACAAAAAATAGTAACTGCATAGTTTAATAGCTATTGTCCATTACTATAATGACTAGTCCTGAAAAAGGTTGACTAGTTTTATAAGTTAAATATACTTAAATCAGAGTAGGGATTTTCCTATTCTGATTTTGTTTTTTATAGGTTTTTAATTTCACATTATTTTTCATGTGTACTTGGCTTGGAATATTATAATGTAATGAAAAATGGGGTCTCAAATTATTATAATAGTAAATTGATTGATCAAGCTGTCGAGAGAGATTTTTAAAATTTTCAAAAGTACCAATCAATCCAAATTCATATTTTAGAATGCCATTCACTCTTTCTGCTACAGCATTTTCATAAGGATCCGAGTTCTCTGTCATACTGATAAGAATATCATTCTTCTTTAGCATTTCGGTATATTCTTTACTACAATACTGTAAACCTCTGTCTGAATGATGAATTAAGGGATGTTTATATACCCGATTCCTTATGGCTTGTTTTAATGCCTTCAATGTAGAACTGGTCTGTAAATTATCACTCAATTCATATCCTACAATTTTTTTTGAATAAGCATCAGTAATCAGGTGAAGATAATAATTCCTCTCTTTAGTTTTCAGATAGGTAATATCTGCTACCCAAACCTTCTCTGAACATTTCAATTCTTTTTCTTTGATGATATTGGGATATTTCTTCATCCAATGTCTGGAGTTCGTTGTTTTAAAGTAACTGTGTCTTCTGGGAATTAAAAGATAATTTGATCTTAAAATCTTAAACAATCCATCTCTTCCTATTTGAATGCTTTCTTTGTTAAAATCATTTTTAAGTAAGAAATAAAGTTTCCGAGTACCTATTTTAGGCATCTTTTTGCGAATTGATACTACTAATTCTATAATTCTTTCTTGATTATTATTTAAACTCGGCCGGCTCCTTCTTTTGTAATAAGCTTGTTTACTGTATCCAAACAATCGGCAGATATCTTCTACTGGAAGATTCGTATGTGCCTTTATTTCCTGGATTGATTGGAACCAGACTTTTTTACAATTTCAATCTTTAATTCACGTTCAGCGATTTCTATAAATTTCCTAAAGACCTTGAGTTCTTCTTCCTTTTTTGATAAAGCTGCCTCAAGCTCTTTAATCTTTTGTTTCTGTGGGTCTTTCATGGGCCTGCCTTTACTTATTTGTTTTTCATAAGTAAAGTTACCATATTTTATTAACCATTTCGGAATACATGAATTACCACGGATATTGTATCGTGTTTGCAATTGGGATTTTGTATATAATCCCCGTTCATATTCAGAGACAACTTGTCTTTTGAAGGCCTCACTGTACTCATGTACAGGACCTGATGTTTTTTTTGAATCCATAACGCTGACTGGTTTTATTGTTTTTTAGTCAACTTTTTTCAGGACGAGACATAAAAACAAAAATCCCTCAAAATAGAGGGATTTTTTTATATTTAAGAATAAATCTTATTCTTCGTTGGAAGGCTCCTGGTTTTCCACAGGTTTTACTTCACCTTGTGGTCTCTGTCCTTCAGGTCTTCTTTGTCCTTCCGGTCTACCCTGCCCCTCTGGTCTTCTTTGCCCTTCTGGTCTTCCTTGTCCTTCTGGTCTTGCAGGTCTTGGTAAAAGAACTTTACGGGAAAGTTTCATTTTCTTACGATCATCGTAACCCATAAATTTAACTTCTACTTCATCACCTTCAGCATAAGGAACTTTGTCCAGACGAGCCCACTCAATTTCTGAGATGTGAAGAAGCCCTTCTGTTCCTTTAGCAATGGCTACAAAAGCACCGAAGTCCATTACTTTCACTACTTTCCCGTTGTAAACTTCTCCTACAACCGGTACAAAAGTAATTTCGTTGATTTTAGCAATAGCAGCATTGATTTTCTCTCTGTCTGTTCCTGCGATTTCAATACGTCCTATTTCTCCTACTTCTTCAATAGCGATTACGGTATCCGTATCTTTCTGCATCTGCTGAATAATTTTTCCACCAGGTCCTATTACCGCACCAATGAAGTCTTTTGAGATCTCCATTACTACCATTTTCGGAGCGTGAGGTTTCACGTCTGGTCTTGGTACAGCGATCGTTTCAGTGATTTTATTTAAGATGTGTAATCTTCCGTCTTTAGCCTGCATCAAAGCTTTTTCCATGATATCCATAGAAAGTCCCTGGATCTTAATGTCCATCTGACAAGCTGTAATACCGTCTGCAGTACCTGTTACTTTAAAGTCCATATCTCCTAAGTGATCTTCATCTCCTAAGATATCAGAAAGTACAGTGAATTTACCAGATTTTGCATCTGTAATAAGACCCATTGCAATACCTGAAACCGGTTTTGTAATCTGTACTCCAGCATCCATTAGTGCTAATGTTCCTGCACAAACTGTTGCCATAGAAGAAGAACCGTTAGATTCTAAAATATCGGAAACAATTCTGATTGTATATGGATTTTCTTCAGGAATAACTGCCTGTAACGCTCTCTGAGCAAGGTTACCGTGTCCTACTTCTCTTCTTGAAGTTCCTCTTAGAGGTCTTGCTTCACCTGTAGAGAATGGCGGAAAGTTATAGTGTAGGAAGAATTTTTCGTCGTGCTGAGAAATAACGCTGTCTACCATGTTTGCATCTTTCACAGAACCTAAAGTTACTGCTGTTAAAGACTGAGTTTCACCTCTTGTAAACACTGCAGAACCATGAGCTCCCGGAAGGTAGTCAATCTCTGACCAGATAGGACGGATCGTCTGAGGATCACGACCATCAAGACGGATATTGTCTTCCAGAATCATCTGACGCATTGCTTCTTTCTCTACGTCATGATAATATACTTTTACGAAAGGAGTTACTCTTTCCAATTCTTCTGCATCATCTGCATATTGAGCAAGGAATTCTTCACGAAGTGCTTTGAATTTCTCTCCTCTTTCTTCTTTACCAGAAGGAGTTCTTGCAACTTCATATACTTTATCGTAAGTTTCTTTCCACACTTTTTCACGAATTTCTTCGTCGTGGTTTTCGTGGCTATATTCTCTCTTAGGGAAAGCTTTTCCTACCTTTTCAGCCAATCTTTCCTGAGCTTCGATTTGCTTCTTAATTTCAGCATGACCAAAATTGATAGCTTCCAACATTTCCTGCTCAGAAATTTCCTTCATTTCTCCTTCTACCATTACGATTGAATCTTTAGTAGCTCCAACCATAATATCCAATTCAGAACTCTTCAATTCTTCATAGCTAGGATTAATAGAAAGTTTTCCGTCAAATCTTACTACTCTTACTTCAGACATTGGTCCGTTGAAAGGAATATCAGTAATTGCAATTGCTGCAGAAGCGGCTAAACCAGCTAAATCATCAGGAATCGTTTTTCCATCATAAGAAATTAAAGAAATCATTACCTGAACTTCAGCATGGAAATCTTCAGGGAAAAGCGGACGTAGAACTCTATCTACCAAACGCATTGTTAAAATTTCCTGATCTGAAGGTCTTGCTTCTCTACGGAAGAAATTTCCTGGAATTCTTCCACCTGCGTAGAATTTTTCTCTATAATCTACTGTTAATGGTAAAAAATCTACACCAGGGTTTGCTTCTTTATTGGCTACAACCGTTGCTAAAAGCATGGTTCCGCCCATTTTTACTACCACAGATCCATCAGCCTGTTTTGCCAATTTACCTGTTTCAATCGTGATTTCTCTGCCGTCAGCAAGAGTAATCAGTTCTGTAAACGCTTGAGGTATACTCATAAATTTGTCTTCTTAATACTCCGTATTGAGTATGAATTAATATTTAAACTCTTTAAATTTTCGTTTGCAAAGATAATATATTTTATTTGTAACTGCCAGCATCGAAAAGAAAAGAACCCGACATCCCAATCATCTTTTACCAACTGCTTAGGCCCTCTTTTAAAAGCATATTATAGTTTTCGATATGGAAGCTGTACAGGTCCGGAGACTTATGGGCACCTCCTTTCTTTCGTTCATCCAGTTTCTGAAGTATTCCCGTATTTTTTATTTTCCGATAAAAATTACCCCGGTTAAGTTCTTTTCCCAAGATAACTTCATATAATTTTTGCAGCTCAGGGAGCGTAAATTTCTCTGGAAGCAGATTATAACCAATGGGTTTGTAAGCCATTTTCTCTCTAAGTGCCAACAACGCTTTTTCTATAATCATCCGGTGATCCATCGTCAAAAGTATATCAGGGAGCTGAGTGAGATCAATCCATTCACAGGCCTCACTAAGAGCATCATGCTTCGGTTCTACATTCTTATAGTCTACCAATGCATAGTAGCCAATAGAAATAAACCGCTGCTTATGCCACAGATCATCATCAAAATCTTCAAAAAAAGACTCATTGCGGTTAAGCTCTCCAAATACCCCAAACTCTTCCAGAAAGATATTTTCTACACCGGCCCTGTTTTGTAAGATACGCTGTGCCGCAGCATTTAAAGATTCTGATTTTCCCACATATCCCCCAGGCAAAAACCATTGCTTATTATAATTCATTTTGAGCAGCAAAACTTTCAGTTCGCTTTCATTAAATCCAAATATGACAGTATCTATAGAAAGATGAGGCACGTAAATCTGGTAAGCCTCTTTTGACTTTTCAATAATCTGTTTCTTAAAATTCATATTTCTAAAACATTGAGTTCAACAAAATTAATGTTAAAAACAGACCTAATTCCATTTTTTTAATCTGAGGATAAATTTTGGTTAATTTTTAATCTCAAAATTTTCAATTCTTCACCATAACTCTAATTAATAAGCAATAAATAAAAAATACAATCATCTGAATACAAACAACATACACGTAATATTAATTTTTTGTTAACAAAATTTTGGTAGTGTCAATAAAATTGCTAGTATTGTAATGCTTCATAATGAAGCATTAAAGAAAAACGCTACTTTATGATTAGATTTTTATCATTTTTTTCTGCATCAGGCAAAAAATTAATACATGATCAAAAAAGCATTAAAAAAATAAAGAGATCATGCTTATGGGCGTAAATGCATCACAACACGTAGCAGGTAATCGCAGCAGTTAGATAATTGTCATATAAAAAATATGACAGCAATAGCAGAAAAGTGCAGATCTATGAAGGCGAAGCATTGTTATAAAAGAATCCCTCTCTTATATATGGTCAGAATACAAGATCACAGCAAATAAAAAAATTAAACATTATTGAAATGAAAAAAACTACATTTAAAATTGCAGTCCTAAGTCTGGTACTCTCCTGCTGCAATCAGGTATTTGGACAACAGACAGACAGTCTTTCTGTAAAAAAAGTATTAAAGGCCGAGGAAGGCATCAAAACTACAGCGGTATCTTCTAAAGAAGACAACAACAGAAACGTAATGCTAAATGCTGCCAACAACACCAGCCCCAGAGATGTGAATATCGGCCTTCCCTCTACAGTAGGTGGAATTACTATTCTCGAAAACGATCTGCCGTCTGTTTATCTCTTCTGGCCTGAACTTCCCAATAAAACATGGAGACAGAGTGTAGGGCTCGAAAAAACAGGACTCTTAAAAATGGACCAGCTCGCCAATACCATGGGAGACCTTGGTTTTGCTGTTAATTCTTACTCCCAGACTGGTACTAAAGATTTAAAAATAAAAGGAAAATTCACCACAAGCAGCTTTGGCTGGCTGCAGGGTGACGTCAATGTCTCCGGGCCTATTTCTAAAAACGGATGGACTTATACTGCCGGTGCATTTTTAAATTACGATCCCAGTACTTTTAAACTTGGATTTGCCAGAAATGTAGATGAAACCAAGATTTTCAGACTTGGGATTACAAAATATTTTAATAATGACAAAGGGAAAATCACGGCATTGTACAAATATGCAGACTCGTACAATATAGGCAACTATGCTGTCTTTCAATATGGAGAAAATGGTAAAGTAACCGAACTGGATGACTTTAGGATCGGAAGGGATTCATACGTTGTAAACGATGGGCGTATTAAAATGAAGGACCTTCTAAAAGGAAATGATTATTGGGCATCGATGGCAGGTAATGATAATACCACCAAATCCCACAACATTGATATTTTCGGTAATTACTTACTGAACAACGGATGGAATTTCAAATTCTCAACAAGAATGCATTTTGCTAAGGTTGCCATATCAACCATCATTCCATTGAGTATCTTCCAGACTAGTGAATCGGCAGGCTATACAGTTGCCTCTACAGGCCAGCCCTATTCCGGGTACATAGGAACACAGCTTGCCATGCACACGCCGGAAACTCCCATCACCAATATTGCCGGCCGTTTTTCTTTCAATAAGCAGATTGGCAATCATAATCTTACTTTAGGAATATTAGAGCAATATTATAATGTTGACAAATTTACCTCCAACAGATCTTTCTTCTTTCAGACCGTCGGGGCACAGCCACAAAGATTAGTAGGTACCAATACAGATAGTGACGGATTTTATAATTACAATATAGGCGGAGAGTACCATAGCGGAACTGAAAACAAACTCTCTGTATATGCCACTGATGAATGGAAGGTAACGGATAACCTTAATCTGAGCTACGGCCTTCATCTAAGAAATCATATCGTTGACGGAGAGTTTTCAATGGTACCAAGAACTCCCGGATTTACTTTTGGAAACTCTGTTTTTACCAATATTAAACAAAACTGGCTGCAGGTTGCAGGAAGTTTAAATGCAACCTATAACATCAGTAAAAATTTCGGTCTACTGGCCAACTTCTTATATACTGAAGAAAACAGACGGTTAGAAAGCTATTCACAGGCATTTGATCCTAATACACAAAAAATAAAAAGTCCGCTGGGCGCCATTGGCGTATTCTGGAATACGGATTATATCCAGCTGATTTCACAAGCTACAATCCTTAAAAAGAATAATAATCTTAACCGATACAATCTAGTAAATCCCCTTAATACAACAGAAGCCCAGACAGCAACGGTTTATTATGATATCCAGACTTTGGGATGGACTACAGATTTTGTTTTAAAACCATTCAAGGGGTTTAACCTTCATTATTTAATTACTTTCCAGGATCCTGTATATAAGAATTTTAAATTTAATGCCTTCGGAAAGGATTATGACTACAGTGATAAGAATGTATTAGGCGTTGCTAAAGTTTTAATGGAAATTGATCCAAGCTATACTATAGACAAATGGAGGTTTTGGGCAAGTTTCCGTTATTTTTCAAAACAATATGCCAACTTAACCAATGTACTGTACTTTGCTCCGAGATGGGAAACTTTTGGAGGCGTCAATTATACCGTCAACAAAAATATTAATGTAGGGGCAACCGTGATCAACTTCCTGAATCAAAGAGGAGCAAGCGGAACTATTAACGGTGCAGAACTGATTACCGATGCAAGTCCATATTACGGAAAACTATTGACCGGAACTTATATCATGCCGTTTACAGCCCAATTTTCAATCAACTTTAACTTCTAAACTTTATCTTATGAAAAATACAGTACTGAATATAGCCGCTTTATTTCTAAGCATTACAGCATTCTCACAGACCATCCATACCGTAACCAATGCTAAAGGACCTACTTTAGGATATACTGAGGAATCCGGTGTTGCCATTCTTACAGTGGGAGGTCATAAATTCAAAGATCTCAATAAAAACGGAAAATTAGATCAATATGAAGACTGGCGTTTACCTGTAGAACAAAGAGCAAAAGATCTGGCCTCGAAAATGAGCATTGAACAAATAGCAGGGCTGATGCTTTACAGTGCCCATCAGGCAGTCCCCGCTCCATCAGAAGGTTTCAGAGCCGGAAAATATAACGGAAAGTTTTTCAGTGAAAGTGGTGCCAAAGCCTGGGACCTTACTGATCAGCAGAAGAAATTCCTGAAGGATGACAATCTCCGCCATGTACTTGTTACCACTCTTCAGTCTCCGGAGGTTGCTGCCAAATGGAATAACAATCTGCAGGCTTATATAGAAGGATTAGGACTGGGAATTCCTGCCAACAACAGCTCGGACCCAAGACATTCTGCTTCTGTAACGGCTGAGTTCAATGAGGGTGCCGGGGGCCAGATTTCATTATGGCCGGATGGGCTGGCCATGGGAGCTACCTTTGATCCTGAACTGGTAAAAAAATTCGGAAATATAGCGGCTCAGGAATACCGCGCCTTAGGAATTTCCACAGCGCTCTCTCCGCAGATCGATCTAGGTACTGAACCCCGCTGGTACAGAATTGCATATGTCTTCAGTGAAAGTCCAGAACTTACCACTGATATGGCACGAGGCTACATTGACGGTTTTCAAACCTCTTTCGGGAAAGATGTTATCAAAAACGGATGGGGATATAAAAGTGTTAATGCTATGGTAAAACACTGGCCTGGCGGAGGGCCTGAAGAAGGGGGAAGAGATGCTCACTGGGCCATGGGAAAATATGCCGTTTATCCGGGGAATAATTTCCAAACACACGTAAAACCTTTTGTAGAGGGTGCTTTCAAATTAAATGGAAGTACTAAAGAGGCATCTGCCGTAATGCCTTATTACACGATCAGCTTTAACCAGGATACCAAAAACGGAGAAAATGTAGGAAACGGCTTCAGTAAATACCTGATCACGGATCTTCTCCGTGGAAAATACGATTACGACGGTGTAGTGTGTAGTGACTGGCTCATCACTGCAGATGAGGGCAAAACGCCTGGTACATTTGCTGGAAAACCCTGGGGAGTAGAAAAACTGTCAGTTGCAGAGCGTCATTATAAAATACTGGAAGCGGGTGTAGACCAGTTCGGAGGAAATAATGATAAAGAACCTGTACTGGATGCTTATAAGATGGGTGTAAAAGAACATGGTGAAAAATATATGCGTAACCGGTTTGAGCAGTCTGCGGTTCGTTTATTGAAAAATATTTTCAGAACAGGCCTGTTTGAAAATCCATATGTAGAGGTAGAGGAAACTAAAAAGATCGTAGGAAATCCGGAATTCATGAAAGCGGGTTACGAAGCTCAGGTAAAGTCTGTTGTCATGCTGAAAAATAAGTCAAATGCATTACCAATAAAAGAACGTAAGACTGTTTATATACCCAAAAGATATTCTCCCGCAGCATTTAACTGGTGGGCAGTCTATACCGCTCCTTCACTCAGCTATCCTATAGATTTAGAGTTTGTTAAAAAGTATTATAATGTTACCGATGATCCTGCGAAAGCAGATTTTGCTATTGTTTTTGTTCAGAGTCCCTATAGTGAAGAAGCGGGTTACAGCGATGTGGATGTTAAAGACGGAGGAAACGGATATCTGCCAATTTCACTTCAATATGAAACGTATACCGCTACAGATGCCCGGGAGAAAAGTATTGCTGCCGGAGATCCGGTTGTTGCTCCTAATATAAAGGATAGAAGCTATAAAAATAAAACGACAACAGCGAGTAACTTTACGGATCTTCAAACTATCCAGAATACTCAAAAAGCAATGAATGGCAAACCTGTAATCGTTTCTGTGACTGCATCAAAGCCTATGATTTTCTCTGAGTTTGAAAAACATTCGGATGCTATTTTAGTCAATTTTAATGTATCTAATCAGGCTGTAGTAGATATTATAGCAGGAAAATATGAGCCTTCGGGATTATTGCCGCTTCAGATGCCAAAAGATATGAAAACCGTAGAAACTCAAAAAGAAGATGTTCCTTTTGACATGGTTCCTTATACAGATTCTGAAGGGCATGCTTATGATTTCGGATATGGCCTGAACTGGTCAGGCGTGATCAAAGATGCGAGAACTATGAAGTATACCCGATAATTTATTAAAACAATACTATATAGCATGAAAAACCTAATTACAGCTGGATTATTCCTTATAGGAATCACTACTATGCAGGCACAAAAAAGCATTCCATTATACAATGGAAAAGCACCGGGAACGGAAAAATGGAAACAGAAAGAAGCCCATACGTATTCCGATCTGTTTAAAACCGAAGTGGTATATAATGTAACCAGCCCTTCTATGCTGGTATTTGAAGCTCCAAAAGACAAAGCGAACGGAACAGTAATCGTTATTGCTCCGGGAGGTGGCTTTCAAAGCCTTTCTATCAATAGAGAAGGGATTGATTTAGCAAAAAAGCTTGCTGAAAAAGGAATCACCGCAGTTGTTTTAAAATATCGGCTTCTGGAAACAAAATCTAATGATCCTGCCCGTGAAATGATGGAAAACATTAAAAACCCCACTGCATTTGAGACTAAAACAGCTCCTATAAAAATGATGGCCGGAGAAGATGTGAAAACAGCTATTACGTACCTTCGATCTCATGCAAAGGAACTGAATATCAGAACAGATCATTTAGGAGTTATTGGATTTTCTGCAGGGGCAAATGTTGTTTTAGAGAGTATTTTACACAGCACCAATGCTTCTACTGTTCCTAATTTTGCAGCCGCTATTTACGGAGCACCTGATGAAAACCTTTTAAATGCACCAATTCCCCAAGGATCATTGCCTATGTTTATCTGCGCTGCCAGTGACGACCAGCTCAAATTAGCACCGAAAAGTATTTTATTGTATACTAAATGGCTGGAAGCAGGCCAGCCCGCTGAGCTCCATATGTATGAAAAAGGCGGCCATGGTTTTGGAATGGGAGTTCAAAATTTACCTGTAGACCACTGGATAGACGTGTACATCCAGTGGCTGAAATATCATCGATATCTGTAGAATTTAAACAAAGAAAATATAAAAAAGAGTCATCCGGTTATTATACGATTTGTCCGGAAGAATAAATATTCAGGAATAATTTTATTTTCATGACTACTCTGAAAAATATAAATATCAATAGAAAGTAAAATTCATGAGATGAACCTTTTTTTAACAAAAGAAGAAAATGACATTTTTTTAATGATATTGTATTGAAAAATCCTGTTCTTTTTGTATTATTGTCTCAAAAAATGAAAATAATATTTTAAGTCAATAAAAAGTATACATTTCGCTGTAAAAAACGTTAAAATAATTGCAAAAATATGGGTTCATCCCTATATTTGCCCTACTTCACAAAATATAATGCTGTAGGCAAAATCTAAGGACCTTTCCTTACCACAGATAAATAAATGTTTATGAATAATAAAGAAGTACAACCGCAAAGCAGGAATTATACGATTCCGCTGATTACCATTACCCTCTTGTTTTTTATGTGGGGATTCATCACTTGTATGAATGACATTCTTATCCCCTATCTGAAACAGCTTTTCAAACTTACTTTTTTTGAATCTATGCTTGTACAGTTCTGCTTTTTCGGAGCTTACTTTATAGGTTCATTGATTTATTTCTTCATCTCAATCTCTAAAGGAGATCCCATTAATAAAGTAGGCTATAAAAAGGGAATTCTCTTTGGAATTTTCCTTGCTTCTTTAGGCTGTATTCTATTCTATCCGGCCGCCACATTTTCCTATTATCCTTTATTTCTAGGTGCGTTGTTTATTCTTGGTTTAGGATTTACAGTACTTCAGATTACAGCTAATGCTTATGTATCCTTATTAGGATCGGAAGACTCAGCTTCCAGCCGCTTAAACATGACTCAGGCTTTCAATGCGCTGGGAACTACTATTGCACCGGTTTTAGGGGGACATTTGATTTTTGAATTATTTTCCTCAGAAGACGGTTCTTTCAGTGCTGTAGCAACAAGAATCCCTTATCTGATCTTTGCAGCCATCCTTTTATTGGTAGCTTTACTGATTTCCAGAGTTAAACTTCCTTCTTTTCAAACCAATGATACAGAAGAAATTGTAAAAGGCTGGGGTGCTTTAAAGTTTAATCACTTAAAATTCGGAGTCTTTGCTATGTTTTGTTATGTAGGCGGTGAAGTTGCAGTGGGAAGTTTTATTATAAGTTTTCTGGAGCAGCCTCAGATCATGGGCTTTGATGAAATAATCAGTAAAAATTATCTTTCTTTATATTGGGGAGGTGCTATGATTGGGAGGTTCTTAGGTGCTATTTCTCTAAACCACTCTATCAGTCAGGGTAAAAAAGCGATTTATATGCTAGGTGCAGCAGCCCTTGTATTTTTAGTCATTTTCAGTATTGTTAATCTGACCTTTGCCCAAATCAGTTTCTTCCTTGTATTTATTGCACTTAATTTTGTTGCTTTCTTTATTGGTAAAGCAGCTCCGGCAAGAACATTATCTATTTTTGCCGCTGTCAATGTAGTATTATTGATTTCTGCGATGGTAAATAGTGGTGAACTGGCGATGTACAGTATTCTGGGAATCGGAATTTTCAATTCTATTATGTTCTCTAATATTTATACGCTTGCCATCTCAGGATTAGGGAAATATACCAGTCAGGGATCCTCTTTGGTCGTAATGGCAATTTTAGGAGGTGCCATTGTACCCATTTTCCAGGGCTATCTTGCAGATCAGTTTGGGGTACAGCATTCATTTATTATTCCTGTATTCTGCTATCTGGTGATCCTGATCTTTGGTGCTTATTGTACAAAATATCTTGGCCACGTGGAAAGTACGGAAGCCAAGTCAGGCCATTAAAATTATTTAAATCAAAATGTATAGAAGCGGAATATTAAAATATTCCGCTTTATTTTTTTCTTATCTTAAAGGTGTAACTTTCTATTAAAATAAAGGACTTATTCATAGATAATTTAAAGCCGGATTACAATGAAATTACAGTTACAATTCGAATATGCAGCTTTTCTTCTTTTAGGAATATATGCGTTTGCACAAACAGGATATTCCTGGTGGTGGTTCGCCGGACTGTTTTTTGCTCCAGACATTTCGATGTTGGGATATATGGTGAACAGTAAAGCGGGTGCCTTTTTCTATAACCTTTTCCATCATCTGGGACTAGCTATTCTTGTTTATCTGGCCGGAACATTCCTCTCTTTACCTTATCTGCAGGCGGCAGGGGCCCTATTATTTTCGCATTCTTCCTTTGACAGAATATTAGGTTATGGATTAAAATATCCGGACAGCTTTCAGAACACGCATTTGGGGAAAATTGGAAAAAAACCGAACTAATATACTCCGTTAAACCTTAAATTCAGCATTCAGGGATTCTCTCCTTCAACTGTACTATTTATTATGGTACTTATTTTATTCAAAATAAAAATTGTTGCGCCGTCTATGATTACATTTCACAGTCATACAAAACAAAAAAGCAACCTCTTTCGAAGTTGCTTTTTATTTTGAAAATCTTTATAGATTATTTTCTTAAACCTAGTTCAGCAATAATTGCTCTATATCTTGCGATATCCTTATTTTTAAGGTAATCTAATAAACTTTTTCTCTTACCTACCAATTTCACTAGAGATCTCTCTGTGTTGAAATCGTGACGGTTAGCCTTTAGGTGTTGAGATAAGTGGTTGATTCTGAAAGTGAAAAGAGCGATTTGTCCTTCAGCACTCCCTGTGTCTTGTGCAGATTTCCCGTGTTTTGCGAAAATTTCCTGCTTTTTGTCTGTTGTTAAGTACATTCCAATATTGTTTAATGATTATTATGTAACGGGTGCAAAATTACAACTATTTTTTGATCCTGCAAACATTATTGATTTCATAAATCAATTTTAATAGAAAAAAATGTTAAAAAAATCATAATAAATTTCATGTAATCCAACGAAAAGGCAGTAATTTTGCATTCGAATTACAAATGAAAAAAATTATATCCTTTACAGCAGTTATTATTTTTTTAGCCATTGGTTTTACTTCTGTAAAAGCACAGAAAAATACTGATGACAAAATAAGAAAAGTCCTGTACTTCAATCCCGAAGTAGAGCCTGATATTGATGAAATAAAGGATCCTACGAATAATGCTTTTTTTGATGCTGTGTCTGATAATTTCAGTGGAAAAAGAAATAAAATGCTTCGCGCAGAAGTTCAGGTTTCCTACGATAGTATAGACCGACAGACCATTATGGATTACTGTGTGAATAATGATGCTGATTTTGCCATTGTTTCCAAAGTAAGGTATTTCAAAGTAGGTTTTGGAAAATATGTGTTCTCGAATCAGGTTGTGGTAAGCATGAAACTTTTTGACGCTGACGGAAACTTTGTTACAGAAAGTGATCATGACACCTACCGCAAAAATATGCGTTTGCTTGGTTCTACCGTAAATTCTGTTAAGATGGGAACAGAAGGGGCAATAAAAGGGATTATAAAAAAACT
The DNA here is from genome assembly GCF_021869765.1 of Chryseobacterium sp. MEBOG06. NCBI lineage: Bacteria > Pseudomonadati > Bacteroidota > Flavobacteriia > Flavobacteriales > Weeksellaceae > Chryseobacterium > Chryseobacterium sp. MEBOG06. The sequence goes on along the minus strand of NZ_CP084580.1, from coordinate 1,335,087 downwards.
GAGAAAACTGAAACCAACAGAAACAGAACTCTGAGCTGGAAGTTTATCGTTTTAAACTTCTCGCAGGTAACAGATTTTCTATCGTAAGCTCTCCCCTATCTCTTTATTTAAATCTAATAATTATCGATTTTTTACCGGCTGATTCATAATGGGCAGATACTTTTCAGCCTATATATCCGAACTTATAAAAATTTCAGATTTCTTCTGATTTTAGTTTCTCCAATACCATTTTCTTTTGAAAGTCGGAATGGATCATACTGTAATGGAATATTCATGAATGATCTCTATCCTTATTTATAAAAATATAAGCCTGAAATACAAAGCATTTATACCCATTAAAAAATACACATTTTATTCAAAAACATCACAAGATACTGATTAACAGTTTAATATTTTCACCAAATGATGAATAATTAAAAAATATTTACTATTTTAGTGATACATTACAACCTTAATCATATGAAAAATTTAAAGAAACTCAGCAGAGAGAAAGCCAAGCAGATTAAAGGCGGAGCATCAGCAAGATGCAGCAAAATGAATCCATGCACTATTGGATGGTGTTGCAATGGTATTTGCAGTCCGTTCATTTGTATGGAATAAAAAACAAGGTAAACTAAACTTTAAAATCAAATCCTATGAAAAATCCAAATCTTAAAAGACTTAGCAGACAAGAGCAAAAAGAAATTAAAGGAAACGGAATTATTAAAGGATGTACAGAACATTCTCAATGCCAAGGTGGATCATGCTGCCACAACACATGCGTTTTATACCCATGCCCCTTGGAATAATGATAATAATATGATCATTACGCACACCTGCAAATGCAGGTGTTTTTATTTAAAATATTAAACAAAACATTTATTCATTGTAAAATATTTTCACCAACAAATGAATAATATAGAAATATTTACTATTTTAGTACTACATTAAATCTAAATTATATGAAAAATCTAAAGAAACTTACCAGACAGGCTTCAAAAGAGATTAACGGAGGTATCGGACCATTCAGATGCAGTATAAACAGACCTTGTTCCGTTGGATATTGCTGCAATGGAGAGTGTCTTGATCATGACTGTATGATAGAGCCTTAATTTTAAATTATTAATAATCATGAGTAATTTAAATCTTAAGAAGCTCAACAGGCTGGAGCAAAAAAACATTAAAGGAAATGGAATAAAAAAGTGTGGCAGCAACTCAGATTGCGGGCCATACCAATGCTGTACAAACGCTGTCTGTACTTACATTCCTACTTCAGAATGCGAACCAATTTAAAGAATATTGGAATTTAAAATTTAATTTTTCAACATCCGTCCCGGCGGATGTTTTTTGTTCTTATTATGAAGCACTAAACTTTAATTAATCCTTAATTTTCCCAGTTTATTACGCAGTCTTAAAAATTTGAATTATTTTTGCATATCCAAAAAATTTCAGCCTTTGAATTCTAGAGACGAACTTATCTTCAATCCTGCCGACATTGCCGAAACACTCAGCGAACTTCCTGCTGATGAAAGGCTGCTCGCATTCCTGAAGGTACCGAAAGAATACAAAGCAGAAGTGTTTTCCCACCTCGACCCTGACTTCCAGGAAGATACCATCAGAAGTATCGGAAGCGATGAAGTATCCGAGATCCTGAATGCGATGACTCCGGATGACAGAACCTCTCTTTTTGAGGACTTCCCGGATGAGCTTATCAAGTACTCTATCAATCATCTTAATCCGCAGGAAAGGAGAATTGCTTTAAAACTTTTAGGGTACAATTCTGACTCTATCGCCCGTCTGATGACCCCTTATTATATCCAGATCCGTAAGGAATGGACGGTAAAAAGATGTCTTCAGCAGATCAAAAAGGTAGGGCGAAGAGTGGAAACTATGAATTATCTTTATGTGGTGGATGAAAGAAACCGCCTGATTGATGACCTTGCCATCGGGACCTTGCTTCTTGAGGAAGAAGATACACTGGTTTCTGATATTACAGATAATCATTTCGTCGCGATCACCACTACTACTTCAAAAGAAGATGCGGTAACTTATTTCGAAAAATACGACCGTGGTGCTCTTCCTATTATTACAGAAGCGGGTGTTTTGGTAGGTATTGTAACAATTGATGATATCCTCGACCAAATTGAACAGCAGAACACGGAAGACATCCAGAAATTCGGGGGATTGGAAGCGTTAGACCTTCCGTATACCCAAACATCATGGAATGAGATGATCAAGAAAAGAGCTACCTGGCTTATTATTCTTTTTGTTTCAGAAATGCTGACTGCTTCTGCAATGGGATATTTTGATAAGGAAATTGAAAAAGCAGTTGTTCTTGCTTTATTTGTTCCTCTTATTATTTCCAGTGGAGGAAATTCAGGATCACAGGCCGCCACTTTGATCATCCGTGCTATGGCACTTCAGGAGATCAATCTTAAAGACTGGTGGTACGTCATGAAGAAGGAAATTATCTCCGGAATATGTCTGGGAGCTATTCTAGGAGCCATCGGGTTTATCAGAATTATGCTTTGGCAGCAGATTGGCTTTTTCAACTATGGTCCATATTGGGTGTATGTAGGACTGAGTGTCTCCGTTTCTCTTATTGCTATCGTATTATGGGGAACTTTATCTGGTTCTATGATTCCTTTTGTTTTAAAGAAATTAAAACTTGACCCTGCTACTTCTTCTGCTCCGTTTGTGGCAACATTGGTGGATGTAACGGGACTTATCATTTATTTTACAGTCGCGGGACTTTTCTTAACCGGAAAACTTTTGTAATTTTAGGCATCATCTAATATGCCAATATGAAAATCGTTTCACTTGTACCCTCTATTACTGAGGCTTTATTTGACCTGGGACTGACCGAACATGAGGTTATCGGCCGGACAAAGTTCTGTATTCATCCTCATGATAAAGTAAAAAACGTAGCCATTATAGGAGGCACAAAAAACATTAATATTCAGAAAATAAAAGACTTACATCCGGATCTCATCATCGCCAATAAAGAAGAAAATGTCAAAGATCAGGTAGAAGCTTTAATGAGTGACTTTAAAGTAATGGTAACCAATGTAGAAACGATTGAAGACAATTATTATCTTCTTAAAAACCTTGGAAACCTTTTCAAAAAAGAAGAAAAAGCACAGCTTTTCAACCTTAAAATTTACGATATTCTTAATCTGTCAAAACTTGAAACACCGGTAAAAGCAGCATACCTGATCTGGAAAAATCCTTATATGACTATTGGTTCAGACACTTTTATTCATAAAATTCTGGCAGAAATAGGATTTGAAAATATTTTTAAAGACAAAACCCGCTACCCTGTGATTACCACAGAAGATCTTTCGGATGCTGATGTAATCATGCTTTCCTCTGAGCCTTTTCCTTTTAAAGAGAAACATATTGAAGAACTGCAGGTCTTTTATCCTGACAAAAAAATCATGATTGTAGATGGTGAAGCATTCTCCTGGTACGGAACTCATATTGCCAAATGTGAGCATTATTTTAAAGGATTACTCACAGAAATAAATTTAATGCGGATCTGACCTTTCAAAGATCTCAAAATTTCAGATGCTTAAAATGTAGAAGTGAAAATATTGCCTGCATCCAATCTAAAAGCTATTAATATTTACCTGAAAAGCTTTTCAATGCTATTTTTAAGAAACTACTATTTCTTATTTTTCACTAAAAATCAGCTCCTCTGTTCAGCAAATCAACATAAAAAAACTCCAGCCTAAAAGCTGGAGTTTCTATTATATTCTTATTGAAATTCAATTACAATACTTTGGAAACTTCATTACAAAGCCATTCCAATAATTCACGGTCTTCTGCTGTGAATGGATCTACGGTGTGAGAATCAATATCAATCTGACCAATATTTTGTCCGTCTTTGAAAATAGGAACCACAATTTCAGCCTTGGTATCAATTGAACAGCTCAAATAGTTACTTTCTTCATGTACATCCGGCACAACAAATGTTTCATTGGAAACGGCAACCTGACCGCAAATTCCTTTTCCGTACGGAATAATAGTATGATCGGTAGGTGCTCCTACGTAAGGGCCTAAGATCAGTTCTTCTTTATCTCCATTTTTGAAATAGAAACCTGTCCAGTTGAAATAAGAAATCTCCTGATCCAACAAGTGACATACTTTTTCAAGTTTTTCTTCTGTATTATGTTTAGGACTTTCAAGAATTGAGGAAAGTCTTTTCTTTAATTCTGACATTGTATTTATTTTTTAAGAGAATTGTTTTAAGGATAGTTCTTCTTTATAACCGAACATTCCACGCTCTTTAATCATTTCTGCCACGCCATCCGGAACCTGGGTTTCCCAGCCCTTGGCACAACAAGCAATTTTTCTCAATATTTCTCTTGAGTAAATTTCTAAAAATTCCGGATTATAATTGGTAATATCTACAATACGGTTATTGCGTTTGAAATATTTGTATAATTCTTTAAGGTTTTCTTCTACTTTAAGGTTTGAAGAATCCAGTAACTGATGTGTTTCCGGATCTTTGTAAGGATACAGATACACTCGCATTCCATTTCTGAAAAACTTACCGAATGCTTCCAGAATTCCTCCGGACATATCTTTGTAGTATTTCTCGTCAAATACCATCAACAGGTTATTTACCCCCATTGCAACTCCAATATTCCCGCTAGTATAAGAGGCAAAATAATCGATCAGCCTATAGTATTCCGAGAAGTTTGAAATAATAACAGTATACCCCAGTTTACCTAAAATATCTACTCTATCCAGGAAATCCCTCTCATCAATATCACCATCCGCTCTAAGATTGGAAATGGTAATTTCAATAAGGACCTCTGTGTCTTCATGGCTGCAGATAGCATCTTTAACGAACATATCCAGTCCATTTTGAAGCATATCAATATTTACTTTCGTAACTGGTCTGAAGCTTCCTCTTACCGCAAAGATATTTTTCTTGTACAAGACATCTGCCGGAAGCATATTGCTCCCCTGAGAATTGAAAATTACAGCATCCGTCATTCCGTTTTTCACAAGCTGTAAAGACATCAGCCTGTTATCAACATATGAAAAAGCAGGTCCGCTGAAATCGATCATGTCAATTTCCAGATTGTCTTTTGCGATATCATCGTATAAAGATTCAACAAGTGTTCTTGGGTTATCAAAGTAATTGAAGGCTCCGAAGATCAGGTTCACGCCAAGGTTACCCAGTGTTTCCTGCTGTAAGGTAGCATCATTTTCTTTGAATTTTACGTGGATAACGATCTCATTATAGTCTTCGTTTTCTTTGGTCTGAAAACGGATTCCTACCCATCCGTGACCTTTAACCGTCTTATCGAAATTAATCGTTGTTACAGTATTCGCGTATGAGAAGAATTTTCTGTCAGGATTATTATCCCTGGAAATTCTTTCTTCAATCAATGCAACCTCATAGCGGAGCATCTTGCGAAGTCTGTTTTGGGTTACATATCTGTTTTTTACTTCTTTTCCGTAGATGGCATCACTAAAATCTTTGTCGTAAGCAGACATTGCCTTAGCAATTGTACCGGAAGCTCCCCCTGCTCTAAAAAAGTGGCGAACAGTCTCCTGCCCGGCTCCAATTTCTGCGAAAGTACCATAAATAGTAGGATCTAGATTAATTGTTAATGCTTTTTGCTTAGGAGTTAGTTTCTGATACATTAGGACGTGAAATTTTTTGTAAATTTACCAAAATTAAACCAACCTCAAAACAAAATGAAGTTGAAATTTTTAGGAACTGGTACTTCTCAGGGTGTACCCGTTATAGGCTGTACATGTGAAGTGTGTACCTCCGAAAATCCGAAAGACAAACGTTTACGCTCTTCCGCTATGGTAACTACGGAGGAAAATAAGAAAATACTCATTGACTGCGGTCCGGATTTCAGGCAGCAAATGCTTACAAACCATGAGCACAACGTAGATATTGCGCTGATTACGCATGAGCATAATGATCATGTGATTGGTCTGGATGATATGCGCCCATTAATTTTCAAAAGCGGAAAAGATGTTCCCTTATACTGTTACTCACGGGTAGCATATGAGATTAAAAACCGTTTTCCATATGCATTTGCTGACGTACGATATCCGGGAGCTCCGGCTTTTGAACTTCATGAAATTGAAAATAAACCGTTTCATGTTCTTGATACGGAAATTACCCCTGTTGAAGTAATTCACTATAAAATTTCAGTTTTCGGATATAAGTTCAAAAATCTTGCATACATCACTGATGCCGGTTTTATTTCTGAGAAAGAAAAAGAAAAATTAAAGGATCTGGATGTCCTGATATTAAACTGTATCAGAAAATTTGATCCCCATCCGGCCCATTTTATACTGCCGGATGTTATCAAACTGTTTGAAGAGTTAAAACCTAAAAAATTATTTTTAACTCATATCAGTCATCATTTAGGTCTGCATGATATTGAAGATAAACAACTTCCGGACGGAATGCACCTTGCCTACGATGGTTTGGAAATATTTTTTTAATTTTTTTTCTTCAAAAAGCTTTTGAACATTGAAAAAAGTTCTTATATTTGCACACCAATTTGAAACAAACAACATGTTTGAAATCAACATCAAGCCCAGGTGGCGGAATTGGTAGACGCGCTGGTCTCAAACACCAGTTCTTAGGAGTACCGGTTCGATCCCGGTCCTGGGTACAAAAAACCTCTGAAATCATTTGATTTTCAGAGGTTTTTGATTTTTAGGGTGGTCAAAAGGGTGGCTAATTATTTTATTTAATTCAATTTTTTTTCAACAAAAGAATTCAGGATATTTTGAAATCTTGAACTTTCCCCCTCCCTATACCCTTTTTCTTTAGCTTGCCTCATAATATATTTATTAAAAGGAAGTAATTTATTTTGTTCAGATTTTTTACATTCCACTATGTAATTATCAATGAGGATATCTAATTGTAATATTCCGTCAGCAAAGTAATCTTCAAGTTTAATTAGAATTTCAAGAGGTACCATTACAAATTCTTTCACAAAACAATCTTCAGGAATAACTCTACTCCGTTTTAATTTTTCAAACCTGTCATTCAGTAAATACCTGAAACCTTCAATGTCAAAGCAAGGATCTTGATAGACAATTATAGGATAAACATTAAATCTATCCGTTATCTCAAATCTATCCAAATTCTGGAAGATTGTAGTTAAGTAACTCTCTATCACATTTAGCAACTGTGTTATACCTTTATCTTTATGTTTTTGATTTTTCCCACTTTTTTCTATTGTTTTAAGTTCAAAGTTTTGAAGAAACTCATGCTGAATTTCCTCTAAATTACCACAATGTTTAATCTTAGCATTTAGCATAACATCTTTAAATTCAAATAGAAATATGTTTTTTCCTTTTCTGATATAAAAATCAGGTTCTCCATCTCCTATTTTTTTTCTCAACTCATCTCCTGATATAAGTTTTTTATATGTTTTTGAAAAGCAACCTTCCATTATTTCATAAAACAAATATTTTTCTGTAAAACGTTCTCCTACTAATTGTTTAAATTGAGGATAATTTTTTATTTTATTCATCCCTTTCTCTTTCAACGTAGAAGCAAGGTCAAACAAAAAACTCTGAAACATTTTATCAATAAAAAAGTTTGAAAAAATAATACTGTATAAATTATTGCCATGACAATAAATCGGCTTACTTCTTAATCCTGTAAAATCAGCTGTCCTTTTGAAACTGTTGATATCGATACTCATCGTATGTAAGAGCTTTTTCTGATAGCATCTCACAGGAACGATTTTCATCAAGTTTGAAGCTCCTTCTTCGTTAGTAGTATTTCTAAGATAGATGTGCAAAACAAAGTGTAAATAATCCTCCCATTTTTCAATCTGATTTTCTTTTAGAAATACTTTTAGATATCCATTGAATTCTACATCTTGCTCACAAAAAATCATAAAGCAATAAAACCTTATAAATTCTACTCTATAATCTTTAGGATAAATTACATCATTAATTTTTAATTGTACTGGCAAATGATGTAAAACTTGTGAGTCCGCATCTTTAATAGACGCCAAATCCTTAGTTGAATAATGAATCCTTTCATCACAACAAATTAAATAAGCAATAAATAAATTTGAAAAATCATCCTTTGACTCAAGTATATCCTCATTATTCTCATTATGGTTTTCTAAAATATACTCAATTAATATCAATAAAGAAGCTTGATCTAAAAACACATAATTTTCTAATTCATCAGTAATGTACTGTAAATAATCAGTGATTTCACGTTGTAATTTTGCGTTCATTTTAAACAATAATGGAATAAAAAAATCAAGTTCGCTTTGGTTACTTGTCATTAAACCCTTTTTAAACAACAAATATGAAAGCCATGCAATAGCACTTTTTGATGGAATAATTTTAAGAATATCCATCAGATTATCTTTTCCTGCAGGAAATACACATGAATATGTAATCTGCCTTTTCACCACTAAGCACTCCATTTTTTCTACTAATTAATAATTTGAAATATTCTCATTTCTACTCTTTTGTTTTCTATCTCCTTAGCAAATAAAACTTCTTTTTTTATTATACACTAATACAGTATAAACTCTCCTCGTCTGAGTTGAATGGTTTTTTACTGTTTAGATAACTCTGTTTTACTATTCAATAAGTTGTAAATTTTTTTTGTATTTTCTGAGACTTTATCCCATTCTCCAACAGAATAATATTTACAACTCAACGTGGTGTTTCTGTCAATGTACTTTAATTCTACATTTCCTACATAATCAGAAGCATTTAAAGCTGTAAATTTGGGTTTAAGAATTGAAGATTTAATCCAACTTTTTAAGCTGTCTTTTTCATTTTTGTCAAGATAAATTTTTGTCTTTATAGTGTCTTCAATAATGTATTTAGGGGGAATATTATAAATCTGTTTATTCCAGACAATATTTTCAACTTCTGAACTGTCAGAGTGATTTTCAATTGTAATTTTCTGAAAAAGGGTGATAACCTCTAATTTTTCCCAAGTGTCATTATCTATTTTATTTTCAGGTTGTTTTGCACAAGAAAACAAAAGACCTAGAATAAATATTGATTGTATTCGCATCGTTTTTTTGAGATTTATTATTAATTTTTAGTCTTTAAAATTATGTCTTAAAAATTAAACTTTACAATAAACTATATTTATTTTATCTTTTTTTGAGGCTATTTCGAATAGGTTAATTTCAGATCCATTTGTATACTATAAATTTTTATAGTTTATCTATATAGTTCTTCATTACGTTTCTCCCAATATTCATGCAACTCATGCCGGGTTGTAATAATTGAAGACTTCCCGTTTTTCAAATAGTTAATAAATATAAAATATACTCTAATTTGACCTTACCTCAAGATGATTTTAGCAAATAAAAAAGCCCCTACAATAATCTGTAGGAGCTAAAATATAAAGTTAGTTATTTTTACTTTTTTGAAGTGAGTGATAATGATTTGCTATATTAACCGCTAAAGAAATTACAAGACCTCTTATAAATGACCAAAGTATTATTTCATTTAATTCAGCTTTAGTAAAGTTAATATTGTCATGGTGTATATTAACTTCAATAACAAGTATAATTGATGTTAATGCTAAAGCTGCTAAGAATATATATCCTATCCTTCTTAAATTCATTTTATTTTAATTATTTTCAAATTCAACTTAATATATTAAGATTACAAAAATTAAATTATCTATTAAAAATCTGTTTTTTGACTAGTCCTGAATAGACACGCCTTAAAAAAGCTTCCCAGAAAAGGCTGGGAATATGACAAAGGTAAACTTCCCTGTTTTGTTTAAAAGGTGCTTTTTTAGTGAGCATACATTTGTTCAAACTCAAATTTTTTTTCCAAGCCTGCTCTGCCTTTTGAGTCGCTTTGGACTTTTGTGCCGGCTGGCATCCTGCTTAATAGATCCTTCATTTCATTGTTTTGAGTTCCATCCTTCAAATCAATAAACTCTTTCATTGTTATTTTAGGATAGCTGCTTAATTTGGGGGTAAAATTTATATTGGGATCAACACTTAATTCCACTTTTTCAGCTTTCCAGATGTTAAAATTTTTATTATCTTCTCTTATATCTAATATTATTCCCGGCAAGCCAAAGAATTTAAAAGGTCCGGCGGAATATGGCAATTCTTTTGTAAAATAGGCAGTGACCTCCGAGCCTCTAAAATTAGTAGTTGCTTTTATACAATTATAACCTAGAATTTTTTTTGTTTTCGTCTCGTCAATTTTCCAAACCGGTTTAGTTAAATTATCGTGAATAAAATATTTTGTATTTCTGTCAAGTCCAGTAAAGAAAAAATCTTTTGTTTTTCCTTTGTCCTGAAGCTTTGAAATAAAATAATTCTTGCTTAAAGGTCTGCCACTTGGTTTTACTGCAGACATTGTACCATTACTATTGAAGTTAACTATTGAATCCTGAATTGATATGACATCATTATCTTTTATGTATAGGTCTTCATATAGGGTCGCAATAGGAGATCTTACATGATAATATTTTACATGAATCTGTGCAAGTCCACGCAAGAAAAACATTACGAAAAATATCGTAAAATATTTTTTTTTGAAATTCATAATAATTTAGTTTGCAGAAAGACTAAATCCGGCTTTAGCAAGATTCCATTTTACCATAGCCTGAAAAGCCTGACAAGATGAAAGCGTAGGAGCATCGGTAACGTACCATTGAGAACCAGTTACATTTCCTTCACTGTCATAAAATGTAACATTCACGCCACAGAGGTCAAAAGCTTTCTTGATTTCTGTCTTCTCAGTTTTAATTGAGGAAATTTTAAAATCTTCGGATTTCGCGCTTACAAGTCCAGCAACTCCAAAAGCTGCTAATAAAATTAGTTTTTTCATAAATGTTTATTTTTTTAATTAATAATATAATTGTGATTGCAATCTGAGATAATTATAACAATTATTTTATTAATCCACATTACGGAAATCCGGATTTACTAAAACTTTATTATTATGCAGAATACATGTAAGGTGAAAAGGGTTTTAGCGTCATAAAATTCTTTAATTTTATTTAAATGCTTTTCAACTGAGCTTAAACTGTTTGGCTTAATACCTTCATTTTTTTAATCGTTCGGGTATTTCATTCTGACCAAAACCTTCTTGAAGATACTTAATAATCAATTTTTCTATTTCATATATGTAGTAAAATTACAATCTATGCTATTTTTCACCTTACAGAATCCCGTATGGATAGATCTGTATTGTATAGTAGTTTTACAATAAAAATAAAAGAATTTATCAATGGCTGTTTACTCTTAAAAAGTAAGGATAAACCAACTAAAGGATGATATTCTTCATAATTTGAAACAAACAGAAAAAAGGAACGCAGGTAAACAAAGTGAAGGAAGACTTATTGATGAACTAACTTTACTTCCTGCCTTTCAATATATATTTCCTATACCTGAATAGACACGCCTTAAAAAAGCTTCCCAGAAAAGGCTGGGAATATGACAAACAGGACAGAACGTTAGCTAACCGGGATGCTGAACTGGAAGCAAAAGTCTCAATAAGATACTCTCCATCTTGATAAGATCTCTTTCTTTATTTTAGATAGTTTTAATTCAATTTCTACTGCAATTCAATCTGCTTTTTCCTGATCGGTAAGCATTGTATAAGTCTCCAACTCATCTATCTGATGATTCAGTTCGGAATTTTCTTCTATTCCAATGTCTATTTTTCACGGATGGCTTCCCCTCGCTGCTGTACGATTGCATCGTGTGCTGAAGTAATAATAAACAACCACTGCTATTTTTGCAGTGGTTTTGTGTTTACTACTGAATACTACAATATTGCATTTTTTGTATTTATGGTAGAATATAAAATCATGATGGAAATATTAAGTAGTTTAATAAATCCTGACAACTCATCGCCCGTTGGGAAATTCAATGGGAATATTACAGAAATAGACTTGAATAAACAAAATAGGAGGTGTTCAAAAGCAGGAAAAGTTTACCTACCGACTTGGTATGGTTTCAATCACAATCTACAATACCCCTTTCAGTTTTAAAACTGAACTTAGCTGATTTGCACTGCTAAAATGTATACTTTCAAAGCCAAGTTCTGAAGCAGATTGAATGTTATCCTTATTATCATCAATAAAAAGGCAATCTTCAGCTTTAAGATTGTAGCGGTCTAATAATACCCGGAATATTTCTTTATCCGGTTTTATCATTTTCTCTGTTCCTGAAACGACAATACCATCCAATAATTTAAAAAAATCAAATCTATTATAAGCGATGGGAAATGTTTCCTCTGACCAATTGGTCAGCCCATATATAGCATATTTTTTCTTCAGCTCTTTCAAAACATGTACGGTTCCCGGTATTTCTCCGATGAGCATCTTCTCCCATTGTGAAAAATAGAATTGAATATTTACAGAATGCTGGGGATATTTTCTTTTCAAAATTGAAATACCTTCTTCAAAAGTTCTCCCCCTATCCTGCTCTAAATTCCAGTCGTCTGTACAGATGTTGCTGAGAAACCACTCCATCTCAGCGGGATCCTTAAATATATTTCTATAAAAATATCTGGGATTCCAGTCTAGCAGAACACCGCCAAGGTCAAATATTATTGTTTTAGTCATAAAAGATTTTATTGATTACGCTGATATTTCGACATAATTTCCTTCAGGATCAAGCACTACGCTTTCATAGTAACCGTCTCCTGTTGTTCTTGGTTCACTTTCAATAGTGTAATGATCTGCACGTAGCCTTTCTGTGAGCTTGTTTACAGCATTTTTTCCTCCTACAGAAATGGCAAAGTGAGCAATTCCCTTACTGAATCCTCTTTTTTCAGGCTCTTCATGAATATCCAACCTATTCATGATTTCTAAACGGGTATTACTTTCTCCGAATGTCAGAAAATAGGAAGTAAAACCTTTCCTTTCGTTGGTATATTTCTCTCCACTCACTGTATCAAAATACTTTAAATAAAATTCACGCATCTTTTCCAGGTCATCTGCCCAGATTGCTAAGTGTTCAATTTTCATAATGAAAAATTTTTAGGTGTTTGTCATTTTAAATAATCTATCAATTAAAATAATTAATTGTTTTTTTGCAAATTTATACAAATTTGCATAATATTGCAAAATATAAATTTAATATGTTAGACAAAAAAATAAGTGAAGCTAAAAGAGCCACCCAATTTATATTTTTAGTTTGCGGACTTGCATTGTCAAGCTGGGCACCTATGGTGCCTTTAGCCAAAGACAGACTTCTCCTGAACGAAGCTGAACTAGGATTTTTACTTCTTTTACTCGGAGGCGGAGCTTTAGTAATGATGCCGCTATCCGGATTTTTTATCAGTAAAAAAGGTACCAGAAAAGTTATTTTAACTTCTGTTTTATCAGCTGCCTTACTCCTTCCTTTTCTGCTCATTGTTTCAGATATCTATCTGATGGGAATAGTCCTTTTTGCATTTGGCTGTTGTATCGGGACCATTGATGTCGCCATGAATTCACACGGTGTACAGGTCCAGAATGCCTTTGGAAGGCCTATCATGTCATCATTACATGGACTGTTCAGTGTAGGAGGATTATTAGGGGCAATGGGATTAGGATTTTTAATTAAATTTGGGCTTAATCCCATCTATGCAGCCATCACAATTTCTGCTTTATTGATTGGATTATTGGTTTTCCAGTTTCGTCACTTATTAAACTATCCGGAAGAAAAAGAGATCATTCAAAAATTTTCTCACGTTGATGAAGCCCAAGTAGTGACCAGCCGTTTTCAGTGGCTAAATGGAACAGTATTTATATTAGGCTTCATGTGCTTTATCGTTTTTCTTTCTGAAGGCGCTATGCTGGATTGGAGTGCCATTTTCTTAAGAGATAATAAGGGAGTAGAATCTGAATTTTCAGGAATTGGATATGCTGCATTTTCTGTAGCCATGGCAGTAATGAGATTAACAGGCGATTCTTTAATCAGCAAATTGAACAGCAAAATTGTTGTCATTGGTGGAAGTGTTTTAGCTGCTTTAGGAGTCTTAATCCTGATATTCAGTCCGTGGCTGGCATTATCACTCGCAGGCTTTGTTCTGCTGGGAGTAGGTGCAGCTAATATTGTTCCCGTATTTTTCAGTGAAGGCGGAAAAATTCCGGGCTTATCGCCAACTGTTACTATACCTGTTATTTCCACTATGGGATATGCCGGCCAGCTGGCGGGTCCTGCACTACTGGGGTTCATTGCACATCATTTTTCTTTGATGGTTGCTTTTGAAAGCATAGCTTTGTTGTTTATAATCGTTGCTGTAATCTATAAATTCAGAAAGTAATATATGTTAAAGGAAGAACGCTTTGAAATAATTCTTAATGAACTTCAAAATAAGAAAAAGGTCAAGTTCGAAGATTTAGCGGTACAGATTAATGTCTCTGAAGATACTATAAGAAGAGATATTGATCTTCTTCATCGTAACGGCCTTCTCTCAAAAGCAAGAGGTGGTGCCATTGTAAGGGAAAAAGATCCGCTTACTTTTCATGACAGACAATCTTTCCTGACCAAAGAGAAAGATATTATCGCTCTAAAGACACAGCAATTCCTCAAAAACGGAATGACCGTTTTCATGGATGGAGGTACAACGATATGGGCTGTCGTAAATTATATGCCTTTAGATATTAAAATCCGGATTATCACCAATAATCTTTCTATAGTTCCAATCATTGAAAAGTTTAAAAATGTAGAATTAATAATTCTTGGCGGAAACTATGAGCAAGATCTGGCTGTCACCTCGGGAATGACTACTTGTTATGAAGTCTCTAAATATATTGCTGATCTTTTTATTATGGGAACATGTGCCGTTGATTCTTCGTTTGGAGTTTCTTCTGTTTCAATCTCTGATGGGGAAACAAAAAAAATGATGGTACAGTCTTCCAAAAAGACAATAGCCCTTGCCAGTCAGAATAAGCTTAATCAAAGCGAATCTTTCAAAGTATGTGATTTACGCCAGGTCAGCACCTTGATAACTGATCTTGATTCTGATGATTCTGTACTGAATGCTTACAGAAAACCGGAACTTCAGATCGTATAATCCATCATGTTTTGGTTGATTGTCAAATAGCGCATGTTAAGACATTTGATATCTCATAGTCACCATCAATCCTCTACCTTTACTTGAGGAGACTGCTTTTTTTAGATTCTTATCGAATGATAAGCACAGTATGAAGGTTGTTATTGATGATTTCTTGTGCTGCTTTATTTTAATAATGTCATTTTTGAAATATTGCCTGCTGTTAAGATAAATTCTCTGGAAGGAATAATTGTATTGGAAATCTGTTTAATTTCATATCTGGTTTCTTTTCCTAATCCCACTTGAATTGATATTACTTTTTCATCATAACTTTTTTTGTTACTGTCTATCAGAATTTCCCGATCAGTAATAAGTCTGCTTTCAGCATTGGTATGCGTTGTATATTTAAACACTCCTTTATTGGAAGATATCAGCTTCTTCTCTATTTGCTGATCTCCTTCTGTAGATTCTTTTAAAATATATTTTGGTATACCTGCTTCATTATAAGAAAACTTTACATTCCATTTATCCAGATAGTCACTTGCCTGGGTTCTGTGAGATTCCATATAGCCTTTTAATATTTTAAAATCTTTATGTTTATATTTTTCATATGATGAAATATATTTTAAATCATCAAGATTATAATCTGCTAAAAAATCCTCCAGGAAATCAATCAGATCAGTAATATTTAAATGATCTCCAATACTTTTACGGAGATATTTATAATAAGAATCATTTAAGTAAAAAATGTCTTTATCACCAATCGAAACTGTTTTTTGCTTATCACCGAATGTGATAGTAAGCTTTGTGCTATAGCTTTCATTTTTATAATTTAATAAAAGGCTACTTTGATTTTTTGTTAAAGTACATAGATTAGGAACTTTATTTTCCGATATTGGAGAGTCGTTAAATTCATAAAAAGCGACACTATCTTTTTTTTGAATTGAATATATAAATCAAGTTATTGATACTTATTCTGTCTTTTTTATCCATTCTCCGATCCTCTACATACTCTCCTTTATCAATAGTTTTGTTAATGATATGAGTTAAAATATATGATTTTGGTGCCTGTGCAAACGCGTTTATATGAAAGGCCAGCAGAAGAAATAATATATATGTTATCTTTTTCATTACTTCGCCCTTTTTTCTGCATACTTAGGAATTTTTTTCAAATCTTTTTTTTGATACTTCATCAAAGAAAGATACTTCTTATAATTTACTTTTGCTTTTTCCTTTTCCCCTATATTCCAATAACTATCTGCGATATTTAAATAGGCAACCGCTCTAGTAGGAAATTTATTAATGATTTGCTGTAAGAGTTCAATTGCTCCTTTTTGATTTCCATTTTCAGCAAGCCTGTATGCTACATTATTATAATCATCTAAATTAGAAAGAGATAACGCAAATTTTTTCTTGAAATCAGATATTACTGATTCATTAAAACTATTTGCCAATAAAGGATAGCTCGACACATCCGCATATAATTTTTTGAGATCTTTATAGGGTTTTATAACACCCTGTTGATCAAAAAATGTAAGTGATTTAAATCCTTTTGAATCGATGTCAAGCATTTCAGAATCAATGTTTTTGACAGGAATATTCATGCTTTTGGTTAATATTTTAAAATTCTGGTCTTGACATTCCTGACAAGGGTTATAAAAATTAACGTTTCTTATATACCAACCTTTCTTATAAAAAATAGTAATTGTGCTATACAATCCCCTGTCTCCAATATAATACACAGTTATCTCATAAGGATTAGAATATCCAATTTTTGTATTAATGAGTGCCGTTATTTCCGGTAGTTCAAAATTATCCGAAGTTTTATTCCCAAAATGAATATTTAAGAGACCTTTTTTCAGTACAACAGCATCCTGAAGATTATCACGATCCAAATCATAATAATTTGACTGGGCTGAAATAAAATTCACACAAAATAAACAGAACGCCAGTGTTAATTTCGATATGTTATTTTTTAATTTTATCACTATCCATAGTATATTGTATATAGATCATCTTATCTAGGATTTCTTTTCTTAGCCAGATGAATATACATTTCTTTACATTCTTTAAAACTAGTATATGGATTGATCGAATTCCCTGAATTCTGAATATAAATAGTATCATTGTCAAAAATCGCATTGATATTATTATTAAAATCCAGATAAGTCGTTTTGCCTTCTCTAAGTAACTTGACAACTCCCTCAATTCTTTTTCGTTTGTCTAATTCAAAAGCAAAATAAAAATTATTCTTAATTTTCAATTGAATTTTGCATTTAGAATCAAAGGATAGATAATTCCCGGAAATACTTTGGGAATATGAAAAATGTGGAATCAATAAAATAATGAGACTTGTGATTATATCTTTTTTCATTTATTTAAAATATTACTTTTCCCATCATTAACCCAACTGTTCTCTCTATTCCGGTTTCTTCCACAGTTTGTTTATAACTCTTTCATTACTCTAATTTTTTATACATCAACAATTACACCCTGTTTATTATACATTCTGACTCACCTTAAAATATAAATTCATCCTATTTCCTATAATATATTGCATTGATCCATTATTGAGATAATCTCCGTCTATACTGCGGTACAATAAAGTTCTCAATTTCCTTCCACGTAAAAAAAATTGGATATTTTAGATAACCACTATTTGTTCTATTTTTCTCATCATAAAAAATAAAACTAATACCTTCTACCTTGCCCACATTGTTCGTCTTTATTTTATATTGAGTCAGATTATTTATAAAAAAAGAACCCCCTTCTTCAACCTTTAATTTTATAAGACACAGTTTTAAAAGCTGTTCCTTATTTAGAAACAATTTTTCTCCAACTTCTATATTATTTTTATTATCAAAGAGATAATATTTTGCATCTTCCCAAGGCGAACCATAGGACTGAATATTTACGGACAAATTCAGCAAACCGTTTTTATCAAAAAATATTTTATATTTTTCAAATCCAAATTGAGAATCTCGTAAAGAATTTGTTGAAATTAACCTTTTTAAAGCATCTTTCTTTGCATTTAATCTTTTTTCGGGATCATCAAATAAAATACCATCAAAAATATCATAACTCTTTTGGATTTTTTTATAAACATTAATATTTATGGGGCTCATTTTCATTTCCTGCAGCTCAAGACATTCATTGGAAGTACATATAGAATCTTTTATAATAGAGATATTTTGGGCATAAGCAAAATAGCTAAGCAAAAAAACAAATAATATATTTAATACTGATTTCGTCATTTTTTTTCTTTTTTTATAAATTCATAATGTTCTTTAATTTCGAAAGCGATCTTAGCTCTTTCGTAATTTTTTGCTCTTTTAGGTAATGCCTTTGTATCATATCTATTAATAGCTTTTGAAACAGAATCCACATCATCATTATCAGCATGTTGTTTTGCCGACTTTTTATTATACTTTGTACCTTCATTCCAAAACCATATTGCAGATTGAGTAGCATACATTGGGTCTTCGGATAATTTTAAATATTTTCCTTTTAAAGAATCTCCCTGTTTTTCTTCTGTAAAATCTATTGCTCCAGTAGTATCATCAATAAAATTATTTTTCTTTCTATATTTTGAAAAACTTTCATAATTTGCCCGTCCTGTTACTTGTTTTAGCCCTCTACCCTTAAATTTCCACCCATCTCTAGTCAACTCATTCCCATTTCCAAGTCCTCTGGTATCACCTTGATAAGGAGCATAAGCTCTTGACATTAATGGAACGCCAAAATAAGTATGAGGTTTTAATATTATTCCGTAATCTAAAGACTTATCTGGCTTAAAAACTTGTTTAATTACTTTCCCTATCCTTTTTTTAGGGCTTTTAGGGTCCTTTACCCCTTGATATTTACCATACAATTCTCCATCTACAATAAGCGGATTTTCACTTAATAGTAATGATTTAAGTTCATCATTTGTTTTTGAAACTTCATTTCCTTTAGCATCCACTATACTGAAAATCGAAGTTAAATTATCTTTCAGAGATTCAACAATAGTAATATTAATCGGAATACTAGAAGAACTAAAAACGCCTAAGCTTATACTGGATGAATATTCTTCTCCTTCTTCAAAAGTTGTAAACCCAGCAGACTCAAGGGCTATTTGTGCTATAAAGTGAGCTTTTCTTAAACATGTGTCTAAACCAAAATCCTTTCTGTATTTATTTAAATAAGGTAATATTGAATTTATAATTCGCTGTTGTTTTGCACTTAAATTTTTTACACCAATCGTTTCTTTAATCAATTCAGAGGTCAGTTCTGCTGAACAATTTGGACACTTATCATCTTTCTGCTCCGGTACAGGAGCCCCTTTTGAATCAACACTCTCCGGTACGTTGATCTGTCCGGAAGTTACAAACTCTATCTTTCCGGTCTCAGGGGGTATATTCCCTGGCATTTTGCCTGTTCCCGGTAATGTTGATTTTTTTAATAACACATAATGATCCTGTACTTTAGCGGTCCCAAAATCCTGCCATTCTGTGAGGGATAGCATCTGAAAACCATCATAAAAGATAAAGTTGGGAATCTGTTTTTCTACAATGGTTCCGGTAAGTTTACCCTGTGTTGTGGGTACATCATTTAAAACTTTAAATTCACCCAAATGAGCATTGAATTTTATCTTTGCTCCATGTATTGCTAATAGCAATACATCTTCAACTTTATCTTTTTCCTCATTTTCTGAACGCTTCTCTTCCATTTTTTGGTTATTGGCGGCCTTTATCTGGTCACTATCCTGCGCAGCAGCCTGACTTTTAACTTCTGGAATGGATAAACCTGTATCTTTATCTAACCGATCATAGTAATGAATGTTTTAAATGATAATTGCTATTCTTCGTGGTAAAAAATTTTAAAATTCAGCCAACTAAATGTAAATAACTACCAATCATCAACTTAAAAGTAATAAGTTTTATTCTCAGTTTTAAATTAATCTGGTAATGTAAAAGCTGTACTTCTATTTCTTCTTTTAATAATAGGGATCATTCTTATTGAAAATGTAATGCGGGAAACTGAAGACTTTTCCTTTTACAAAACAATGAATATTTTTTCTTGAAAATGTAAACTACTCTATTTCAAACATGAACAATATTTTATTTCAGAATAAGTGTGCTATAATCTATCAATTATCATATTATTGCTTCATCTATTTTTGGAAATAAAATTCTGTTTAAAATTTATTCAAGATTTTTTTTTGAACATTTTATTAAATATTTTTTATTATCCAATATCTTATTCCGAGAATTATCAAATTTTTCTTCCTTAACCAGATGAATATACATATCATTACATTCCTTAAAATGTACATATGGATTCATGGAATTTCCAGAATTTTGGATAGAAATTGTATCATTAGAAAACATAGCGCTTATACCTTCACTGAAATCCAAATACATTATCTTATCTTCCTTAGAAATAGTGACAATTCCCTTATTCTTTTTTATTTTACCCATACTAAAAATAAAACTATTATCGTTGCCTATTTTTAGATTGAGTCTGCACTTAGGCTCAATAGAATTATATATCCCCATTATGTTTTGAGAATAGCTAAAATTAGAGGTTAAAGAAAATATAAGTAATAACAATAGCTTAATCATCAAATTTTTTGATTTTGGCCTTATTATTTTTACCCCATTTAAGATTTTTAATTCCGCTTGTTTCATAGGTATAAATAGCTATAGGTTTTAATTTATTGGTTTTACATTTCTCTTCGATCTTCATTAATTTAATAATCGATTTTACATTACTTTTTCTGTGATCAAAACCATTTAATCCTCCGTTTATTCTAACGGAAATAAAAATGAGATCGTCTTTATCAGCATAATTTCCAAGTTGTCTATCATCCCAAAACCAAGCAGCCGAATCACAGGTATAGGTCAAATCATTTGCAACAACTTCTGGTGTGTCAATCAGTTCTTTTTTACCAATATGCTTAAAGTATTTTTCATACGTGTCTTTCCATGTCAATTGTATCAGGCCTTTCCCTTTATACTTTGGTCCATAACCTTTAACATTATGTCCATGTTTTATACATTCATTATATCTGTTGTAAGCTCTTTGAATTTGTTTTATTTCCTGAGCATTAAACTTCTTATGAAGTTCGGAATTTAATTTTTTATCTTTTTTATAATTAACATAAGGTTTAAAACTTTCATATCCCTCTTGATGGGTGGAATGATCATAATCCCAACCAGAAGCATATTCCATTGTTGTATTAAGCCTATCAGATTCTGTTTCAATCTGTGCAAGAAAGTGAGCTTTTCTAAGACATGTATTGATATTATTATCTTTCATAGCTTTATTTAAAGCATCTGTAAAAACCTTGTATGTTTTCATCTCATCAGGTAATGGACAGTTTTTAGCGCTAAATAATTTTTTAGATTTATAAAACGATTTAATATCTTCCTCTGTAAACTCTTTTTCGCAGTAACATTTTTCATCATCTTTCTCCTTGGGTACAGGAGCACCCTTTGCGTCAACACTCTCCGGCACGTTGATCTGTCCGGAAGTTACAAACTCTATCTTTCCATTCTCAGGTGGTATATTCCCTGGCATTTTGCCTGTTCCCGGTAATGTCGATTTTTTTAATAACACATAATGATCCTGCACTTTAGCGGTCCCAAAATCCTGCCATTCTGTGAGGGATATCATCTGAAAACCATCATAAAAGGTAAAGTTGGGAATCTGTTTTTCCACAATGGTTCCGGTAAGCTTTCCTTGTGTGGTAGGTACATCATTTAAAACTTTAAATTCACCCAAATGAGCATTGAATTTTATTTTTGCCCCATGTATTGCTAATAGCAATCCATCTTCAACTTTATCTTTTTCCTCATTTTCTGCACGCTTCTTCTCCATTTTTTGACTATTGTCAGCCTTTATCTGATCACTATCCTGCGCAGTAACCTGACTTTGAGTTTCTGGAATGGGAGCTTTCGTATCTTTATCTAACCTATCCATAATAATGAATGTTTTAAATGCATATTATCTTTTTTGATTTCCATAAATCCTTCCTCATAATGATCTCCTTTGAATACAAATAATCCTCTGAAATGATCAATCTCTGTTGGATCCGGATTTTCAGGAGAAATTATTAAAGTCATTGTCTCTCCGTCTTTTACAGGAGTCATTATTTCCGTAAATCCATCAGGAGATTCTCTCTTTCTCTTAGTATCAAATGACTGTAATAAGCCATTAAAAAGCAATCCAAACATATTATAACCTCCCAGAAAATCGATAAGCCTGTTTTCATCTTCAAGTACATTACTGATTTGACTGAAATAGTTATCTATGACCTCTCCTTTATGGGTTTCTGAAAGTCTTGCAGCGATCTTCATCCATCTTAACCGAAGGAACTGAAGATTATTAACTTCAAGAATATTTCCATCTTTATCAACGGTTAATTCCACCTCATCAAACAAATAACTGATTTGTTTTAAAAATTTCCCCATTGCATTATCATCGTTTGAAAAATTGAAATCAACGACTAAAACATGATATTTAAAATGTCCTTTTTCATTTCCTAAATAATAGATCTCAGCTATTCTTACATATTTTTTTTCGGTAAGATAAAACAGATTTTTCTGTTCTGTAACAATCGTTTCCAGCCTATATGTTTTCTGATGAAGGTTCTTTAATATCTCCGGTACCATTCTTAATATATTCTTCTCTGATAATCATCGTTGGGGTCCATTCCCATCCAGTCTCTATTGGCAGACCAATGAAGATATTCATTTCTTATCGTTCTTAATAAACTTTGCCATCTATTGCCGTATATATTGACAGCGGGAATATTCATCACCTGATTGCCATCTTTATCAGCTGTCACACTAGGATATTCAACGGGAGCTTCCGCCCTCATTTTATCATATTCCTTTTCTAAATCTTCATCACTTCTGAATGCCCATGAGTCTTTACTGTCAAAAACATATTCGTGTAACCTTCTTTTAGCAGCCGGCAGGTGCTCATCATGCTCTATAGAATAGGTAGCTTCTGTTTTTGTTATAATCTTATGATCATAAAGCCTCAGCCCTTGTTCTTCCATAAAATGCAGTGGAATATAGCTGTACTCTTTTCGCAAAAATCGGGTTCCGGTAATTTTACGATATACATTTCCGAACGTTAAAATATTGAGAACTGTATTGTTGATTTCAATCTGATCATCATTAAACCAATGTTGATCAATTAAATCCTGCATTCGTTTTTTTAAAGCCCACAGTGGCTTGTGGTTGGAAGTTTCAATTTCATCTACTATTTCCATTCCATTTTCATAAGCTCCTCCGATGTCACAGTGAACCCCCGGAAATTCTTTTTCAATACTTCCCGGAAATCTGGTCAGCGAAAAGTTTTCACGATGTTCATCTGTTGCAGTAAAATGAACCGCTTTAAAATAAGAACCAGGATTTTTTAACTGCAGTTGTTCCACATCATCACCAAAATTGTGCTTAGGTCCTAATGCAGAATGCACCATCCCTCTATATCCTACTCTTTCCAGGGTTCCCATATCTCCGAATTCTTCATAAGATGAAACAGTTTCATAAACTCCTATAAAACGGACATCCAGCATCAGGTTTTCAAGTTGTTCCGGAGATAAGATTTTCTTACTTAAAAGATAATATCCCAAAAAGCCGAATTTTGGCAGCTTACCATTTATAAGATATTTGGGGTCTACTTCAATTTTGTCTTTATCTATCCAGATATCTCCATATTCAGGAACCATAACCGGGCCTTCATGAGCGTAGGATCCTACTTCTTTATACCCTACAATTTTCCTTGTTTTTTTTATTTCAACATCTTGGGCTCTCTTGTTGCCATTGATTTCATACACAAAATTTCTGGCAGCCGCCGCACCACGGCTGAACCCAAAAGCATCTATGGTGATTTTTGTTAATTTCTTTTTTGAACCAGCCTGCTTTATAAGTACCTTAATTCTATCTGCTATTTTTTCGCAACCTTTTCTCACTTTCCCACGTACTCCTGATTCACCGGAACCATACTGAAAACCATCATCAACATCCCTGCTGTTATTTAATGTACCAATCCCCTCTATATAAACTCCGTAATTGATCTGTTCACAACATTGATACATCCTTGCTACGTTGGTATAATCATTACTGAAACTATTATCAACCCCCTGACTATCTAACCACCCTCTATGGCTTCCTTTGAGATAACGGTCATATTCTGAATCTTTTTCAGAGATGTCACTGCTTTTCAAATCATCAAACTCTTCTTCCTGCTTTTCTCTTGTTTTTTTTATCGCTTCTTCTTTTGCCAGTATCTGATCTTTGGTATCCGTACTTTTTATTTTATTTTTGCCATCCCTGTATTTTTCTCTCAACGCTGTGTTTGTGAGATTATTTAAGGTACCATCGAAAAAAACGCCTATTTCCAGATTCAGTTCATCTATAGGAGGAACAGCATTACCTGTATTATACACCAATGTTTTTCCCATAATTTCCGTTTTAGAAAATTTCTACTTTATCTGCTTTTATAAAAGCTGTTTTACCATTCTCACCTCTCAGCTGTACCGTAAAATAACTGTTTGCTTCGTTTACCTTAATCACAATATAAGCTTTAGCTGAATCAGTATTTTCTCCAAATACAGTTTTAAAGGCATCAAAACTTGACTTTTCATTGAGATCACAATTGGCTCCATATTCTTTATTATCACTGCCAATAAAATCAAAAACTATTCTTGTAGGCATTGCTCTTTCTGCATTTTGAGCCACAGAAATTTCTGAAGCATCAAGTTGTTCTATTTCTCCATTAATCATATTGATCCCAACATCTGTTAAAGGGTTGAGCTTTGCTTTTTCCGGAAGTTCAAAAACAGGCTTCCAGCTATACCGTATTCTATAGGTATCCCAAATCCCAAATGGAATAGGTTTTCCTTTATTTTCTTCCCGTATTTTTTCAGGAATCACTTTGCCATTGTTAAATACCTCATCGAGATAATCTTTTCGCCAAAAACGGTTTTCATGGCTGTCCAGTTTGGCAATTTCTGATTCCGGAATCGTTATTTTCTTTCCCTGATACCTCCCTACTTCTTTCTGAACGCCAACACCGGCGACCCAGATCACAACAACTCCACCGGGAGCCATTCCTACGCCAATTTTATCATAATTTAAATGTTCAGTTTCCCCACTTCCGTTAGTAACTTTTACATCATATCCTTTGCTGAAATATGCTCTTAATTTATTGGTATCCACAGGGGTATCAATCAAATAAAACTGGTTTTCGATGTAAGACATCCAGATAAAATCCAAACGGCTAGGAAGGCTTTTAAAACCATTACCCATTCCATTATTTATAGCTCCCCAGGTATTTCCGCCGGGAATGATCCCAAAAGCCAGTCCAACCCACTCTCCTCCTTCACATTCCATTCCTCCCTTATATACTTCCATCGGATATCCTGAAGGAGCAGAAGTTCCCTCAGTCCATTCATATTTTGTCATTGTTTTTATTTTTTGATGGTCTTTCTTTTCCTGACACGAGATCTGAACAAAGAATAATAAGCTTAATAAATATTGTATTGATCGGTTCATTGTTTAAAAAAATTATTCTTTAATATCTTACTATAGCTGAGCTTGTTTTTTAATTTATTTTCCTTTTTCTTACAAGTACTAAGCGTCTGATTGCTTATGCCGCCTTTTAATTAGATTAACCGCAATTAAAATGATCAGAAAGGACAAAATCAATGAAATCAGCAGATATAAATCATTGTTTATACCGGATTTTTCTTTTCCTGAGACATTCAAACCCATAGTTAACAAAGCAAAAAAATAGACCATATTATAAATGTATATTGACGTTCTAACTTTAAGCTTTTTAAATTTATCTATTACTAAAAACACTACCAAGGACACTATTATCGATGCCACAGACGGTATTAAAATTTCTATTGGGATCATTCCAAAATCTGCTCCGTCCTCATTTAAAACTTTTGCCATCAGCATCATGATCAATACATTCAAAATTGTATTACTCATAAAAATACCTAAACATATTATATACTTCATTGGCAGCGAAGGTTAATTTTAATTTCTGAATTCATACTACCATTTTACCCTTTGTTCACTTTAGCATCTATTTTACCAAGCATTTTGGCAACGCCGGAACTCTGTAATAAAATATCACCATTTTTTGCCTTATGGGTTGTTGTAGAAGTTGTCTCTTTAAGATCTCCTGTAATATTGATCGTTTTATTTTCATTCACTGTCTGCGTATAGTTCTTTGAATTAAACCGATGATTATTGATAATATCAATGGAATTATCATTCCCTACACTGGTCTTCATATCCTTACCTACGTTAATTGAAAGATTTTCTCCCGCATTAAAGGTCATATTTTTAGGGGCTGTAACTATAATATTACCCGATCCATCCATAAAATAGTTATTACCGCTTGGGTCTATAATATTGACACTGCCTTCTGTATCATTCATTAAGATACGGATTCCGCTGCGGGTCTGTATGGATTTCAGGTGATTATCCACTCCACCGCCCAGGCCGGTTCCTCCATGAAACATTCCGCCCATTACAAAGGGACGGTCGGGATGGTTGTGTACAAAACCTACCATCACCTGATCTCCCACTTCGGGTATTGCTACATATCCTCTGTTTTGAGTGATCTGATCTGTTCCTCCTGCATCAGGAGACATCATCCGGATGAAATTTGTGGTATCATGTAACTGCCAGTCAAATCTTACAGTCACTCTTCCCTGCCCCAGCGGATCGGTATTGGATATTACGGTTGCAATTTGGGGCTGTGCAATAGGCAAGGTAAAATCCGGGGTCGGAATGTATCCTGTATCCGAAGCAATAGCTTCAAATCTTCCCGAATAACGTCCCAGAGCATCTACCTCGTGAATAACTTCCGTCATCATCAGTTTGGTAAAATAAGACGTTTTATTGGTATCTGTTTTCCGCATATTGATGTCAGCAACGCATCCTGGATATAAAAAAGGAATCGTAGTTCCTCCCGAAACGGTAAAAACCTCCACAGCTTTACTTCCCGCTGTACTCGTCTGAGAAATGACCACGTCCATATCAGTGGCAGCTTTTATTGGAGCTACCTGCAGTGATGGGGTTTTAAATATTCCGTCATTATTTTTATAAGCAGTTTGTGCAAGGTTTCCTACATGTTTTATAGGGGTTTCTCCGGAAGTAAGTTTAGCATTAGAACTGCTGTTATATCCATAGAACTGAGGTTTTATGTGTACAGCTTTTAATTCGACAGTGATATCAGTAACATTACTTCCGTAGACCAGTTCCAGTGATTTATTCTGAGGAGGCATATTCCCGAAGTGAAGCACTTCCCCATCATAATAAAACTGTTCACCATAAGCTTCTGCCATTCTGCAGAGATAGTTGTAATGGGTTTCGTTATACTGTGCACTGTAAAGGATCTGAGAGGAAGCTTTCGCGTTGATTTTAACATCAAACTTACTGTTTTCTATTCCTTGCTTAATAACATTGGTGGCAATAATCCCCATATTCACGGGCTGATCTCCACCAAAACTTTGTGTATGCGGGGCTGCATCCAATAAAATGGTAGGGCTGTATCCCTTTAAAACAATATTTCCAAGGCTGTGATTTTCCTGGCTGAATCCTACTTTTGTAATGACTCCAACAAAAGTTCTTTCCGGGCTACCTTCTACATCTTTATATTTAAATACTACTGTTAAACGTTTTCCCAAAAACTGCTGAGCCTCTTCCAGGTCATGATTTTGTACACCGTCGAGGGTATCATGTGCCAATGTAAGTTCAAAATCATGATGTCTTTTTACACTCTGATGCAGACGGAAGTATTTGAAGTGCTTTATCATTTTGCCCTCAATCACGATATCCATCTTCACCACACGGTTAATTCCCGGAATATGATTCTCCGAAATCTTTTCGGAATTCGAGATATTTTTATTCATATTATGCAAGGTGTTTGGTAAGATCTTTATTTTCCTTAAAAAACTAAAAATAACAGACCTTTCTATAAAGTTATAAATTTTTCACAACATATAATTCACTTTCATTAGCTTTATTTCAAAAATAACATTGATTTAATAAAGAGAATTATTCTACCTGGAACGGTATGATCAGAGACAAAAAAACAGAACAGCATCCCAATACCGGATGTACCATTCTGTTTTGATGTTATTTGATTTTCTAAGGAATCAGATCTTATACTGAAGGCCATCCTCCGTCGTAAGCAGAGTTTCCAAGATCAATTTGTTCCGCACTTACAACAAAACTGATGTACATACTGTTTTCATCTACGGCATCGAAATCTACTTCGTGCTGGATGACATAACCGTTTTGCCATTTTAATGTTGTTAAAGTTCCTTCTTCGTGAGACTTGTTGAAGGTAACCTCACCTACTGTTGGTTTGTATTTTCCATTTAGAAGGCTTTCCAGAATATCTGATTTTTCTGTAGCTTCTACGGTTATTTTGATAAGAGCATTGGAAGGATCTGATGCTACACGTCCTGAAACATCTGTAGATCTTGCTACGCTATAATTCAGCTTTAATAATTTCTGCCCTTCACCGTTGTTGAATTTTAAGATTCCTCTTGAATTTCTTTCTGCCATGATCGTAAATTTTAATCGTTAATATCTTGTGATTTGTTGTTGGTTATGTCACCAAATTTAGAAGTATTTACGATACTAAAATGATAATCAGGCATAAAAATGAAAAAGTGTAGTAATTCTACTACTAACACCTGTTAGGATAATTATTATTTGTAAATCAAAAACTTAGCATAAAAAAAAGAATATATAACCAATAAAAAAGTCACCCGACATTTACTCCAAAAACATGTCCTACAAAGGCAGTAATTCCCATAGCTACGGTTCCCCAGAAACATATCCTTAATACTGCAATCTTAATGCTGGACCCTCCGGTTTTTGCTGAAATGGCTCCCAGAAGCATTAGGAAAATGATAGAAAAACCATACTGAAAGTAAACCATCTGTTGGATAGGCGCCAAAAGTGAAACGGTAAACGGCAGCAAAGCTCCGACTGCAAACGAGCCAAATGAAGCTATAGCAGCCTGTAAAGGTTTTGCCTGTGTTATTTCATTAATGCCTAGTTCGTCCCGTGCATGGGCTCCCAATGCATCATGTTCTGTAAGTTCAACAGCAACCTGCATTGCGGTTTCTTTGCTGCATCCTCTTTTCTCATAAATTTTGGCAAGTTCTCTGAGCTCTATTGCAGGCATCTCTTCAAGTTCACGTTTTTCACGTGACAAATCTGCCTTTTCTGTATCTTCCTGTGAACTTACAGAAACGTATTCCCCTGCTGCCATAGACATGGCCCCGGCAATCATTCCGGCTAAGGCAGCAAGAATAATAATATCACGTTCCGGCTGTGCAGCGGCTACTCCTATTACAATGCTTGTTGTGGATAATAAGCCGTCGTTCGCTCCCAATACCGCTGCCCGAAGCCAGCCTACTCTGTTTACATAATGTTTTTCCAGCTTATGATGCATAATGAGAATTGTATTTGATTCCTAAACTCATGTTAAAGTTATCAAATCTTTTTTCAAGAATCATTTTAAATTACCCTCAGTCTTATTGCGGATAAAACCTCATCTGTTCAAAAATATAGTTGGGATTTGCTCTCAGCAGATCAATCAGCTGCTTAAGTTCAGATTCTTCCCAGGCTTTCTGAAACATTTCATCATGGATGAGCATCACCACATTATTTTTGGTAAATATTTTATCAGAAGTACACAGTTTCTGCACTGCGGTATACATCTCATTGACAGTTTGTACAGGAGTTCCATCTGAAGGACGGTGCTGCCATTCCACATCCCAGCCTACCACTTTAAAACCAAGATCTGCCAACTGATCTGCGGTCTTGATCCCATTGGTAACATCATTTTTTGATCTTCCTCCCAGACGCCACATATTTCGTCCCGGAAGACGTACAATTTTATAGGGTAATTTTAATATCGTCTGATTATACAGAATATCTTTTACCGATTTATCTGCATCATTATAAAAGGCTTCATAATGGTCATTAGCGTGGGTAAAACTATGGTTATATTCATCTATATAAGGATTCTGATCATAGTATTTAGCATAAGTATCCATCTGTTTATCTTTTACAACATGCTCGCCTACCATAAAAACACTGATCTTGATTTTTTCTTTTAAAATGATATCATTGATATTCTCGCTTCCATTAAGCGGGCCATCATCAAAAGTAAGATAGATATAGCATTTATCTGATGGTATTGCATTCACTTTCTGTGAATACAAAGCATTATTCATTATTAAAAAAATTCCGATAATGGTTCTAATAAACTTATTCATAATGTGTGATCTACTTACAAATATAATAAGGATTTCAGAATCTGGAATGTTAAACATCTGTTTCCCCTGTCACTTTTTCTGATAATGACTTTAAGATAAATTGCAGAGTATATCTCACGCTGCTGAATTTTGACTGTATGATTAGAAAAACAAATTCATAACACACTATTAACCAGTATTTAAAAACTCTAACCTGAGTTATCCTACCTGGAAATTCCTATTTTCTTATCTTTGCAGCAATGAATTTATTATACATCAATTGGGACATCAATCCCGAAATCGTCAATATTTTAGGAATTCCATTAAAATATTACGGACTATTATTCCTTGCAGGTCTTGTTTTATGTTTAAATATTTTAAAGAAGATTTACAAAAAGGAAAATCTAAGCTCACAGGCACATGAAGCTCTGTTTTCTTATGCACTTATAGGGATTCTAGTGGGAGCCAGACTGGGACACTGTATTTTCTACGACTTTGATTATTATTCCCAACATCCTGTTGAAATACTTCTACCTATTCAGAAAGGGCTGGACGGAGCGTATCATTTTACTGGTTTTGCAGGACTGGCAAGCCATGGCGGCGGTATAGGGCTTGTGATCATGCTTCTTTTGTATTCCAGAAAATTTTCTATCCCATTCATGACAGTCCTGGATGCCATTGCTATTGTACTTCCTTTAGGCGGTACTTTTATAAGGCTGGCCAACCTGATGAATTCGGAAATCATAGGGGTTCCTACCAATGTTCCATGGGCATTTGTATTCCGGCAGGTAGATGATCTTCCGAGACATCCTGCCCAGCTTTATGAGGCAATTTCCTATATTATTATCTTCTTCCTTATTTATTTTATGTACAGGAAGAATATTTTCAAAATTGGGAAAGGGTTTTATTTTGGGATCAGTATTCTTTTGATTTTCATCATGCGGATTCTGATTGAATTTATCAAAGTAGATCAGGCTGACTTTGAACGCGGAATGAGCCTGAACATGGGACAACTTCTAAGTATTCCTTTTGTTCTTCTCGGATTGTTCTTTATCATTAAAAATATATTGGAAAAAGGAAAAATGAAGACTTCATAATCCCCTTTTATCTTTTCATTATAACAAACTCACTGAAAATTATTTCAGTGAGTTTGTTTTTAATAGGGTTATTTAAAAATTATCTTGTCGTATATCCTCCGTTGGCAAAAATAGTCTGTCCGGTTATCCACCAGCCGTCAGTAACCAAAAATTCGACCAGTGGAGCAATGTCTTTGATGTCTGTAAGACCTCCCAACGCTGAGGCTGATTTGTGGTAAGCTACTGCATCTTCCGTTTCCTGTCCATAGAAGAACGGAGTATCCATTGGGCCCGGTGCCACAGCTGTTACAGAAATTCCTCTCGCCCCAAATTCTTTGGAAGCAGCTCTTGTGAAATGCTCCACCGGTGCTTTTGCTCCTGCATAGGTGGAATACAAACCTGTATAAGCAGCTAATAATGAAGTAACAATTGTACAGATCTTCCCATTGTCATTCAGTTTTTTACCGGCTTCCTGCAAAAAGAAGTAAGCTGACTTTGAGTTCACATTGAACATGGTGTCATATTCAGCTTCTGTAGTTTCAGCAAAAGGCTTTTTCAATACCATTCCTACGGTGTTGATGGCAATATCGATTCCTCCAAAACGGGAGACTGTTTCATCAAAAAACTTCGTAAGATTTTCAACTTTTGTAAGGTCACCCTGAAATAAAAACGCTTCTGCTCCCAATGCCTTAACTTCTTCCAGGGTTTTTTCACTCTCAGTTTTTGAACTTTCGCTATTATAGTGTACTGCCAATTTTGCTCCTTTTGCTGCAAAACTCCTGCTTAATAATCCACCCAGATTTTTACCGCCTCCGGCAATTAAAACAACTTTTCCCTTTACATTTTGTGCTGACATTATATTTATTTTTAAATGTTAATAGAGCAAAGATGGATAATAAAAGCCTCCTCAACATGGTGAAATTTTCGGAAGTTATCCTAAAATTTAAGATGATACGTCAGAAATATTATAGTTTATCTCTCAATTCGACATGACTCATCTAAAATTTATATAAACACGCATTTTTCAATATACTCCTATTTACCAACCAGATACGGGATGCAGGATAATTTTACTATTAAACATATTATAAATTATCCAACTTTAGGCACAACATTTGATACTTTCACACCCGTATGATACACCACTTCATTCTATAATATATTTTTTTTCATAATCCCCAGCATGCTGGGGATTTTTTATGGAGTTTTCAAAAAAGCTTTATGCTCGCTACATTCGGCTGGCAGAGTGTTTTTCTAAATCTATGCAAAAAAACTATTTCTGATAATCAATCATTTAAATGGGCATTATTCATTTTATTGTTGTATATTTGTACGTTAGTAACAGTAGTCACTACTTTTTGTTTTCTGTAACGACCAGAATATCTTTTTATTCAGTCTTTGCTTTTTGAGCAGGCATATTTTTAACTTTTATTCTTCTATTAAGAACAATACTTATCGGAATTTTAAAGGTCTGTATGATTGAGAAAATCCAAAACAGAAAACATAGGTGGGCTTTATAAGGTCTAGAATAGACCAGATTGAACTAATATAATTTATAGAAACTAAATACTAAAAATAATTTATGGCAGATTCTTTTTCTAAAAAGGAAAATTTCAAGAAAAAAATTCAAAAGCAAAAAGAAAAAGCGCTAAGACGCGAAGAACGTAAAACGAACAACAACAAGGGAATGGATGACGTGTTCATGTATGTAGATGAATTCGGAAGATTAACATCTACTCCACCTGAACAAAGACAGGAAGTGAACATTGAAGAAATTCAGTTGGGCGCAGCTCCAATCATTGACGAAGATCCGAGAAAACTGGGAATCATAACTTTCCACAGTGAAAAAGGATACGGTTTCATTACTGAAGATGTCACGAAAGAGAATATCTTCTTCCACAATAACAACTGTGCAGAAATGGTAAAAAAAGGAAACAAAGTATCTTTTGAAAAAGAAAAGTCTCCTAAAGGATTCTCTGCAGTTAACATCCAGATTGTTAAATAATACTTTGATCTATAAACACATTCTGTAGCATACAGATGCGTTTTAAACAATACAAAAAGCCACCTTTTTCAGGTGGCTTTTATCATTCTAAAAAGTAAGAATCAGTCCAGTTTTCCGCCCAGTGCCTTAAACAGCAGAACGTTATTTCTGGTATTCTGATGCCGGAATTGCAGTAAATCCAATTCGGCAGTCAGCTTGCTCTTCTGAGAATTGATCAGCTCAAAATAATTCGCATATCCTGTCAGATACAGATCATTGGAAACTTCAACACCGCGATCCAGAAAACCTACTTCCTCAGATTTCAGTTTCAAAACCTTTTCGTAGATTCTGGTCTGTTTTAAAATAGACTGCAATTCATTAAAAGCAGTAGTAATGCTCTTCTGATAATTTAAGAAGGCAATTTCCTGTTCTTTATCCGCCACTTTGAACTCATGCTTCAATTGTCCTTTGTTGAAAACTGGAACCATTAATCCACCCAATAACTGGCCTGCCAATGAACTTGGTCTGAATAATGTTTCAACGGAGAAAGCATTCAGCCCAATACCGGCACCCAGATCAATTTTTGGATAGAAAGCCGCTCTTGCAGCCTTTGCATCCGCGTGGGAAGCTTCCAAAACATAATAGTTAGATGCTACATCAGGTCTGGAATGAATAACGGCTTCTATATTAATGGTTTTATTTAAAACATCCATATTAGTAGGCATCAGTATTTTCCCACGCTTTACATCTCCGCCATAGCTTCCTGTGAGCGTCATTATTGCCTGCTCCACGGTAACAATCTCGACTTTGATATGTTCAATTTCTGCCAGCCAGTTATTGTTCTGAGCTTTAAACTGCTGTACCGCAAGTTCAGTAGCTTTTCCTACTTCGCGCTGTGCCAGGACAATTTCAAATGCCCTCTGCTGAAGATTATAATTTTTCTGATAAATGGCCAGACGATTGTCTAAAGCGACCAGCTGATAATACAAATTGGCAATATCTGTGAAAAGTTCTACCTGAAGCAGCCTCAGCCCTTCTGTAGAAGCCAGAAATTTCTTTTGTGCAGCGATCTTTTTATTTTTCAGCTTACCCCAGGCATCAATTTCCCAACTGCTTCTTGCTCCCACCCAGTAATTGGGTGTAAAATCTCTGTTGATCTTCTGTTGTTCTGTAATATTGGGAGAAAGATTGGTATCATAGTTTCCCACTCCTTCCATGGTATATTTACCATATCGGTTACCGGATATCTCAGTCCCTACTTCCAGTGAAGGCAAAAGGTCCATTTTGGAGCGCTGCAGGAAACTGTTGGCAATATCTACTCTTTGCTGTGCAATCTGAAAATCCGGATTAGCCTGTATCACTTTATCAAAAAGTTCAAGTAAATAGGCGTCTGTAAAATAAGCTTTCAGATTAAGCTGCCGGAATTCTTCTGAACCCACATTTTTAACAGGAGTTTCTGGCAAAGTCTGGGCTTTTTTCAAATCTGCAACCTGTGGAACAGCGCATGAGACTAAGCTCAATGCTGCAATTCCGTATATTATATTTCTATGATTTAATCTTTTCATCTTTCTTCTTATTTTCAAGTTTCGCAAAGAATATATACAGTCCCGGAATAACGATCAATCCGAAGATTGTACCTATCAGCATTCCTCCTGCAGCGGCTGTACCGATGGAACGGTTTCCTACCGCTCCTGCCCCCGATGCAATACACAGAGGAATAAGTC
The DNA here is from genome assembly GCF_021869765.1 of Chryseobacterium sp. MEBOG06. Taxonomy (NCBI): domain Bacteria; kingdom Pseudomonadati; phylum Bacteroidota; class Flavobacteriia; order Flavobacteriales; family Weeksellaceae; genus Chryseobacterium; species Chryseobacterium sp. MEBOG06. The sequence continues at coordinate 1,300,026 of NZ_CP084580.1, read as the reverse complement.
CTGCAACGAATGCAAAAGAAGTCATCAGAATAGGTCTCAGACGCTGTCTTGCTCCTTCAATAGCTGCCTGAACGATATCAAACCCCTGTTTGTTTCTGGCTACTGCAAATTCTACGATAAGAATGGCATTTTTAGCCAATAGCCCGATCAGCATGACCAGGGCAACCTGTGCATAAATATTATTATCAAGTCCTGCGAGCACCAAAGCGATATAAGAGCCGAAGATTCCCGTAGGAAGGCTTAGTAATACAGGCATTGGAAGAAGGAAACTTTCATATTGAGCTGCCAGTAAAAGATATACAAACAACAGACAGATCAGGAAAATGTAAACAGTCTGATTTCCTGACAGGATTTCTTCTCTGGTCATCCCCGACCATTCAATATCAAAACCCCGCGGAAGTACTTCCTTTGACACTCGCTCCACTGCTGCAATGGCATCTCCTGAACTGTATCCGTCCGCAGGTTCCCCATTGATCATGGCAGACATATACATATTATATCTGGTTAATACTTCAGGGCCATATACTTTTTCAATGGTAATAAATGTAGAGAACGGAACCATTTCTCCTTTATCGTTTTTTAAATATAAATTAAGAATACTTTCCGGGGTATCTCTATGTTCCGGACTTGCCTGAACCATTACTTTATACATCTGGCTGAAACGGATGAAATTGGTAGCGTAATAAGAACCCAGCATGGTTTGTAAAGTAGACATAGCATTATCTACAGATATTCCTTTCTTCGCTGCCATATCGTAATCTACATTGATCATGTATTGCGGGAAAGTGGCATCAAAACTGGTAAAGTTATTTTTTAACTCAGGGGCCTCATTCAGCTTTTTCACAAAATCCTTAGTGATCTTATCTGTATTCTCAATAGTTCCTCCGGTTCTGTCCAGCAAACGCAGTTCAAAACCACTTGTATTTCCGAATCCGGGAACAGTTGGAGGGGCAAAGATTTCAATCTGGGCATCTGAAATACCTTTTGTCTTTTCTGAAAGTTCTGCAATCAGATCATTGACTGAAATATCTCTTTCTTTCCAGTTTTTAAGGTTGATCATAGCCATTCCGTAAGATGATCCAGCGATTTCTGTTACAATACTGTATCCGGCAAGTGTGGTTACATTTTCTACACCTTTTATTTTATTTGCAATTACAGTAACTTCATCCAGTACCTTTTCTGTTCTTTCAACAGTAGCTCCCTGCGGAGTTGTAACGCTCACATACACCATCCCCTGGTCTTCCATCGGGATAAATCCGGTGGGAAGAAACTTACTGGTCAGAAACGTTAACGCAACAAATAAAAACAAAAGACCAAAGGTAACGGTAGTTCTGGTTGCAAATTTTGATAAAATGCCAACATAACCATTTGTTAACCGGTCAAAACCTATATTAAAACTTTTGAAGAACCTGTCTACAATTGTTTTCTTTTTATGATGATTATGAGGTTTTAAAATAATAGCACAAAGTGCGGGAGTGAGCGTCAATGCATTTACTCCTGAAATAACAATACTTATTGCCAGTGTTAATGAAAACTGGCGGTAAAAGACCCCCACAGGACCATCAAGAAAGGCTACCGGAATAAATACGGCAGACATAACAATGGTAATAGCCACTACTGCGCCTGCAATTTCTTTAGTAGCACTGATGGTAGCATCCATTGCATTCATTCCTTCTTCCATTTTAACATGAACTGCTTCTACGACGACAATGGCATTATCTACTACAATTCCGATGGCGAGAACCAAAGCAAAAAGCGTTAACAGGTTTACTGAGAAGTCCAGCATATTCATGAAGGTGAAAGTTCCTATAAGTGCTACGGGGACTGCCAAAACAGGAATTAACGTGGACCGCCAGTCCTGAAGGAATAGAAATACTACAATCCCTACCAGAATAAAGGCTTCAATAAGGGTTGTCAATACAGCACTGATGGATGCATCCAGAAATCGTGAAACATCATAGGCCATATTATATTCCATTCCCGGAGGAAAAGAAGATCCTTTCAGTTCTTCCATTTTTGTTTTTACACTTTCGATAACTTCGGACGCATTGGAACCCGGGCGCTGTTTCATCATAATAGATGCAGAAGGTCTTCCGTCTGTTTTGGAAACCATTCCGTAGTTCATGGCTCCGAATTCTACTTTAGCAATATCTTTAAGCTTTAAGATCGTTCCATCTACATCAGACCTGATGGGAATTTCTTCGTATTGCTTTGGTTCAAAAAACTTTCCTTTATACTTGATTACATACTGGAGCTGGCTTGAAGTTTTTCCTGAGGTTTCGCCTACTTTTCCGGGAGCTGCTGAAATATTCTGCTTTTGCAGGGAGGCAATCACTTCATCTGCTGAAATATTGTAGGCAGCCATCTTCTGCGGGTCCAGCCATACTCTCATAGAATATTCTTTCTGCCCCATGATTTCGGCACGTCCTACTCCATCAATACGTTTCAGCTCCTGAAGGACATTGATATCTGTAAAGTTGTAGATAAACTGCTCATCCTGGCTTGGATCCGTACTGGTGATGTTAAGATACATCAGCATACTGTTGACCTCCTTTTCTGTTGTTACCCCTGCACGAATGACCTCTTCCGGAAGTTCATCAAGAATTGTTGTCACTCTGTTCTGAACGTTTACTGCTGCTACATCCGGGTCTGTTCCCACTTCAAAGAAAACCTGAATAAGGGTAAGTCCGTCATTAGAAGTTACTGTAGACATATACGTCATTCCGGGAACTCCATTAATTGCCCTTTCCAGAGGAAGCGCCACCGCATTGGCAGACACTTCCGCATTGGCTCCTGTATATTTTGCCGTAACAGTTACAGAAGGCGGTACGATGTCCGGAAACTGTGTGATAGGCATTTTCAGGAGTGCCATAATTCCCAGGAGTACAAATACTATGGAAATAACCAACGAAAGAACCTTTCGTCTTATAAACATTTCTACCATTGTAAATTGATTTAAAGATTATGAAAGGTTAATATTTCTTTTTGATTTTGACCATATCTCCGTCTTTCAGAGACTGAGTCCCTTCATACACGATTAAATCACCTTTTTTAAGCCCGCTTTCCACCATATAAGAATCTCTTAAGGTTGTTCCGATCTTAATACTGGTCATTTTTACTTTATTCTTTTTATCAACTACAAAAACATAGGTTTTATCCTGAATGGAAAATGTAGATTTTTGCGGGATAAGAACTGCATTATTCTGCTGTTCGGAAATAATAAGTTTTCCGGACGTCCCATGCTTGATTAGATGATCAGGGTTTGGAAAAAGCACTTTATACCGGATAGAGCCTGTTGCTCTGTCAATTTCACCTTCTGCCGTTTTTAATGCACCATTAAACTGATAATTCACTCCGTTAGGCAGCGTCAGTTCAATTTTTTGATGATTCCCGATCTTATCGTTGGCCAAAAGCTCAAAGTATAGGTTTTCAGGAATTGAGAAGTAGGCATACACTTCATTAAGCTGGGATAATGTGGTCAGTAATGTTCCGTTTTCTACCAGACTTCCTTCTTTATGAGGAATAACATCAATCACTCCATCAAAAGGTGCGGTAATTCTTGTAAAACTTATTTTCTGAAGGACTGTTCTTTTTTCGGCATCGGCAAAAGAGTGCTTTGCCTGGGCAGAGGAAAGTTTTGCTTTTACCAGTTCCAGTTCATTATTGGCTACAAATTTTTTAGCATGAAGACTCTGGATCTGTTTCAGTTCTACTTCTGCAATCCTTACATCAGCCTGTGTTTGCTTCAGCGCAGCATTAGCTTTAAGAAGTTCCATTTGCAGCTCGGCATCATTGATTTTAAATAAGGCTTGCCCCTGATGTACAAACTGCCCCTCGTTCACATAAATATGGTGTATGATACCTCCTATTCTGGAACGCATTTCTACATTCTTTTTAGCTTGAATATCAGTAACAAACTGGTTACTCACCAGAGTATCTTTTTCTTTGATTTCAAGGACGGGAACTTCTTTATCTTTCTGATTGTTTTCTTTCTTGTCTTTACTGCATGACGCAGCGAATAATATTGCAAGAATGCAAATTATTACGTTTTTATAATACATTTTTAAATGTTTAAGTTATAAGATTTCCGTTAAAGCGATTTGGTTTTCAGAAACTTAAACTTAATACAGTTGAAGAAGATGGAGAAAAGATTTGACCCCGCAAATAATAGACAGGGCAATGACAGGAAGCTTAATTTTAGGAATATGATTTAAAATTCCTGAGAAATTCCCGGCAGCAAGATCGTCTTTGCGAAATGAATGTTTTACAATTTTAGAAGCCGCAGGCAATGCATGCGTATTCATATCCGCCTCCTCATAAACATCCAGCAGATGAATATTATTGACATGGGGTACATGAGGTATATCCTGCAATGATGCTTCTGCCCAATTCGAATTGAATAGGGAAAAAACCAGGATGATATAAAATAAGAAAAATGACCTCAGACTTGTCATGTCAATCAGAACGCGTTAGTTTTTTAGTAAAAACAATAGTTCTGCAAAAGTAAGGATTTTTAGCCGGGATCCTATGCCACGATTGTTAAAAAAACTTAAAAGATAAGTGTCTTAAAATAATTTTCTCAACACCTTGAAACGATAATCAAAAATATGCTCTAATTTCTTTCTCACAAAAAGATGATGCGCAATTTCGCCCAGAAACCCCATAGGAAGTTCATAATCAATTGTATCTTTCATTAATACTCCATCCTTATTGGTAATAAATTCATGGTGGTGGTTCCATAGTTTATAGGGGCCCTTTTTCTGGAAATCAATGAAACTTTTCTGAAAATCTACATGGGTAATTTCTGTCTGCCACTTCATTTTAATACCGAATAACGGAGAAACGTAATAATCAATAAGCATCCCTTTATAGATCTCATCTTCTTTCATTTCTGTCAAAACAATAAATCCCATATCTTTCGGTGTAATCTCTGAAAGATTGTTGGCTGAGGAGAAAAATTTCCAGGCAGTTTCTATATCACAGTTGAGCTGCTGTTCTCTTACAAGACGGTGCTTCATAAAAATGCTTTTTATATTAAAAAAAGAGGTATCGATCTTTCATATAATAATTCTGAAAATAGGGTACTGCAAAATAGCGATTATATATTAAGATACCCAATTATGTCACTACCGTAAATGACAGATTCTTTCGTTTTTTTAAGTACTGGAAAAAAATGATTGGCTCCTCAATGAAGTCTCATCCTTTTAATTGGGACAGATCAGTTGCGTGTTCCTTTTCAACTATTTCAGCAAAAGAAACTTTTCTTCTTTCACTGTGATTTATAATGCTGGAAAATTCCAAAATCTGAAGGGGTCCAGAGTGCTGCTTTCTGCCCTGCTGCTTTTAAAGCGTTATTGGACCAGGTATTACAGGTGTAAAGAAAACTATAGGTTCCCTTAGCATCGTAAAAGGCATCATTATCACTATAAACAGCATTGGTGGGAATAAGTATAAAATTTCCGTTCTGATCTCTGTCAAATTTATCTTCTACATACTTTACAAGACTCTCATATTGTCCTCTGCTGATCATGATCATCTTACAGTCTTCTCCTTCTTTCATCGTTTTATAATAAGTACAGTGCATAGCCGAATCACTCATCCAGAACGCTGCTTTTACAGCGGTAGAGAATTTCAGGTCAGCCCACGTTGGGGTATCCAGATAAAATCCTTTATCACCCCATCCGATTCCTATGTAATTATAGTCTGTTTTTTTAGATGCTGTATTGCCAAAAGGTATCTTCAGACTCCAGTCGTGAAGGTCATTTTTCACGGGCATTACAATATCCGTATGCACCCCGTTGGTATAAATATAGATTGGAATTTCTTTCTTCTGTCCGTCATCTTTGGCAGAGACCGTGATGAAAGGAAGCCCGAGCCCGAGCAAAACATAAATAAGCACTATTCCCAGGATAATTCCCAAGCCTTTCAGTATATATATCAGTATTATTTTCACAGTCATGTTTTTTAATAAAATTTAATCTTCATTTTTTTGTAAAAGTATTTGTTTTAATCGAAAAAATGGCTAAATTTATTTACGAAATATTCACAAATATGCGTAAAAACATCAAATCCCAAAAAAGATTTAAAGTAAGAGTAAAAACTGCTCCAAAAAGAATACAAAAAAAACGTTGATTTTCGGTGAGATCTGATCTCCTGAAGGTCAATTTTTCTTTTTAGGAAAGGCTTTTAAGAAACTTATCAGGAAAAAATCTTTACCTCCTTAAAACAAAAAACTTAAGGAATGGTCGATTGTCAGCTTTAGTTTGGAAGTCATAGAAATTCCAAAAAGGGAATCGTCACCAAAATTGTAAGCTAAAATCATTCTAAAGACTTCTCCAAAAACTCAATATTCCTTTTTAAGCCTGCAAATTTTGTTCTTTTCACGGGGGATTTTCTAAAGATTTCAGAGAAAATTTCCTGAGTCAGTTCTTTCCATTCTCCTTTTTTGAAGTTTTTGAGCGCTTCATTCGGGGTAAAACGGCTTTCTTTGTTAGGTGAAGAAAAGCGGTTCCAAGGGCATACATCCTGGCAAATATCACAACCGAACATCCAGTCTTCCATTTTATCTTTAAAATGATCCGGAATTTCGTTCTTCAATTCTATCGTAGCATATGAAATGCAGCGGCTTCCATCAATTATTTTTTCAGAAACGATAGCATCTGTAGGGCACGCATCAATGCATTTTCTGCACGTTCCGCAATGGTCAGTTGTTTCATGATCAGGAATCAGTTGTAGCTCACAGATAATTTCAGCCAGAAAATAAAATGATCCATTCTGTTTTGTAATAAGGTTGGCATTTTTTCCTACCCATCCTATTCCTGATTTTTTTGCCCATGCGCGTTCCAGAACCGGAGCAGAGTCTACAAAAACCCTGAAACCAAACTCCCCTATTTCCTCCTGCAGCTCAGCTACCATCTCACGGAGAATTTCTTTAATCACTTCGTGATAATCCTCTGCGTAAGCATATTTTGAGATTTTAAAATTCTCCAGTATTGATATTTTTTCTTCAGGGAAATAGTTGTACGACAATGAAATAACAGACCTGGCCCCTTCTACCAAAAGCCTCGGATCAAGTCTTTTATCAAAATGATTCTCCATATACTTCATTTCACCATTGAAGTTATTTTTAAGCCATTTTTCAAGACGGGGCGCCTCTTCTTCCAAAAAATCAGCCTTGGAAATACCACAACTTTGAAAGCCAAAACTTTTTGCTTTGGATTTTATGAGTTGAGAATATTTTTCGGCATTTGTATTCATAATTTCAGATTGCAAAATTAAGATTATTTTATCAATCTTCCGATTTTCAGCAGGTGTTCTATGCTTCTTCTTTTCTTAAAAATTATGTTTTAATTAAGATTTTTTTCAAAAAAAAATTGCGTAATTTCGTTCATAATTTAAATTTCAAAATAAACCACTATGTCTTTAATAGAAGTAATACAATCTGGAAACTATGAATTGATCGACGTTCGTGAGCCAATGGAGCTTGAAATGGACGGAAATATAGAAGGTGCTAAGAATATTCCACTTGGTGAAGTAGAAGACAGACAGGATGAAATTCTCTCTATCAAAAAACCGGTAATCTTATTCTGCAGAAGTGGAAACAGGAGTGGCAAAGCTTTAGAATACCTTACTTCTCAAGGATTAAAAGATGGCTATAACGGCGGCGGATGGGCTGAGCTGAAGGCTACTCTAGAAGCAAACAGAGGAACTTTTTAAAAGTTCCTTTTTTTATATCTTTTGATGATGAATCTGAGTAATCGATTTGAGGAGCTTTGTTTTCCATTGACAAAAAATCAGGAGTTCATAAGCCGTTTATGGAAAGAGATTGAGAAAAAATATACCGAAAAAGGCAGGCATTATCATAATCTTCTCCATCTTGAAAATATGTTTCGGGAACTGGAAAAAGTGAAAGACAATATTTCAGATTTTACAGCACTTTCCTTCGCTGTATTTTATCATGACATTGTTTATGACACTTCTTCTAAATCCAATGAGGAGAAAAGTGCGGTAAGAGCAGAGAAAAGGCTTACAGAATTGGGGTTACATCAAAATGAAACCGCATTGGTTTCAACTGAAATTCTCGCTACAAAATCCCACCAGAAATCCGAAAGTATGGATATCAATTACCTTCTGGATGCTGATCTCTCTGTCCTGGGAAAAGATTGGGAAATTTATCACAATTACACTCAAAATATCCGAAAAGAATATTCTGTTTACCCCGATTTTCTTTATAAACCGGGACGAAAAAAAGTACTTAACTACTTCCTTGAACTTGAAAGCATTTTTAAAACAGACTATTTTAAGGAAAGGTACGAGCTTCAGGCAAAGGAAAATATAACGGCTGAACTTCGTTTGCTGTAACTGAATGCGAAACTGCCGGTATTGTATTATGATATTAATTCTCATAATATTATCCGAAAAATAAAAGAGCGATCTGACGTGAGATCGCTCTTTGCTTTATTTTAAAATATAATTTTTGTACTATGAATTTTTCCTGATAAACTCTGCAGATTTCTCAAGTACCAGCTCAGAAGCCTCTTTGTGTGGAGTATGCCCAATATTAGGAATGATATATTTTTCAGCACTTCCGCTTACCTGCGTAATGGTTTTTTCAACCTGATCCAATGTACCGTACTCATCTGCATCTCCCTGAATAAATAACAACGGACAGGTAATATCTTTCAGAAGATATTCTATATTCCAGCTTCTGTAATCATCACGGGTCCAGGTTTCCGTCCAGGCTTTAAAAAGCATTTCTACCTTATCGCCATGATATTTCTGTAAACGTTCTGGAAGATTAGTTGTTTTATAAGCTTCCCAGGCATCATATACCCCCTTTAATGTTACTTCTTCCACGAAAATATGTCCTGCTTCACAAATTACAGCAGCTATTCTTTCCGGATATTTAGCAGCAGTAATAAGCGCAATTGTTCCTCCGTCGCTGTGCCCAAAAAGAATAGCATTGTTAATATTAAGTTCCGCCAACAGATCATTCAGTACATCAGCCTCCATCTCCATATAGTTAACCGGTCTTTCATGAATAGGCATAGGATATGATTTTCCGTATCCCAGGCGGTCATAAGAAAGAACATTGCATTGTGTGGTTTCAGATAGCTTAACAGGCAAATCCCTCCAAAGCTGTACCGACCCAAGCGAATCATGCAGAAAAACAAGAGTAGGTCTGTTTTCTAATGAACTGCTGTATTCAACATATAATTTTTTACCTTTTATATCAATTATTCTTCCTTCCATCGGGTAAAATTATATTAAAAAACAGGCATTTTTATTTCTTCAAATTCTTTTAACAGTTGTTTAAAAACGGTTTCTACCGAAAGAATATCGTCTATCAGAGCCGAAACCTGTCCTATTTCCAGTTCGCCATCTTCCATATCTCCTTCAAACATTCCTTTCTTAGCTCTGGCTCTTCCCAGGGAGGTAATCAAAGCTTCTTTATCTCTTCCTGTCTGATAGATATTTTCAAGCTCGTCAAAGAATTTATTTTTAACCATTCTTACAGGAGCTAGTTCTTTTAGGGTAAGATGAGTGTCTCCTTCCTGAAGTTCTGTAATTTTCTTTTTCCAGTTTTCGTGAGCGCTGGCTTCGGTAGTAGCTGCAAAGCGGGAACCAATCTGTACACCGTCTGCTCCCAGGATCATAGCAGCTTTCATCTGTGATCCCAACGCAATTCCTCCTGCAGCAATCAGCGGCCTGGAAATATGTTTTTTGACATTGGGAATAAGACAGAATGTTGTCGTTTCATCTCTTCCATTGTGGCCCCCAGCCTCAAAACCTTCGGCAACAATAGCATCTACTCCGGCATCTTCACATTTTACAGCAAATTTGGTAGAGGAAACTACGTGGGCAACTTTGATTCCTTCTTTCTGAAGAGTTTCTGTATATGTTTTTGGATTACCGGCTGACGTAAATACAATTTTCACCCCTTCTTCCAGAATAATCTGAATTATTTCTTCAATATTCGGGTACAGCATGGGAACATTTACTCCGAAAGGTTTATCTGTTGCCTGCTTACATTTTTGGATATTTTCTCTTAGAATATCAGGATACATACTTCCTGCACCTATTAAGCCTAATCCTCCACAATTGGATACAGCGGAAGCTAGTCTCCAGCCGGAATGCCAGATCATTCCTGCCTGAATAATTGGATATTTGATGTTAAAAAGGTGTGAAACTCTATTTTGGCTGGCCTGCATATCATGAAGTTTTTTTGCCGAATTGAAATCTATAAAATTACTCATGCGTAAAAATACTAAAAACAACCATTATCAGGACCTGCTATCGGTTAAAAAAACAGTTAAGAAAACTAAATATTATCATTTTTTATACTGCTCCAGTACCAGGTCTATAACAGGACTGATTTTCAAAATTTTTTGAATCAGCTTCTGCGTCTTTTTGTAGATTGCCATCGTTTACTACGGAAAGTTCTGAAACTGGTATTTCCTTTTATCAGAAGGCATAAAAAAAGCCTTCAGAAATTCTGAAGGCTTTGATTTTATTTTTTTAAAGACTCTTTCTTCCAGTTAGCCTTGAAGTTACAGTTATCATAACGTCCGTCTATAGAAATGAAAGTTGTTGGCAGTTTAGAGTTAACAAACTTTTCAACCATTTCACTTTTCTTTTTATTAAGTGCCATCTGCTTGATTCTGCTAAAGTCTGTTTCCAGAGTAATCTGGTGAGCAGGGATCACATCTTCCAGCTTAATAATCTTAATAGATTTTCTTTTATTTTCTTCATCTTCAAAAGCAGTAGTGATGTCTCCTTTATTCAACCCTGCCAATTCATAGCTGATTGTTCCGGGAATACTTTCTCTTTCAATTTTATCAGAACCGTCTGCACCGGGAACAACTCCCGCGTTAAACTTTGTTCTTTTATCATCTGAAAATCTGAAAGCAGCATCTTTAAACGTCATTTTACCTGCGATAATTAAACCTCTGATGCTGTCTAATTTTGCTTTTGCAGTATTAAGCTCTTCATCTGTAGGAGTCGCTTTTAAAAGAATATGTCTTGCATCATAAACTTTACCTGATCTTTTCAGAAGCTGAATAATATGATATCCGAATTCAGATTCAATAGGTTCTGAAATTTCATTGTCCTGAAGGTTCAGGGCAGCCGCTTCAAATGGCTTTACCATCTGACCTTTATTGATATTCTTATATAAACCTCCATTGGAAGCAGATCCTTCATCTTCAGAATAGATTCTTGCCTGGCTTTCAAAGGTTTCACCACCAAGGATATCTTTTTTGATCTTTTTCAGTCTATTGATCAGATCCTGCTTATGAGCCTCTGTCAATGATGGGTAAATCATAATCTGAGCTAAAGTAACTTCATCTTTTACCTCTGGCAGCTGTGATTTATAAAGATTATAAAAGTCAGTTACCTCATTTGGAGTTACGTCTGCTTTATCAGTAATTCTTTGATATTTTGCCTGTCCGTAATATTGATCGTTATCAATTTTTTCGATAGCGTTCTTCATTTCATAGGCATTTCTGAACTTATAAGCGGCAAGCAATGTTTTTTCATCCGGAAATTGAGAAAGCAACTGACGGTATTTTGCATTAGCCTGTTCTTTGATTGCTGCAGAACGGTTTTCAATTAATGTATCTTTTTTCGCTTCATATACAAGAAGCTTATTGCTGATAAGGTTTTCAAGGAACTCACATTTATCTGTGTTTGTAGCCCCCTGCTGTTTCCCGTAATTCATCTGCTCGGTTACATCAGATTCCAACACGATCTCATTCCCAATAACAGCAGCAATACCATCCACCAAATCTCCTGGTTTTAGCTGGGCATTCATCATATTGGAAGAAAACATCATGATGAAAATCCCAAGAAGAAAAGTGATTTTTAGTTTATTTGTCATTTTACTATTTTAACAAGTTGCAAATTTAGAATTCTTAACGAATTTTACTCAATTTTTTATTATAAATATTTCTTAAAAAGACTTATTTACTGCAGGTCAACATCAAATGTTGTTAATTCTTTAAATTGTCTTAATCTGCTGAACATATCAGATTCATCTACTTCCTGAATTCTTTCAGTTCCAAATTTCTCTACGGTAAATGAAGCCATTGCAGATCCTACGATAAGGGCAGATTTCATTGTTTCGAAATCAATTTTTCCTTTTTTAGCAAGATAAGCGGCAAAACCACCTGCAAAAGTATCTCCGGCTCCGGTTGGATCGAAAACGTCTTCTAACGGAAGTGCAGGGATAGCAAATACTTTATTATCATGGAAAAGTAAAGCACCATGCTCTCCTTTTTTAATGATTACATATTCTGGTCCCATTGTATGGATCTTCTTCGCTGCTTTTACTAAAGAGTATTCTCCGGAAAGCTGTCTCGCTTCTTCATCATTGATGGTAATTAAATCTGTTTTTGAAATCATCTCCATCAAAATATCCCACGCAGAATCCATCCAGAAGTTCATGGTATCCAGAATAACAAGCTTAGGACGTTTGTTCATTTTTTCCAATACGGATAATTGAACACCAGGGTGTAGGTTTCCAAGTAACAGGATTTCAGAATCCTGCATTGAATCAGGAATTTTCGGATCAAAATTCTCCAATACGTTTACTTCTGTAGCCAAAGTATCTCTGGTATTCAAATCGTTATGGTATTTTCCTGACCAGAAGAATGTTTTTCCTTCTTTTACGATTTCAATTCCTTCGATATTTACTTCTCTATTTGTGAACATATCAAGATGTTCCTGTGGAAAGTCTCCTCCTACTACAGAAACGATACCGGATTTAACGCCTAAAATAGATGAAGTAATCCCAATATAAGTGGCTGCACCTCCTAAAATTTTGTCCGTTTTACCAAATGGTGTTTCAATTGCATCAAATGCAACACTTCCTACAACTAAAAGTTTCATATATTTTTCAATGTATATTAAAAGTAATTTATTTTTTCCATTCAAAAGAGTCCAGCAGGTGCTTCATATCATTTTTGATATAACTCACCGCAGGAGCCAGAGAATCCGGTTTCGGTCTCGAATTAAAGTATAAATAAGCAGTTACGAAATGTTTCGTACTGTCTGTAATGTAAAACTGAAGATTGGAAGCACTCTGTCCTTTCAGTTCATAGAAATTCCCATATACTTTCTTTTCAGGGTATTCAAAGGATTTTGTATCTATAGAACTTGCTTTGATGGTATGTTCGTATACCATCTTTTCTGCTTCCTTGATATGTTCTGCAAAGTCATTCTGTATCGGGTAGTAAGTAACGAAAACCTTTGCCTTCATTTGAGGATAGTTCAGATAGAACCAGCATGGTTTCTTAGCTGGTGTAATCGAAGCAAAACCCGAATATTCAAAGGTATAGGCACAATCGTTTTCAAACTTCTGGTATTTCGGTGTTGGATATTCCAGACGCAGTTCTCCGTAAGGTTTCGGAGTCGTATCTTTTCCACATGAAATTAAAAGCAGTGATACAAAAATAAAAATGACTTTTTTAATCATTTTGCAAAAGTACAAATTAGATTTCAGATTTCGGAAGACAAATTTCAGTCTTTCAGAGAGTTTTGAATGTAATTTTCCAAAGGCTTCGGAAAGGATTTTTCATGCGAGTCTTCAACGTCAGTAATCAGGTATTGATTTTCAGTTATAAAATCATTCCACATCTTCTCTGAGGACACTTCCACGCTGAATATTTCAATGCTTAAATTTTTGTGTGTCAACTTATGGGCCACTGTTTTTGAGTTTGTAATAAACGGCTCCATCTCAGCTGGAATGGATGCAGGAAACTCAAACAATTTCTTCCAGATAAAGTCATCTTTTCTCTGGCGAATCAGAAATTCTCTGTTTCTGTGTACAAAATAGTAAGTTAAAGCAAGGTCTTCTGCTTTCACTTTTTTTGTTTTAACGGGATAATCGGAAATTTTATCCATAGAAAATGCAAGGCAGCCTTCATGAATAGGGCATTCACCACAAAGAGGATTTTTCGGTTTGCAGATCTCAGACCCCATATCCATCATTGCCTGATTGAAATCACCAACATTATCCGGCATCACCAGAGCAGCAAGTTCAGAAAAATAGGTAAATGCTTTTGAATTCGAAATATCAAAATCATCGGCAAAAAAACGACTCAGAACACGGTAAAAATTACCATCAACCGCCGGAGTTCTAGCTCCAAAACAAATGCTTGAAACTGCAGCAGCTGTATATTTACCTACGCCTTTTAGTTTTAAGATCTCATCATACTGATCAGGAAATATCCCATTGTAATCATTCATGATTTGCTGTGCAGCTTTATGAATATTAATCGCTCTGGAATAATATCCCAAACCTTTCCAGTATAGTAAAACCTCATTTTCTTCAGCATTTGCCAAAGTGGTCACATCCGGAAATCTTTCAATGAAATTATTATAGTGATTAAGTCCCTGACTGATCCTTGTCTGCTGAAATACGATTTCGCAAATCCAGATCTTATAGGGATCTTTTGTCTGTCTGAAAGGCAAATCTCTCGCATTATTTTTATACCACTCCAAAAGCCTGTTTCCTACATGAAGAAATTCTGAGGCTGTCCTATTTTTTTCCAAAAACCAATCTTATTTTAAAGTCAAGAAGAGCACGTTTTCTCTTCATTCCGGTGCATTATTTCAATATTGCAAAGATAAGGTTATTTATTTTTTCTTCACAGGATATACAGAAGCTCCTTTTAACCATTGATATTTAAGATTTCTATCCCTGGCAATAAGACGATAACCTTCCAGTTTTTTCAGATAAACGTACATTGAGTCGTTATTTTTCAGTTTTAGCTTATAAGGAGATAAGAACAGCATAGGAGTTTCTACGGTAGAATCTCTTACTGTTTTTAATACTTTTCCTGATCCTACTTTATAAAGAAAAAAAGATTTTCCCCGACCTTTTGAGCTGTCTGCTAATTTTACGCTTGAGCTTGCAATAACGAGCTCACTGCCTTCAAAGCATTCATCCTCATTCATGATGTACGCTTTCCCTTCCTGATGTTCATCTGAAAAGAGATCATTTTCATAATGAGCGGGACTTTGGTATTTTTTTTCACAGCCTATAATAAGAAGCATCAGCAAGGCAGGCAGGCCCATGATCAATTTTTTGTTCATATTCAATTTCATAGATATTGGTAGAAAAAAACCGATGTAAAAATTGCATCGGTTTTCATTATTTAAAATAAGTTTTTTTATTCCTGAGAGTATTCTGCATCCCATTCGTTACCATCATCTCCTTTGTGACCATCAAGTTTAATAACGAAACTTTTGGTTGGGAAATAGGGAGTCATACGGATGTCAAGCCATACTCTGTCTTTGTTCACTCTATCCTGCTCAAAACGAACAATTTTGAATTTTTCAATCAATTTGTCCGGTCCTTTAATATTATCAAGGAAGGTAACAATCTGTCTTCTCAAATCGTCTTCGTTTTTGGCGTTCCAGTTTTCGAAAGCTCTTCTGTTCAGGAAGTCCAGTAATACTTTGGT
The DNA here is from genome assembly GCF_021869765.1 of Chryseobacterium sp. MEBOG06. Lineage (NCBI taxonomy): Bacteria > Pseudomonadati > Bacteroidota > Flavobacteriia > Flavobacteriales > Weeksellaceae > Chryseobacterium > Chryseobacterium sp. MEBOG06. The sequence continues at coordinate 1,284,559 of NZ_CP084580.1, read as the reverse complement.
TACGTAGTCGAATACACGAACTACGGAATACGTCTGAAGACCTATATTGTCTCCTGTAAATAAGGTCTTTGCAGAGAAAGCCATAATTTTTCCGTATTCATTTACCATTGGTACCAGACCCATTTTTTCTAACTGAGAAATTTCACTTTTCTTCAATTCGAATTTTACAGCGTCTACTTCGTTGATATTACCGTGTTTTTTACCTGCTGCCACCTGAGACATCAGTGTTTTATGGATTTTTCCGGCTAATGAAGTGGATGGTGGAAGTTCTACGTTGTCTTCTTCCCCTACTTCTTCAGCTTTTCCACGTCCTACAAGCCAGTTACACGTCATAATAACGTTACTTCTGTGAAGTTCACCTCCTGTAAGGTTTGCAGAATGAAATAAATCTACAACGTCGTCCGGTTTATCAAGATTTGCGAAATCCGTAACCATCATTACTTTGTTTTCATTACAGATTTTTGCCCACTTTTCAATTACCTTATTGGAACCTAAGTATCCTGGAATGGCAAGGATTGAATAGTTATCTCTAAGGTCTAAACGGTCGTAGTAATTTTTGAATTCGTCAGAGATGGCATCAATGAATAAAGGGTTATCCAAATCTGAAACCTGATCGATGCTTGCATTCACAATACTCACGTTATCCACTTTGTCCAACTCTGTATTTTTGTAGAATTGAGCCACTGTTCTGTAGTTGGTTTCCAACATACGAACGGCATCCAGTGTATTTTTTAAGTTTGTCTTTAAGTTCTGGTCAGCCTGCTGTGCTTTAGTTTTGCACGTTTCGGCCATTTTATCTGCAGATTCGCTTCCTTCCAGAAGGCTTACCCAAAGGTTGATCTTCTGAAGAAGTTCTTTCCTTTCATCTGATTTATTACTGTCTGTAAGAAAGATTTCCTTTCTTGCTTTTCTTGTTGGGTTCATATTGGCGATACCGTCTACAACGGATTCAACAAAGCCAAAACCACCCATTTTATTGAGTTCAGCAAGCGGGTTTCCTTTCGGCTGCCCTGAGTGTTGCTGCTGCCCCTGCTGTTGGCTTTCTTGCGCCTGTAATTTGCTATCCATGATTTGATTTAAAAGTCTTTAATTATTTTTCAAGTTCTTGTGCCACTTCTTTTAATACGTCTATGAACGCCGCTCTTGTCTGATCGTTCTCCAGCATATTGCGTAAGATTTTATTTGTTTTCAGCTGACGTACAATTTTATTGTACTGCTCCTGTTCTATGCTCAGCTGCTGCAGATAGTCTGACTTTTGAGTAAGACTTTTGGGAGTAAATTCGCCAAGATGTTGAAAACGGAATTCTTCTTCAACCACTCCTCCGTCTTCTGTTTCGTGCTGTACAGACACTGAAGGCTGGAAATGTTTGAAAACGTCTTCTACTGTTTTCAATCCTGTTACAATTTCAGGGGTATAAGATTCTTCTGTTGTAAGCTGGCTTACTATCAGTGATTTATTTTCCTGTATTTCCTGAATAGCTTCATTAGCGTCTACTTTTACCTCGTTTCCGCCAACACCATAATTAAACATTGCCATATTATTATTATTTTGAGATTTACTATTTGGTTTTGGATCTGTCTTTGAGTAATTTACAGACGAATCAAATAAATTACCAATCCAATGTTTAAATTTAAAAAAAAACTGTAACATACAAAATTTTACCAAGTTTTTTCTTGGATTATTTAAATTTCCTTAAACATATTTAACATAAAATCATGATCTTACGATATCACTAAGCTATGAAAAAATAAATAAAATCGTTTAAGAAAAAATAAATAAAATTTTTGATTGGTTTACTGGTATAGAAAAACAGTAAATGAGTGTTAAAATGGGAATTCTTCAGACGCTTCAAAAAAAAAATCTTTATATTTAAGCAAAGGGAACAGTATTATGAAAGATGTAAAAATAGCGTTTAGAAAACCTATATTTCCAATTTCAGAAGCATTACATCAATATCTGGAAAAATATAACAGAACTACTAAAATTAAGTTTCTGTATGAAGACCTCCTGAGGTTTAGTGACAGTGTGAATATTCTGGATAAAGAGGGCAAAGATACATTGTGGCTCGGGGTTTTATATTCTGAATATGACTTTCTGGAAATAGAGGCTAATTTAAATAAAATCTACACCCTCCTTCATTCTGATGGAGATATTGCTACTTTACCTTATCTGAAAGTGGATACCATCGACTTTTGTACTTTTGGAAATTCTAAACCTTTTCGGATTAGGGTGAGAAATATACTTAATGATAATTATACTTATTTTTATATTAAACAGGCGGATGCTTCCCGAATATTCGGACTGGAACTTGAAGACCTGCTTTCTACCAACCGAATTAATTATCTGGTTTATAAAAACACTTTAATTGAAGAGCATATTTTAGGAATACCCGGAGATGTTTTTATTCAGAAACATCTATTCAACTGTACGGAACTTGAAAAGGCGCAGATTTCCAAGGAATTTGTAAAATTCAATGAACGCTGTCTCATTGGGCTTCTTGGTGATATGAGGTCTTATAATTATGTTGTTATTCCAATCCACGATTTCGACCAGGTTATTTACAGAATTCGTCCCATCGATTTTGATCAGCAAACTTATGAGGGAAATCTGAAGGTCTATCTTCCGCAGTATTTCAAAGAAAATAATCAAATGGTCCATATGGTACTGGAAAAACTTAAACCCAGTTCTATAGAGCAATACCGTAAGGAAGTACGTTCTCAAATCGTAAAAAGAGTGACAAGCAGTAAAGGCAGATTTGATGAACTTATTTCTATTATGAAAAAAGACAATATCGCACCGGAGGCCAATGTTACAGAACTAAAAACTGCTTTACAAAAACTTACCTATGATGTTAATTTCAAATATTGTACAACCATGGGAGACATTATGGAAACCGGAATAAAGTTTGTTCTCCGGAATTACAAGAAAGAATATTAAAAAGAGAATCCGTCTCAATCCAAAGTGAGACGGATTCTTTTTCTAACAATTTAAGGTAAAATTACCAAATTTTTATTCTGTCCTGAGGGGCTTTGTACATTTTGTCTCCAGGTTTAATATCAAATGCCTTGATGAATGAATCCTGATTAACCAACGGGCCAAATGCTCTGAACATTCCCGGAGAGTGCGGGTCTGTTTTCACCTGATTTGTCATATACTGATCGGTAGCTTTTGTTCTCCAAACGGTTGCCCAGCTCATAAAGAATCGCTGATCCTGAGTAAATCCACTGATTTTCCCTGGGTTTCCTTTGTCTTTCAGATACATCTGAAGAGCATCGTATGCTACTGCTACTCCACCAAGGTCACCAATGTTTTCACCACTCGTGAATTTTCCGTTAACAAAACTTCCTTTTACAGGTTCATAAGCACTGTACTGAGCTGCTAACTGACCTACTTTTGCATCAAAATTTTTACGGTCAGTATCTGTCCACCAGTTATTAAGGTTACCATCACCATCGAAACGTGAACCGCTGTCATCAAATCCGTGAGAGATCTCGTGACCGATTACAGCTCCAATACCTCCGAAGTTTACAGCGGCATCAGCTTTAGGGTTATAGAAAGGAGGCTGAAGGATTGCTGCAGGGAAAACAATTTCGTTGTTTGATCCGCTATAGTAAGCATTTACTGTCTGTGGAGACATTCCCCATTCTGTTTTATCAACAGGTTTGCCTACTTTATCCAAACTTCTCTGATATTGCCATGCTGACACATTCTGAAGATTGGAATATAATGTTGCTCCCTGTTTTGGAGATTCAACTTTCAACTGGCTGTAGTCTTTCCATTTGTCCGGATAAGCAATTTTCACTGTAAATTTGGATAGTTTTTCCTGAGCTTTTACTTTTGTTTCAGGAGACATCCAGTCCATATTGGCAATATGAGTTTTGAATGATTTTAAAATATAATCAATATAGGTTTCCATCTGCTGTTTTGCTTCCGGAGTAAAGTATTTATCGACATATAATTTACCAAAAGCTTCTCCAAGAACTCCATTTACAAGAGTAAGTCCTCTTTTGTCCATTGGACGCTGCTCTTTCTGGCCCTGTAAATATTTAGCATAAAAGTCAAATCTGATCTGCTCTAAGTTGTCATCCAGATTACTTGCATTCCCATTAATAATATGGTATTTCAAGTAATCTTTCAATAAAGGAAGATTCTTCTGCGTCACAAACTGATCCATATTCTGATAGTACTTCAGCTCTCCAATGATCACTCTGTCTGTATTTACTCCTGCATCTTTAAGATATTTTGCAAGATCTACATTTTTAACAAGACCTGATAATTCGGAAACATTTTTAGGATTGTATCTCAGATTGGCATCTCTGTTCTGCTCAAGAGTCAATAAATAATTGGCAAGCTGTTTTTCAAAATCCACAACATTCTGTGCGGTCTGAGTTGAATCTTTATATCCTAAAACACCAAATAGCTTTCCAACATAGGCCTGGTATTCTGCTAACGTTTTAGTATTTGCTTCGTTTACTTTTTGATAATAATCTCTTCCTAAGCCAAGATCCGGACCTCCAAGATAAACGGCATTCATCTTAGAGTTTTTCATATCTGCGCCCACTCTCCATCCGTAGAAAGAGTTATCCCCTAATCTTGTAGCCTCTAAAAGGTATTTCTGAAGGTCGTTAAGATTTTTAATGGCATCAACTTTTGCAAGATCAGCCTTAATAGGAGCCAGCCCTTCTGCATTTCTTTTAGCTGTATCCATAAAAGAAGCATACAGATTCTGAATTTTCTGGCCTTCTGATCCAGCAGGGTATGATTCTGTAAGAATTTTGTTCAATATATCTAATGAAGCATCATCTACATTTTCTCTCAATGCATTGAAAGATCCCCAATTTGCTTTATCGGAAGGAATCTGAGTGTTTTTCACCCAATTTCCGTTCACATAGCTAAAAAAGTCATCCTGCGGACGGACGTTGGTATCCATATAGGATAAATTGATCCCCTCCTCTTTTACTTCTTCTTTCACAGGCTTTGCTACAGTTGCCGCAGCTTCAGTTTTATTCTCTGTCCCAGCAGTCTTTGCTGCACCACAAGAATTAAGAAATACAATACCCGAAAGGGCAAGTATTCCAATATTTAGCTTTTTCATTAAAGATAATTTTTGATATTACACAAACTTACCAAATATACAAACTTTAAGGATATATGATGAAGGATAATTAAAAAGTGGAAAACTGAATTTGGAAAGTGGAAAATGATAAATGAGAAATTAGAAATTGTATGGCAAATTATGAGGCAGACTACCGTACTCTTAATCCTGACATATTTATATCTAAAAAAGCAAAAACCGTTCATTGCTGAACGGTTTTTATATTGATTACCAGATTTTAATTCTTTCTTCCGGTGTTTTGTATAATTTGTCTCCTTTTTTCACATCAAATGCTTTGTAGAAGGCATCAACGTTGATAAGCGGACCGAAACTTCTGAAATATCCAGGAGAATGCGGATCTGTTTTCACCTGATTGATCATATATTTCTCACTTGATAAAGTTCTCCAAACGGTTGCCCAGCTCAGGAAGAATCTCTGATCCTGAGTAAATCCACTGATTTTCCCAGGATTTCCTTTATCTTTCAGGTACATCTGAAGAGCATCGTAAGCGATATTTACCCCTCCCAAGTCAGCGATGTTTTCACCGTTTGTGAAGGTACCGTTTACGAAAGTTCCTTTTACAGGCTCATATTTGTCATATTGAGAAGCAAGCGCTTTTGTAGCTTTTTCGAAGTTAGCTTTGTCTTCCGGAGTCCACCAGTCAACTAAGTTACCATCTGCGTCAAACTGTGCCCCTGAATCATCAAACCCGTGGCTCATTTCGTGACCGATTACGGCACCAATTCCACCAAAGTTTACCGCTGCATCAGCCTTTGGATTAAAGAATGGCGGCTGAAGAATCGCTGCAGGGAATACAATCTCGTTATTTACCGGGTTGTAATATGCATTTACAGTTTGTGGAGTCATACCCCATTCTGTTTTATCAACTGGTTTACCGATTTTAGCTAAATCTTTATTGTACTGCCATTCACCGATGTTCTGAAGGTTTTTGTACAATGTACCACCTTTAGCTTCAGGAAGAATTACCAATTTTGAGTAGTCTTTCCATTTATCAGGATAAGCAACTTTTACAGTAAACTTATTCAGTTTCTGCATTGCCTTTTCCTTAGTCGTTGAAGACATCCATGCTAAATTATTGATATGAACTGCGAAACTTTTCTTTAAGTAGTCGATCAGTTCAACCATCTGAGCTTTTGCTTCGGCAGGGAAATATTTTTCAACATATAATTTTCCGAAAGCTTCTCCCAAAGAACCGTTGATCAACTCAAAACCTCTTTTGTTAAGCGCCCTTTGCTCCTGCTGTCCTCTAAGGTATTTACCATAGAAAGCAAACTTCATATTTCCTAAGTTTTCACTTAGATAAGAAGCACTTCCGTGGATCATGTGGAATTTCAGATAATCCTTGATCACCGGAAGATTCTGAGCATTTACCAATTTATCAAAATTCTTATAGAATCCTAATTCACTGATAATTACTTTATCTGTATTTACTCCTACTTTTTTAAGGTAACCAGGAAGGTCAACACCTTTTACCAAAGTGGAAAGTTCAGCCATCGTCTTAGGATTGTACTGAAGCGTATTATCACGGCTCTGCTCGTTTGTCAGATACGTATTTGCAATGCTTTTTTCATAGTTCACGATACCTTTTGCTGCTTCATCAGCATTTTTGTATCCTAATTCTTTTAGCATTGAAGCTACATACTTCTGATATTCAGCAATTGCTTCTGTATTTTTCTCGTTTACTTTCTGATAGTAATCTCTTCCTAAACCTAAAGAAGCATTTCCTAAGTAAACGGCATTCATTTTAGAATCTTTAAGGTCTGCATCCACTCCCCATCCGTAGAAAACGTTTTCACCTTCTTTTGTTACAGAAGCCAGGTAAGTCTGAAGATCAGCCATATTTTTAATCGCATCAATCTTATTCAGATTTTCCTGAATAGGCTTGATTCCGTCAGCATTTCTCTTCTCCATGTTCATGTAAGTAGCGTATAGATCCTGAATCTTTTTCCCCTCACTTCCGTCAGCAAATTTGTCTTTCAGAAGAGAATTCAGGATGGTCATGGAATTGTTATCCGTATCTTCAGCCAGTTTGTTGAAGCTTCCCCAAGTTGGTTTGTCAGATGGGATTTTAGCGGTCTTCATCCAGGTTCCGCTTACATAGTTATAAAAATCATCCTGTGGACGTACTGAAGTGTCCATCAAGCTAAGGTCTAAGCCTTTGTCTGCGTTATTAACTGCGGTTTTTACCGTTTTTGCTTGTGCGCTCATCGTATTCTGAGTACAGATCCCTGCTATTAAAAACAAAGAAAGCGTTATTTTTTTCATTATGATAACAATTTATATAATAGGTATAGTTAATTAACTATTTGTTACTTTTTAGAGAAACAAATTTAAACAAATATTAAGAAGCTGCTATCTCTTTTACATTTCCTGTTCTTTTCAGGAATCCCCAAGACTGCATTTCGCCTTTCAGTGCTTTTCTTAAACTTTTAAATAATACAATATACATCAGCCATCTATACCCGAATCTCTGCGGAATGATATACACAAGATTGGTGATTTTTTCCCTTTGCATAATAAAGGCTATTAAAGCCAGGGAAGCATCTACCAAAAGAAATATCAGATAATAGGTAAATATTTTACTTCCGTTTCCGGACAGGATTCCAAAAAACATGATCACATCTGCCAGCGGCGAGAAAAATGGTATGATATATTGGAATAATAAAATATTCGGCATTGCCCAAAGGCCCAATCCTTTATATTTGGGGTTAAGGAAAGTCTGTTTCTGTTTCCAGAACATCTGCATGATACCATAGGTCCATCGGAAACGCTGTTTTAAAAACTGTTTAACGGTTTCAGGCGCCTCAGTGACGGCAATTGCTTTATTTTCGTTAGCAATCGTATATCCTTCTCTCAATATTTTCACTGTAACATCACAGTCTTCAGCCAAAGTATCCGATGAGTATCCACCGACCTGAAGAACTACAGATCTTTTAAATGCTCCGATAGCGCCCGGAATTACTGTAATCGCATTAATATGTGCGTAAGCCAGCCTGTCAAAATTCTGACTTGTCGTATATTCTATTGCCTGCCATCTTGTAAGCCAGTTCACTGTATTTCCTACTTTCACATTTCCTGCTACTGCAGCTATTTTTTCTTCAGGACCTGAATTTAAAAACCTTGCTATAAGATATTTCACGGCATCCTGCTGTAATTTGGTGTCTGCATCTATACATACAACATATTCTGCATCGGTCTGCGAGATACCGAAATTTAAAGCTGTTGCTTTTCCTCCGTTTACTTTGGAGAAAATTTTCAGTTTCGGATGATCCGGGAATGCTTCTTTTGCCTTGGCATAGGTAGAATCCTTACTACCGTCATCTACCATAATGATGTTAAAATTCGGGTAGGTCTGCTTCAACAGATTATGCAGGGAAGAAACAATATTTACTTCTTCATTGTAAGCGGGAACAATAATGGAGACCTTAGGATAAGATTCCAGGATTGGAAACTCGCTTAGTTTTTTTTCTTTTTTTCTTTCTTTAAAAGCCCAGTAAGCCATTAATAAAAGTCTTATCAGTCCTAATACAATGAAAATGGTAAACAAAGCAACCAGAAAATGGCTTATTCCATAAATTGCTGTAGCCAATACCAGATTCAGCTGCATCACATAATAAGATCTCGTTTTGGGAACTTCAGGCATAAGCTCGTTTTTACTTTTATGAAGAATACTTCTAAGATTAGTAAAGTGATATCCCTGCTTCTGTAGAGTAGGAATTAAAACTTTTAAAGCCTTCACCGTTTCTTCTCTTGTATCACCTCCTGCATCATGAAGAAGAATGATGTTTCCTCTCTGCTGCTTGATACCCGCCATGACACGTTTTATAATTTCATCGGCTTTGATACCCGGCTGCCAGTCTTCGGGATCAATACTTTCACCGATATCCAGATAATTCTGCTGTCTTGCCAGTGCAACCGGAATGATCTCTTCTGAAGTAGTAGGTTCAGAATCCGCATTATAAGGTGCTCTGAATAGAATTGTACTGTGTCCGGTGATACATTCAATCAGTAATCTTGTAAGTTTCATTTCAAGTAAAGCTCTCTGCGGGCTTACTTTAGCCACATTTTCATGCGTGAATGTATGGTTTCCTATTTCATGTCCTTCACGGTAAATTCTTTTGACAAGCGGAAGGTTCTTTTCTGCATTTAAACCCACCAGAAAGAAAGCAGCAGGCACATGGTATTTAGATAATATATCCAGCACCTGCGGGGTATAAGTTTCATCCGGTCCGTCGTCGAAGGTCAGTACCAATTCTTTTTGAGGGGCACTTCCATATTTTTTTACTTCGTAAGAACTTGGATAGGTAATATAATTCTCGTCTGTAATAATTTTCTCTTTGGGATCAATCTCCAATTTGATTTTTCCATCGTGAGGAGTATTCAGAACATCCAGTACTTCCCCGTCTCCTATATAATCCACCATCGTCTGCCCTTTTACATTTTCCAGCGTTTTTAAATTCAGCTTGGAAAGACCTGCAGAAGTAAGATCTTTATCATAGAAATTCCAGACTCTGCTGTCTTCACTCCCCAGTCTCCAAAGTGCAGTTCCCGCCAAAGGATATTCTGATGAGAAGCGCATCGTATTAAAGATAGAAGCGGCATCGTTGAAGAATACAGTATGCGTCAGATTTTTAGAATCCGTATAGGAATAATTAAGGTTAAAAGTATTGTCATTAAAATCAATAACCGCTTTGCTAGCACTGGCTTTTGTAATCGCCTGCATGTAGGTCACAGAAGTATTGTCATCTTTATTGGAGCTCCAGTCATAGCCATAAGCTCCCAACCCAAGAATAATCTTGTGAGGAGAAGTCTGTTTCACTATTTTACCGGTTTGAGCTTCTATCCATTTCTGTGAAGAAACAGGGCCGGCATCACTTCCCGCGGAATACTCATCGTAAGCCATCAGAACAAAGTAATCTACATAAGGATCTAATCTGGGAATGTTGTAATCATCATTATCCGTCATAATATCCATGGTTACCAGCAGCTGATTCTGTTTGAAAGTCTCAGAAAGTTCTTTCATAAAGGCAATCAGGTTGTCATCAGAATTCAGATTCATATCTTCAAAGTCAATATTGATTCCTTTGAAGTGGTATTTTTTACACTGCTGGGTAATTTTTTGAATCAGGGCGGTTCTTCTTTTCGGATCGTTAAGTACTTTTACCAATCCTTCAGAACGGAATTCTCTGTCTGAGTTATTACTCAGCATCGGCATTGCGGCAACTCCCGTTCTTTTGATGACCTTATATCCTTCGGGATCTACATTTGTTTTCAGATCTCCTGTTTTGGGATCAATGAAAAACCATTCCGGAAAAACAAGATTAACGTGTCTGATATTTCTTTTTAAAGACATCAGAGACTGAGGATCCCATGCTACATAGAATGCAGAACGGATACCTCCGGGAAACTGAGCCCAGTTTCTGTTTTGATTTTTATATCTTTCTTCTCTCGCCTTTTCTATTTTGGCAAGACTTGTATGTATATTTTTTTCAGAAATGAAGTTTCTGAATCCTTTATATTCTTTGGAAATCTTATTCTCCTGAAGATAAGGTTTATTGGCAGTAATTACTGCTTTATAGTCTTCCTTAAAAGGAATTTTAGGACTTCTGTCCAGGGTCATCATCAGCCCTAAAGCAAGAAAAAGTAAAGCCGCAATAAAGATAAAAAAACGGCTGCTCCACTGTACGCTTTTCCAGCGTTTCTTGTTGTTGGTCTGAAAAATCTGTTTGGAATTTTCCACTATTTTAAATTTTAATGAATGATTCTCAAAAAGTGTGAAAAAGCGTATTAAAATTAATTAAAAAAAAATTAAAAAAGAAAAAAATAATCTAAGGATTTACCAAAAGACTCACAAGATCCTGAATCACTTTTTGAGAAACGAAATGCATAAAGTCCAGTCTTTCCAGATGAGGCATATATAATTTTGACGTCACTGCCTGATCATTGATTCTTATGGTATAAAAAACCGTTCCCACATCATTGCCATCCTCCCCTTTTCCCGGTCCTGCAACACCAGTGGTAGAAAGAGAAATATTGGTTTCAAACAACTCCTGACAACCTTTTGCCATTTCCTGCGCTACCTGCTCACTGACTACGGTAAACTGATCTACGGTTTCTTTGGAAACATTTAAAATTTTTATTTTTCTCTCTGTCGCATAAGGGACTATACCGCCAAGAAAGTATTTTGAACTCCCGGCAACGGAAGTGATCATTTTCGCCAACTCTCCTCCTGTACAACTTTCTGCTGTAGAAATGGTCAGCTTTCTTTCAGTAAGTATTTCTGCCAGAATATTTTCTATTTTATCTTCTGTTACCGCTATAACATGGTCCCCTAATAAAGGAAGCAGCTGCTGAATTTCATTTTCCACCTGCTGCTCTAAAGCAGCTTCATTATCTCCTGATGCTGTAATCCTCAGCTTAACTCTTGTTCCTACAGGAAGATAAGATAATGCCAGATTTTCAGGAAGTGCAAGTTCCCAGTTTTCAATGGTATCTGCAAGAATACTTTCGGGAATTCCCACTACGGATACAATTCTGGTATGGATATATTGAAGGTTAAATTTTTCCTGCAAGTAAGGAATAATCTGATCTTTGATCAATGGTTTCACTTCGTAAGGAACTCCGGGAAGACTGTAGCACAGTTTCCCATCCTGTTCCATCATCATGCATGGTGCTGTTCCATAATGGTTTTGAAAAACCAAAGATTTTGTAGGTACAAATGCCTGTTCTCTGTTTCTTTCCAGAATATCAGCACGTCCCCTTCTTTCCATATATCCTTTCAGATGGTTAAAAGTGACCTCATCCAGCGCTATTTCATCATTAAAAAATTCTGCCAGCGCTTTTTTTGTTTTATCATCTCTGGTAGGCCCCAGTCCTCCCGTTGTAATAATAAGGTCTCCCAATTCGAATGCGGTGCTCAATGTATTTTTGATAGTCTCAATTTCGTCTGAAATTGTAAAGATTTGCGAAACTTTTATGCCAATATTCTTTAGTTCAGAGGCAATAAAATTAGAATTGGTATCTATAGTATTCCCGGAAAGGATTTCGTCACCGATGGTGATAAGAACAGCTTTTTCCATATATCAATTTGTTGAAAAAAATTCTCTGCAAATGACGGAAAAATAGGTGGCTGCGGCAACATAAAATGATTTTTTCTATTTTTGGATAAAATTGTTTAAAACTATAATTTAAAATTATGTCTAAATATGATGATGCTTCATGGCATTATGGTGGTGATTTCCCGGAAGGACTTCCTCAGAAAAACGGAGCTACACATACGGGTATGTTCCTGAACTGGTGTGTTAATAACGATCTTATTTCCGATGAAATGAAAGAGGATGCAGGGGAAGAAATTGAACAGCTGAAACGAAGAGAGGTAACAGGTGCGGAATTTATAATGGACTGCTGTGACGGGAAATTTGCTGAGCATGACCTGAATGATCTGGGAAATAGCTTTGCAAAAGATTATTATGCAGATGACACCGATTTTGGAAACAGATATAGCTCATTTGCTGACGACTTCGTTAATATTTTTGATGGTAAGGCAGAGGAAAACGACTACGAGTATGAAACTTTTTATCATATCGAAGATACCTACGAAAACTATGATCTCATGAAACTGGTGATTGATCACCGTTTTGAGGAATGGAAAGAATATATCAGAAGTTAAAAAAACTAATGATGAAAGGGTGCTTTTGCCCTTTCATTTTATCTATCATGCTTCACCCAGATCAGTTCTTTTGTATTGTATCCAATTTTTCTAGCTTTTTCCAGGAAACGCTGTCTGATGCTTTCGGGGATATTGGTCCTTCGGGATAAGATCCACATATATTTTAAACTGCTTCCTGCTACAAGGGCATATTGATAGTCTTCATCAATATCAATAACATTATAACCTGCCCAGATCGGTTTGAAAAATGAAACTTTCAATCTGGCTTCAGTTTTATCTTTTACAAACTGTGCTTCTCCAATGGCCTCATCCCAGATTTTTTTGAGGTAGTTGTACCCTTTATTTCTTACCTGGATAGTACCATCCGGATTTTCGGAATATTCTGCGGTAACATTATCCATATTTTTTTCGAACCTGTAATTGAAACGGGCTATCTCGTACCATCTTCCGAGATATTTTTTAGCATCGAAATTCTTAACTGCTACAGCACCCCGGGGAATTCTTACAGAATAGGAGTTGAAAAGGATTAGTCCCAGTGCTCCCAATGAAACAGGAAGTATGATTTTGTGAATGGTTTTCATAACAGAAAGTTTTGGTATGACTGTTATAAGAGCTTCAAAAATAATGCCTTTAAGATGTTAAAAAACAAAAAAGTCTATGAAAATACTTTTAGAAACCCATCTTTAAAACTGCCTGAAACTTCTATTTCCGTATCGTCAGCAAGCATTACGGTTCCACTTTTATGATATGATTTAACAAAAGCTGTATTGATGATATGGGAACGGTGAACTCTTACGAAAGGGCTTTCTAAAAGATCATCAAAGTGTTTCAGAAAACGGCATACCATTTTCTTTGAACCGTCTGTAAGATATACCTGCGTAAAGTTCCCATCAGCCTGAAGTCTCAGAATATCTTCCGTTTTTACCACATCAAACCCTTGTAAAGTGGGAAGGATAAGCTGTTGCTTTTCCGGCTTTAGTTTTAAGTTTTCAAGCAGGATTTTATTCCGGTTAAGTTCATCTTTTTTCTCCAGACTCTCAGCGACTTTGTTCACTGCCAGTATCAACTCCTGAATATCAATTGGTTTTAAAATATAATAACTGGCTGACTTATTTAAGGCCTGTAGAGAATATTGAGAAAAAGCGGTAATGAAAATAGTTTCGTAGGAAAAATCTTTGGTAGCTTCCAATACATCAAAAGCATTTCCAAAAGGCATCTCTACATCCAGAAACACCAGCTGTGGCTGCTTTTCGGCAATCAACGGAACTGCATCTTTAATATTTTCGGCTTCACCAAGAATTTCAACCTGTGGACAGTATTTCGTAAGATAGCTTCTCAAAACTTCCCGGGCTATGATTTCATCGTCTACAATTACGGCTTTTATTTTCATTACGATCAGATATTAGGTAGCAGATTGCAGGTGCAAATTAGGAATATTTGATCAGTAGTACAATCTTACTCTAAGACTTTCTAAATTTTCTGATCTTATATTTTCTTCCATTGCCAGGCGTACTTTACAATCATGATCGTTATAATACACTCCAATGCTGCGAGAAAAATATAAAACAAATACCAGTCCGAAAAAGAGGATATACCGATAAACAGCATGATCAGCGTGAAAAATATTCCAAACACAATATTAAGGAACCTGTTGATCACCGGTTTTAAAATAAGGGAAAGAAATACCATTGCTGCTGGTATTGCCAGAATTGCTGAGGCTGTAAGTAACTTTAAGGGAGAATTCAATAAATTTTCACCTTCTAGAAGTCCCCACGCTTTTCCAGGAGTATACAGTTCAAAATAGTCGCCATATAAATAACATAACGTAACTGAAGCCCACAGCCCTGCCAGAATAATCTTTACGTTAACTTTAGTGTCTTCAAATTTTACAGATTTGTTCATAGTTTTGATTAGTTTTTGATGAATATCTTCATTATCTAGACAATCTATGTTTCGGTTTGGTTACAGAAAAACAGATCACAGATAAAAAACCAAAAACTTTTGAACTCTTCGGGTAATAACTAGCCGTTCATTGTTCAGATATAAATTATTACTGTTTTTAAACGCTAAAATTTATCTTTTATTTGCCGAACTTCCTTTTATATTCTGAGTCTGATTGAAACTGATCATTCATTTCAGAATCAATACAATCTTTCTATGCTTACACCAGATTCATTTTGAGAGTGACCAAAACACCACTACTCTCTTTCATATCTTTTATAGAACAGGTAATATCTTTTTTGTAAAGATCATTCAGCAGCTGGATTCTTTCGAGTGTATTTTTCATTCCACGTCCTTCTCTTGTCTTCTGATGTGTGGTTTTCTGCTTTTTACTTTCCTCAATTCCTATTCCGTTGTCTTCGACGACAATCTTCAGAGATTGTTTATCTTTTTCAAAGCTTAATTTCAACAATCCTTTTTCGGTTCTATAGCGGAGTCCATGCCAAATTGCATTCTCCAGAAATGGCTGTATAAGCATTCCGGGAATCTGCTGACTTTGCAGGTTCAGATTTTCATCTACCTCAATTTCGTAATCAAATTTATCTGCAAAACGTGTTTTTTCCAAAGCAAGATAGTTCTGGAGAAGATCCAGTTCCTGCTGAAAAGGGATAAAATCATCAGCAGAATTTTCCATGACACCACGCATTAGCTTGGAAAATTTTGTGAGGTACTGATTGGCTTCCAGTTCATTATTGGTTGCAATAAAATGATTGACACTATTTAGGCTGTTAAAAATAAAATGCGGATTCATCTCTCTCCGAAGCGACTGAAGGGCAATTTTTTTATTCTTAATCTGAACTTTCTTCAGAGTTCTGAAAATAAAAATAATCAACCCTGTTAAAATAATCAAAGCTCCTATCAAACCATAATTAAAAACATTTTTCTTACGGATGAGCTCGTCTTTCAGTTCTTTTTCCTTTTCCAGCTGCGAAATACGCTGTTCTGTGTCTTCAAGAACTTTATTATCTACAAGGCTTCTGTCTTTCGAAACCAGATTGGGAAGTTTTCCCAGGAAGTCTCTGTACAGCTGTACCGAAGCATTTGTGTTTCCAGAGATAGCATACAGACTGTCCAGCTTTTTCACACTTCTCTGAGCCTCCAGAGTATGTCCTTTTTCCAACGCAATTCCATAGGCATTTTTCAATAAAGTAACGGCTTCCTGCGGATCATTCTTCTTTATATAAATATCAGCAAGCTCCTGAATCTGGTTGACTTTCTCCTGTGAATTTTCTTTCACAAAGTCTTCTTTCAGAACTTTCTTTTTGGCTTCAATAGCTTTGTCAAAATTTCGGTTTTCTACGTAGAGATCAGCCAGTTTCTGATTAATTGCAAGCGCCTGCTGCGGAGCTTCCTTTTTTGAAATCTTATAGGCATTATTCAGATTCATTTCTGCCTTAGAAACATCTTTCTGCTGTATATTGACGTCTGCCAGCTGGCTGTAGCTTTCTGCCAGTCCGGCCTGTTCGCTTTCTTTTGTACTCAGGTTGATATTATTCTGGATGGCTTCTGCCTTTACTTCCGGTGCAGGAGAAGAAAGCCTTGCTACGTCATTGGAGTTCACAGCTTTGCTTTTTTTACTATAGCCCATCTGTGCTGCCGTACTGTAATTGCTGATAGCCGGAGAAATTTTATTCTGTTTTTCCTGTGACTGGGCTAATCTTCGGGTAGCTTTTTCAATATTGAATTTATCATTAAGCTTTTCATACAGCTTTTTGGCTTTCGTATAATATTCTTCACTCTTTGAAAAATTTCCGCTATTGAAAAATGTTTCTCCAATATTATAATAAGAACCTGCCTGCGCCGGCTCATCTTGATTATCAATGGCTTTCTGCAACTTCTTAGTTTCTACCTGAACTTCCTCCACAGTAGCATTGGAAGGATTATTAGTATTTTGGGAAAACATCTTATTTCCCCAAACTACCAATACAAAGATTATAAAAAGTCTGAACATTTTCATAAAGCAAAGATATACATATATATATCTGCGCAAAAACTATTCACCAAGTGAAAGCTTCATTTCACCAAGTCTCCCAATTTCCAGCTTCAGATCTGCGTAATTTTACTTCAGAATTTAAAACAAGAAATTATGAAATTAAAACATTTTTTATTAATCGGAGTCTTAACGTTAGGGAGCTTTGTAAATGCTCAGGAAGTAAAGAAAAACGCAATTGAAGTAACGGGTGTTGCCGAAATGGAAGTAGAACCGGACGAAATCATCTTCAGTATCGGGATAAAAGCGGATAACAAAAACGATCTGGCGGATAATGAAAAGAAATTATTTGAAATTTTAAAAAATGCTGGGGTAAAGAACGAGGATATCAAATTCAAGTCGATGTATCAGAATTTATATTCCAAAACGGCTAAGTTTTCAAAGAATTATCAATTTAAAGCCAGCACAAAATCAAGTCTTAGCAAAATATTTGAAGACCTGAACCAAAAATGGGTAAGCAGTCTGAACATCGCAGAAATCAAAAACACCAGAATTGCTGACTTTAGAAAAACAGTAAAGATCAATGCATTGAAAGCAGCAAAGGAAAAAGCTGATTATCTGCTGGAAAGTATGGGTAAAAAAACAGGAAATGCTCTTGAAATTGTAGAGATCGAAGATTATACCAGCGATATGATAATGCCGGCAGCCTATAAAACCAGAATGAACAGCGTACAGATGGAAATGGCAGATACCCCGGTAGACTATTCTTTTGATAACATTGAAAATATTAAACTTAAATACAGTATCAAAACAAGATACGAAATCCTTTAAAATAACAGATTTAAAAACACAGCTCTCAACGGAGCTGTTTTTATTTTTTCACCCGCTCCCACTCTCACCAAGTCAAACTGCCACTTCACCAAGTTGCCCGATTTTCAACCTTAAATAGGAATAATTTTACTTCAGGAATTTAAAATAACAAACGATGAAACGTTACTTTTTACTATTAATCATGTTTTCCGTCACTTTACTGAAAGCACAGGAAATCAAAAAAGAAATTGAAGTAAAACAGGCGACTGTCTATCTTCAGGGGGCAAAAGTCCTTGGAACGACCAGTGTAAACCTTCAGAAAGGAAGAAATACCGTAAAGATTGTCAACCTTCCCAATAATCTGGATGAGAATACCTATAAAATCAATCTTGAGAAAAATACAACGCTTCTTTCTATTACTCCCCAAAGTAATTTTTTGAAAAATGATGAGCTTTCAGACCGTGAAAAGAAGATCGCGCAGGAAACAAAAAAGCTTCAAAGACAAGTCGACCTGCTGAATATACAGATCAAAACCCTGACGGGAGAACAGAATATTATCAATGACAATTTAAAAGTTTCTACAAACGATAAATCTACGCCACAGGAACAGCTGATTAAGCTTACAGAATTTTACAGAAAGAGAATGCTGGAAATCGACAATCAGGTTTTTCTTCTGAAAGAACAGAAAGAAGTTATAGATGAATCTATTGCAAAATTTGACAAGCAATCCATAGAAGAGCAAACTCATAAAAATACCAATCGCAAAGAGCTTCTTCTTGAAATTCTTGCAGATAATGAAACCAACCTGAATCTTGGAATAAGTTATATCGTTTCTGATGCAGGATGGGTTCCTTCTTATGATCTGCGTGCACAGTCTGTAAAAAAACCTCTTGAGATGGTCTATAAAGGTAGAATTTACCAGAACACAGGACAGGACTGGAAAAATGTGAAGCTTTTTGTCTCTACTTACAGACCTTCATATAATCAGGACAGACCTATTTTGTCTCCGCTTTATGTAGCTGAATACACGCTGTATAACTCTCAGATGGAAATAGCGGGGTACAAATCTAAAAAGGAAATTTCAGCAGCCAATGCATATCAGATGAGAGAAGATATAGCTGTAAAACCAAGCCAGATTCCGGTAGCTACAGTTTCTGACCGCCAGATGAATGTGATCTATGAATTGAATTATAATCAAACCATTATAAGCCAGGAAAAGGAACAATATGTTATTCTGGATAAAAAACAGATTGAAGCTGCTTATAAATACCATACAGTTCCGAAAATCAATAACCAGGTATTCCTGATGGCTTTTGTAAAGAGCTGGCAGAGTCTCAATCTCATCAATGGGGAAGCCAATATCTATTTTGAAGATAATTATATAGGAAAAACAAATATTACCAGCAATTATGTCAAAGATGAATTTCCGATCTCTCTTGGGGTAGATGAAAGAATTGCGGTAAAAAGGATAAAACTGGAAGACAGAACTTCTCAAAAATCCATGAACTCCAATAAATGGGAAACAGAATCCTATCAGATCAGCATCAGAAATAATACAAAAGAAACTATTGAACTTGAAGTTCTTGACCAGCTCCCAATCAGTGAAAATTCAAAAATTATGGTAAAGCCAACGGATTCTGGAGGAGGCAGCTTTGATGAAAAAACAGGGAGTATTCTCTGGAATAAAAATATAAGTTCAGGAAGCTCAGACAAAATAAGCTTTTCATATGAAGTGAAATACCCAAAAGAGATGCAAGTTCAATATTACAGCAGATAACCCATAAAATAAATAGTATGACCATTTTAAAAACTTTAGCACTCGCAGCAGGAACCGCTTTTTTAAGCTCAGGTACTCTTTCAGACAGCCACTGCTCCAAGAAGAATCCAGACAAAAACAGTCTGTCTGTACAAAACGCCTCTGTAATTACCGCAAATACACTATCAAAGGATAATAAAATTCAGGTAGCACTTTTACTGGATACCTCCAACAGCATGGACGGACTGATTGATCAGGCAAAATCCAGGCTATGGAATATTGTGAATACCTTGACCACCCTGAAGTATAACGGAAAGGCTCCCCAGGTTGAGATAGCTCTGTATGAATATGGTAATGACGGAATTCGTGATGAAAATTACATCCGTCAGGTTACTCCTCTCACGCAGGATCTTGATCTTGTTTCTGAGAAACTATTTGCTTTAAGAACTAATGGCGGGAGTGAATATTGTGGTGCTGTGATTCGTGATGCTTCTTCCAATCTCAACTGGGATCGTAATGAGAATAGTATGAAACTGATCTACATTGCAGGCAATGAGCCTTTCAATCAGGGAAAAATTGATTATAAAGAAGTTATTTCAAAAGCAAAGAATAGAAACATCTATACCAATACTATTTTTTGTGGAAGCCGGGAGGAAGGGATTCAAAATTTATGGCAAAATGGTGCAAGTATAGGCAGTGGTAAGTACTTCAATATCGACAGCGACAGAAAAGTGCTCTATATTGAGACTCCATACGACATCAGGATTTCTGAGAGTAATGCAAAACTCAATGATACCTACATCTACTATGGCAGCCATGGTTCTGAATACAAACTAAAACAGATTGCCCAGGATAAAAATGCAGAAATACAGTCAGTCTCTAATCTTGTGGAAAGA
Organism: Chryseobacterium sp. MEBOG06; assembly: GCF_021869765.1. Lineage (NCBI taxonomy): Bacteria > Pseudomonadati > Bacteroidota > Flavobacteriia > Flavobacteriales > Weeksellaceae > Chryseobacterium > Chryseobacterium sp. MEBOG06. The sequence goes on along the minus strand of NZ_CP084580.1, from coordinate 1,264,380 downwards.
ACCGTCTCCAAATCCAAAAAGAATGCTTACAAAAATGAACATTGGGATCTGGTAGACAGAGCTGAAAAAGATGCAGGATTTATTGCTTCTGTAAAAGAAAGTGAACTTCCAAATGAGCTGAGGGGGAAAAGTAAAGATGAAATAAAGAAAGCTGTTGCCATAAAATCGGCAGAGCGTGAAAAAATTCAAAGGGAAATTGAAATGCTCTCTAAAAAGCGTCAGACCTATATTGATGATGAAATGAAAAAACGGGGAACTGATAATTCTGATGATCTGGGAAAAGCCATGGAAAGCTCTATTCTGGAATTAGCTAAGAAGAACGGATATAGCCTGTAATACAGAATCCACTGAGTTTAAAACTCAGTGGATTCTGTATTTATCTTCCAAATTTAAAATATCGGGATAATGGATGCTTTTTGTTTTTCATGAAAAGAGAAGCCATTTCCATTCCTGTTACAGAAAAGGTAATTCCATTGCCGCCAAAACCTAATACAAAATAAGAATTTTTAAACTTTTCGTGTTCTCCTATATACGGAAGTCCGTCTTTTGTTTCACCAAAAGTTCCGGCCCACACAAAATCTGTATAAAAGTCATAATCCGGTTTTATTTTTCGTAAGGTTTTTAAAATTGATTTTTCCTTTTTATCCAGTAAAGCATCACGTTTTTGAGCATCGTAAAAATCTTCATCTCCACCTCCTATCAGCAGTCTTCCGTCATCGGTAGTCCGCATATAGAGGTAAGGATCATCTGTATTCCAAACCAGTGTACTGCCAATATTTTTAAATTTATTTTTATCAATCTCAGAAACAACAGCATAGGTACTTTTCAGATCTACAAAATTTTCCTTCAATAGATTTTTGCTTTCATACCCAATGCAGTAAATAATCTTTTTTGCTTTGATCTGAAATCCGCTGTCTACCGTAACTAGATTAAAGCCTTTATGTTCCTTTACTTTTACCATTTCGGTCTTATCAAAGATCTTCATCCCTTTCTTTACATTATGCATAAAAAGCTCATGCGCAAACTGAAAGGCATCAATACTAGCTCCTTGTTTTGATAAAATACCACCATATGTATTCTCAAATTCAAACTGTTCTAAAATTTTTCCTGATTCCAGCCACTGCACTTCAAATCCGTTTTCTTTTCTCGCTTTATACTCCTTCTTCAACCATTCTACATCTTTCTTTTTTGAAGCAAAATAAAGTGATTTTTTGCGTTTAAAACCAGCTTTGGATCTTATTTTTTCCGAAAGTTTTTCTATAGTATCAATGGCGTTACTGCAAGCTTTATAACTTAACACAGCCCCTTTTTCTCCTATCTTGTCTATAAGTTCATAAAGAGGAACATCTATTTCATACTGCAGCATTGAAGTGGTGGCAGAGGTACTCCCGTTACAAAGTTCCCGTTTGTCTATGAGAATCGTATTATACCCCTCTTCCATCATCTGATGAGCAACCAAACTTCCGGTAATTCCACCTCCTACAATTAAGACATCACATTTCTCATCTGATTTTAAAGAAGGATACGATGCCATCAATCCATTTTTTAAAAGCCAGAAAGGTTCATTTGATTTAAGATCCATATTAATATTTTACATTATAAATAACAATATTTATACCTATTTTAACAACTTATTATTAAATTATGGTGTAGTTCTTGTTAGTTAAACAAAATCAAACCACCAAAAAATATTTATTATGATAACAATTATTCCAGAAGCTCCAGAGAATGTTGCGGCATTCAGTGCAACCGGAGAAGTAACGAAAGAGGATTTTGAAAGATTGGTAATTCCGCGTGTAAAAGAGAAGGTTGATCAATTTGGTGAGCTGAATTACTTACTGTATTTAGACACCGATCTGGATAATTTTACCATGGGCGCATGGCTCGAAGATTTGCTTTTAGGTTTTAAAAACCTGGCCAATTGGAACCGGGCAGCGATTGTTACTGATAAAGAAGGCATACAGAATTTCACAAGTATTTTCAGTGTTCTGATGCCTGGAGAGTTTAAGTCTTTCCCTAAGGAAAACCTATACAACGCCCTCTACTGGTGTAAAAATGGCGATGAAGTAGAGGTATAAAATTTATTTTGTAAAAAAGAGCCTGTTTCAAAGTATGAAACAGGCTCTTTTTTATAGTAGTTGATTTCCTTATTTATCACAAGGAGTATATTCTGTTGTGGATTCCTCTTCATTCTGCTCTTTTGAACCATACAGATACATATATCTTATGCTGACTACCACTCCAATAAAAGTCATCCCCACTCCTACCAACGATGGATAGTTGAAAGGTAATCCATATTCTAATGGAATTCCTCCCAGAAAAGCCCCCATTGCATTGGCGATATTAAAACCTGCCTGCATAAAAGCAGCAGCCATCATTTCGCTTTTCGGGGCAGCTTTCATCATCATAATATTAATAGGTGCTGCAATAGACATGGATAATGCTCCGCACATAAAGGTCAGCACAAGAGCTATATTCTGATGTTCGGCAAGAAAGAATACTCCTCCCAGAGAAATCATCATTAGAAAAATCAGCAATGCACAGGTTTTCTCAGGTCCTAATTTATCTGAAATAAATCCTCCTGCCAGATTTCCAACTACCATACCGGCTCCTGCCAGCACCATGACATAGGCCATCTGACTGCTCTTAATGCCTGCCACGACGGTCATCAGAGGCGTTATATAACTCAACCATGTGAACAGTCCTCCAAATCCTATTGCTGTAATAGCAAGTACAAGCCATGACTGTTTGTTTTTAAGGAATTTCAACTCTTCCAGGAAATGTGTATTCTGGTTAGATTCTGTTGCCGGAAGCCACAGTTTTAAAAACAAGATAGCAAAAAGGCCAATGACCGCTACAATAGCAAAGTATAATCTCCAATGGAAAGTATGCCCGATATAGGTGACCAGAGGTACCATCGCCAGATTGGCTACTGTGAGCCCCGTAAACATCATGGATATATAGAATGCTTCTTTCCCTTTTCCTGCCATTTTGGATGCTACTACCGTTCCTACTCCAAAGAATGCCCCATGAGGAAGTCCGGACATGAAACGTATGATCAGCATACTGTCATACCCCGGAGCAATAGCAGAAAGGCCATTAAATAAAGTAAAAAGAATCATAAAAGCTATCAGAACCTTTTTGGGTGGAAACTTCACAGAATAGCCTATAAGAATCGGTGCACCAATTACCACTCCCATTGCATAAGCAGAAATTAAATGCCCTGCCTGCGGAATCGTGATCTGTAATGTTTTAGCAATATCAGGAAGCAATCCCATGACGGTAAATTCTGTAGTTCCTATTCCCAAACCACCAATAGCCAGTGGTATTATTCTTTTATCAATCTTCATTGTATCTAAATCTTTTTTCTTAATTATTTTTTCATCAAACTAAAGCCGTTGCCGAGCTTTATTTTGAAAGTGCAAAAATCGTCAGAAAGTTTGAATTTCACTTCTCTTTGAATGATAAAAATTTGCTCCATATTAACCTTTTTACTTAATTTTAAATTCAGAAACAATCAAATTAGAACAAAATGAAAATTCAGAAAGAAATTATTGAGTTTGAAAATGGGAAATCATTCAAGCTGTTTGCTCCTTCGCTGAAAAATTGTTTTTTCTGGCATTATCATCCTGAAATTGAGTTGGTGTATGTAGAAGCCGTGAATGGGATCCGGCATGTGGGAAAAGATATTTCCGGCTTTACAGACAGTGATCTGCTGCTAATAGGAGCCAATGTTCCTCATCTGAATTTCGATTACGGTATCCAAACAGAATGTAAACAGCTTGTCTTGCAGATGCGGGAAAATTTTCTTCAGGATATTATTCTGCCTGTTCCCGAGTTCGAAAATATTAAAACCCTGTTAGAACGCTCATATCTCGGTTTGTCATTCTCCGGAGAAACAAAAAAAACAGTGGTTGAACGACTCAGGATCATTAAAGATAAAAACTCCTTTGAGTCATTGGTAGGACTGATTGAGATTCTTCAGATTCTGGCTGATTCAACAGAGGTAAAGGAACTCAATAAGGAAGATACAAGAATCAAATGGTTTCTTAATGACAAAATAAGAATGGGAACCATCTATGACTATATCCATGATAATTATGATAAAAAGCCCAACGTGAATGATATTGCCCGAATAATAGGACTAAGCACCCCCGCTTTCTGCCGTTATTTTAAAAAACAGACCAATATGACCTTCACAGATTTTGTCAATAACTACAGAATCAATCAGGCTAAGATTTTTCTGTTAAAAGATTATTCAATAACAGAAGTCTGTTTTCAGGTTGGTTTTGAAAGTCTTTCTTATTTTAATAAGTTATTCAAACAGCATACCGGTGAGACACCTTCTGAATTTAAGAAGAAACATTTCAGACCAATTGAAATAAACGGGCGAATTGGTGTAATGAACAGAGATTCTTTATATCATAAATAATAGATTGAGTAGAATCAGGTTTTGCACAAAGCCGAGTCAAGCGAAATTTATATTTAATTAAGCGCACTAAAGCCTTTTTCTATTTATTTTTGAATTATTCCGTTCATTTTATAACTCCCGATCCTGAACCTCTGGCTCGGCAGCTCTTAAAAACAAAAAACCGTTCATTTCTGAACGGTCTGTATTTTCTAATGAATATGTTTTTCTGCGTGGTAAGAACTTCTTACAAGAGGAGAACTTTCAACGTGTCTGAAGCCTAAGCTTCTTGCAAAATCTCCAAACTCATCAAACTCTTCCGGAGTAATGAACTTTTTTACAGGAAGGTGTTTTTTGGTTGGCTGAAGATATTGTCCAAGCGTGATAACATCTACATTAGCATTTCTGATGTCTTCAATTGTTTGGAAAACCTCATCTTTGTTTTCTCCCAAACCAAGCATTACACCTGTTTTTGTTCTTCTCTGCCCCGCCTCTTTTAAATATCTTAATACGTCAAGGCTTCTTTCATATTTTGCCTGAATTCTTACTTCCCTCGTCAAACGTTTTACCGTTTCCATATTGTGAGAAATTACCTCTGGGGCTACTTCTACCAATCTGTCTATATGTTTTGTAATTCCCTGGAAATCCGGAATCAGTGTTTCCATGGTAGTTCCCGGGGAAATTCTTCTCACAGCATTCACTGTTTCTCCCCAAAGAATAGATCCCATATCTTTCAGATCATCACGGTCTACAGAGGTAAGAACGGCATGTTTGATCTTCATTAATTTAATTGAACGGGCTACTTTTTCAGGTTCATCCCAGTTTACATCAAGTGGTTTTCCTGTTTTTACTCCACAAAAGCCACAGCTCCTCGTACAGATATTCCCAAGGATCATGAACGTTGCTGTACCTTCTCCCCAGCATTCTCCCATATTCGGGCAGCTTCCGCTTTGGCAAATTGTGTTTAGTTTATATTTATCAACCAATGTTCTCAGCTCTCTGTAATTCTTTCCGGTAGGAAGTTTTACGCGGATCCATTTTGGTTTTTGAACGGTAGTGTCTTGAACTGAATTTTCCATTTCTAAAATTGAAGTTCAAAGTTAAGGAATTTTTAATGGAAACCATCAACCAGAGAAATTGATGAAATTGATAATTCAAAATTTCATTGTACATTTATGTTTTCAAAATTCTTCCCATGAGAAAAATAGTTTTCCTTTTATCTGTTGCATCCAGTACACTTTTTTTTGCTCAAGAGCAATTTCAACCTGCAGGTTCTACCCTGCTTGAAACCATAGACGGAGATCTGGATGGTGATAACATTCCTGAAAAAGTAATGATCTATACGACAAAAGATGAGGGCGAACTGGGCAAAATCCGTGAAATTCAGATTTTGAAAAAAAACAATGGAAAGTGGACCTTGCTTGAAAAATCCAGAAATGCAGTTATGGAAAGCAGTGCCGGAGGAATGATGGGAGATCCTTATCAGAGTACTGAGATCAAAAAAGGAATTTTGATCATCATACAGGCTGGTGGAAGCAGCTGGAAATGGGATGTTACCGATAAATACAGATTTCAGAACGGACATTTTGAGCTCATAGGTACCTCTTCGTCTGCAGGAAGGCCGGGAGATTACTGGAAAGATACAGATTTCAATCTTTCTACGGGACAGCTTATCTTTAAAAAAGAGGTGGAGAATACTGCTGAATATGGTAAATCTCTAAGTGAAACGTATATTCATAAAGGTTTAAGGATCGATCTTCAAAATAGAAATCAGGAAAAACAGCGAAAAATCACGCTTCCCAAGACGAAAGAAGAAGTTTATTTCTAATGAATGCCTTTGAAAATTAAGCTTTGGCTCAACCCCGGTTTTGAATTTTGTCCTTCTGACGAAGGAAGAATCTTATTGATGAACAAATTTATGAGATTCTTCACTACATTTCTGAACTACGTTCGCAGACCTTCAGCCTGTGTTCAGAATGAAACTTTTGAGATAACTTGTTTTATTAAATAACTTGATATTTCTGACGCTTAATTATCATCAAACTCATTATTCTTCAATAATTCTGCAAGAACCTTTTTGGCTCGCATTACCCTTACTTTAGTATTGGCCACCGAAATCCCCAATTCTTCGGCAATTTCTTTAATACTTTTTTCTTCAAAAAACCTCAGCTTGATAATATCCTGATAGTTGGCATCCAGAGATTCTATGGTTTTGATGATTTTCTTTTGCTCTTCTTTAGAAATCAGAAGTTCTTCGGGAGATTTTGCAAACTGATTTTTAACTTCGTCAAGATTTTCAATGGAGTCTTCATTTTCGCGGCTTTTTTTCCGCCAGAAATCAATAACTGTATTCTGAGCTATGGTGAGCACCCACGTTTTAAACTGAAAATGGGGATCAAACATATCCAGTTTCGACAATACTTTAGAGAAAACATTTACGGTAATCTCATCTGCATCGTTTTCATCTCTTACCTTTTTCATAACAAAAGAGAAAACATCCACCCAAAAAATATTAATGAGTTTAGTCTGGGCCTTCTGATCTTTGTCTTTGGCCTTCTGGATGAGCAGGAATAGCTGTTCGTCGTTCATTAGTAACAAATATAGAGTATTTAGGGCAGAATTGCAAAGGGATAAAAAGTGAAAAAAGCTAATTAGAACATTAGCGGAATCGCTTTCTTTACTTTGTGCTGTCTTCCTTCTGAATTTATTATCTTTGCACCATAAAAATTTTAAAGTAAAAAATCAATGAATTCCTTTATAGAAGAACTGAAATGGCGTGGTCTGTTTGCCGATATGATGCCAGGAACCGATGAACAACTGAATAAAGAGGTAACTACTGCATATATTGGTTTTGATCCAACGGCCGATTCTTTACATATCGGAAGTCTTATTCAGATAAAAATTTTAGCGCACTTCCAGCAACATGGGCACAAACCTATCGCTTTGGTGGGAGGTGCTACAGGAATGATTGGAGATCCATCCGGGAAATCGGCTGAAAGAAATCTTTTGGACGAGGATACTCTTTTACATTATGTTGACTGCTTAAAAAATCAGCTTTCAAAATTTTTGAATTTTGAAGGAAATGAGCCGAATAAAGCTGAATTGGTTAACAACTATGACTGGATGAAGAATATTTCATTCCTTGATTTTGCTAAAAATATCGGAAAGAACATCACGGTTAACTACATGATGGCTAAAGATTCTGTGAAGAAGAGATTCTCCGGAGAATCTGGTGCAGATGGAATGAGTTTTACAGAATTTACTTACCAGTTAATTCAGGGATATGATTTCCTTCACTTATATCAAAATAATAATGTAAAGCTTCAGATGGGAGGCTCTGACCAGTGGGGAAATATCACCACAGGAACAGAATTGATCCGTAGAAAAGCACGTGGAGAAGCATTTGCATTAACGGTTCCATTGATCACAAAGGCTGACGGTTCTAAATTTGGAAAATCTGAAAGTGGAGAAAACTACTGGCTAGATAAAAAGAAAACATCACCTTATAAATTCTACCAGTTCTGGCTGAATGCTACAGATGAAGATGCTGAAAGATTCATCAAATTCTATACATTCCTTGGAAAAGAAGAAATTGAAGCTTTAGTGGAAGAGCACAAAACTGCGCCCCACGAAAGAAAGTTACAGAAGAAACTTGCTGAGGAAGTAACCGTTTGGGTACATGGAAGAGAGGAATATGAAAAAGCACTAAAAGCTTCGGAAATTCTTTTTGGACGTTCTACCTCTGAAGATTTGATAAGTCTGGATGAAGAAATCTTCCTTGAAGTTTTTGATGGCGTTCCTCAGAAGGAAGTTTCAAAAGCTGATGTATTGGGAGTTAATATTATTGATCTTCTTTCTGAAAAATCAGGATTCTTAAAGTCTAAGAGCGAGGCGCAGAGAGAAATAAAAGGTAATTCAATTTCCGTGAATAAGGAAAAAGTAAACGATACTTTCTCTGCCAATGAGACTGATCTTATTGATGGAAAATTCCTATTGCTTCAAAAAGGTAAGAAAAGCTACTTTATTGTGAAAGTAAACTAAGCTTAAGCACCATATAAAAACTGGCGCTGAGATTCATCTCAGCGCCAGTTTTATTTCCTAAAATGACTTAATATTAAAATGTATAGCTTGCAGAAGCAGATAAATACTGCCCGCTGGAAGTTCCTTCTTTTTTCAATTCTCCGTCTACCCAGATCTGAACCTTCAACGTAGAAGAAGCGTTTGCCCCGATTGCATTTACAGCGACATTAGCATTATATGCTCCCGGTTCTGATGTTATCTCAGGACTGGACCAGGTTGTTCCGCTAAGGCTTGAAGCTGTTGTAGGATTACCATCAACTCCGTAAACCGCTACATCAATATTACTTCCCGAAGAAGCGATAGCTTTAAAAACCACTTTATGGCTTTTTCCTGCTCCGTTCACATGGTTATCATCGTCATCATCTTTACTGCATGAAGCCACCAGCCCTATAAGCATTGCTGCCATTACGGCAATAAATGTTCCTCTTAACAGCTGACTCATTTTCATTTTTTTCATAATCTTTTTGTTTAAATTTTAGTTACTATATTGAATATTCTATGATTAATGATTTGATACCTGCAAAGCTATGGGAGTCATCAATTTCTATCAATCCTTAAAAACAGGTAATTTTTTCTACCTAAATTCAGGTATTTTTTATACTGAAATTTTTAATTAAATTGAACTTTTTAAAAATATCCTACAGAATTGATATCCAATGAAGAGATTACTTATCCTATTAAGCCTATTGTTGTCATTTAATTTACAATCCCAGCAAATCATTCCGCTTAATGAGAAATCTTATGTAGACAGCTTACAAAATATTACAAAAAAAAGTCTTCCTGACCCTTCAAAAGCAACAGCACTTTTTCTTCTGTCTAATTATTACAGAAACATTGATTCTCTTTTGAGTAAAAAGTTCCTTGAGAATGGGAAAATACTCGCCAAAAACGATCCTTTAATTTCAGCAAAATATTATTACTACGAAGGACAATATTATCTTGACCGGAACAGGACGAAAGCAGCAGTCTCCTATGAAAAGGCTATTAAAGCTTTATCTAAGTTCAGGAATGAGGAATCGGATTTCTTTCAGGCATTGGCCTGGTACAGCTATGGAGTTTCTCAAAAAAATAAAGAGGGTTATCTACCATTGGTCAAGATTATTCTTGAAAAGAGTCTTCCGCTTGTCAAAAAATATGAAAACAGCAGAAATCTAGGCTTTTTATACACACAGCTTGCTGTTATTCTTACTTATAATGCCCAGTTTAAAAAGGCAGAGAACTACAATAATAAAGCGTTAGAAATTCTTGAAAAAAAATTTCCAAATTCTGCAGAATTATTTTTCACTTACCTCAACTCCGCTAATAATTTCTGCTATCAGGCTAATGGAGATGAGGCTCAAAAGTATCTTAACAAGGCGGAAAAGTTAATTGAGCCTTATCCGGAATCTTCATCCAATGCTTTCTATTATTATAGCAAAACCCTTTTTTATATTACGAGGCAAAGGAATTCAGAAGCGCTCCCTATTATTGACAAAGGAATCTTTTACGCCAAAAAATTCAATCAGAATCTTCTCGCACAAATGTTTTATTTCAATAAATATGACATTTTAAAAAAGCTTAAAAGATATCATGAAGCCAAGAGCACTCTAGAAGATGTTTTAGCAGAAAAAACCTTAGCCATTGATCTCAATAACAGAAAAACCTTCTATAAACAACTCTCTTTACTAAATGAGGAACTAGGAGATACGAAAGAAGCACTGAAGTGGGAGCAAAAGTATTCCAAACTCAATGACAGCCTGAATATTGAAAATGTAAAACTGGAGATCAATAAACTTGAATCTAAATTCAACACTGCAGAAAAAGAAAGAAAAATAGCCACCTTAAACGCAGAGAAAAACCAAAAAGATCTGGAAGTAAATAAGAAAAATTCCTATTTATGGGGAATGGGACTCGTCCTGTTGCTGGCGTTGAGTCTCTTAGCTTTCTTTTATATTCTTTTCAGGAAAAATAATAAAATAAACACGCAAAAAATAAACGATATTAAGCAAAAGGAGGAATTATCACTCACCAAAGCTATTCTTGACGGTGAAGAAAGAGAAAGAGAACGTATTGCTCGAGACCTTCATGATGGTCTAGGGGGAATGCTGGCCGGTGTTAAAATTAATTTTTCGACCTGGTCTGCCAACCATTTACAGCCTGAAAAAGATGAAGAATTTTATAAGATTTTAGGACAGCTGGACAGCTCTGTAAGTGAACTCCGCCATGTAGCACGAAATTTAATGCCGGAATCACTGCTTAATTTTGGGCTCGAAACGGCCTTGGATGATCTTTGTGAATTCTATACCAGAAAAGATCTTGAAATTGATTTCCAAGCAATTGGCATTGAAAAAAAAGTGCCTTTAAATATTCAGCTTAATATTTACAGAATTGTACAGGAGCTTTTAGCAAATGCAGTAAAGCATGCACAGGCTACCAGTATCTTACTTCAGTGTTCCCAATCGGGAGAAAATTTTCTCATCACTATTGAAGATAATGGAAAAGGATTTGAGAAAGAGGTTGAAAAGACGACTAAAAGTATGGGACTTCATAACTTAAGAAACCGTGTCAACTACCTGAAAGGAAAAATGGAAATAAACTCTGACCATCAAGGGACAACTATTAATATAGAGCTTAACATTCATGAAGAATAGAAAAATAAGTATTGTCATTGTAGATGACCACCCTATTGTCATCGAAGGATTAAGAACCATGCTGAACAGCCAGCCATTTTTCAATGTTACCGAAACCTTCACGTCGGGTTCAGAAGTGATCAACTTTATCCGGTCCCATACTGTGGACATTATTTTTCTGGATATTACTTTACCTGATATCAATGGTACAGAGCTCTGCAGAGAAATTAAAGCTATTTCACAAGAAACGTCAGTGATCATGTTCAGTAACCGTTCTGAACGAAGTATTATTATTCAGTCGATACAAAACGGAGCAAGCGGCTATATTCTCAAAAACACTTCTATTGACGAGCTTGTCATATGTATCAAAGGGGCCCTTTCAGGAGATATTGTTTTTTGTAATGAGACGAAGCAAATCATCAGTCGGCCGGCTCACAACATTCTCCCTATTCCAAGGCTTACCAAAAGGGAAAAACAGATCCTGCAGATGGTAGCTCAGGGAAAAACAAGCAACAGGATTGCTGAAGAGCTTTTTCTAAGTCCGCTTACTGTAGATACCCACCGTAAGAACTTACTGCAAAAGTTTCACGCAAAAAATTCAACAGAGCTTATTAATCTTGCTGTACAGCAAGATATGATTGAAGAATAAAAAAAACCGCTGTTAAAGCGGTTTTTTTGTATATCGGTATCAATTTTTTTAAGGTTCCAAGAAGCTGTAATCAAGAGAAGCGACTAATACTCCTTTACCTTTTTTCTTAACGGTTCTGGCAACTTCCCCATCTATATAAAGGTTAATAGTCAATTCTGAATTATCATCCGGCATCGTTGCGTTTGCATCCAGATTAAGCTGTGCCTGGCTAGAGTTTACAAAGAATTCTCCGCTTGTCCAAGGTGATGTTACAGGTGATGTTGGAGTGTTATAAATGGTATTCTGAGAAGTACCCACTTGAGTTATAACGCTTATGATCTTACCTCCGGTAGTAGTTTTCACTTCAAACTGCACCACATGATCCTGAAATTCATCATCATCATCTTTTTTACAAGAGCTGACCACGGTAATGACAGAAAATAATAAAACGAATAAAAAAGAAAGTCTTAGTAAACTTTTTGAATTGTAAAATTGCTTCATTTCTCCAAATAGATTTTTTAATGTTTCAAATATAAGTTTTTTATTAATATAAAAATAACTTTTATGAAAAATTTCCAACAAAGATTTACAAATAATATCAAATCGACAAAAAATACACACAGGCTCTAAAACACAATAATACAGCTCAAATAATCAATCGTTGAACATCCGCCAGTCTATCATTAAAGTTCATTGTACACATAACAAAAGTTGATTTACAATGTAATTTATTAATTATATTTGCTGTATGAATTTAGATTATATAGTAAGAGAGCCGGAAAACATTACCCCCAGCACCCCTGTTCTTTTTATGCTTCACGGCTACGGCAGCAATGAGCAGGATCTTTTCAGTTTCAGGGAAACCCTTCCCGCCGACTGGCTTATTATCAGCTTCAGAGCTCCCAGAGATACACAGTTTGAAGGATATTCATGGTATGATATCAACTTCAATGATCCTGAAAACTTTATTGACGTACCTCAGGCGAAAGAATCTTTAAATGCTGTATTAGAAAACATCTTGAAACTGATCAACCATTATGGTCTTACTGAAAGCAGAGCACATTTGTGCGGCTTCAGCCAGGGTGGAATACTATGTTATGCTTTAGCTTTAAAATATCCTGACCTTTTTAATTATGTAGCCTGCCTTAGTGCTTATCCTGAAGATAAAATCCTGGACGGTGTCATAAAAGATAAAAAGAAACTTGAAAAACTGCGTTTCTTCATTTCCCATGGTACAGATGATGCTGTCATCCCGCTTGACTGGGGAAGAAAAGGGGCCGATCTTCTTTATGACCTTAGCTGCTATTTCACCTTCAGAGAGTATATGAGCGGTCATGGTGTGAATCAGAAAAATTATATGGACCTGATGGAATTTTTCTCCAAATAGTACATGGTACGATTTTAAAATAAATTTAACATTTCACACTACTTTATTGTAGTTTATATAAACATTCCTGCATTTGGAATGTTTTTTTATTACCATAACTATAATTTCAGTAAATTCAGTAAATGAAAATTAGGTTTCTTATACTGGGATTATTATTAGGCATTATTGTAAGTGCCCAAAACTCTTTTGAGCTGATCAATACAAAAAAAGCAGTCATCCCTTTTAAGTTTATCAACAATCTTATTTTTATCCCTATCAACGTTAATGGTGCGGAACTCACTTTTCTATTAGATTCGGGTGTTTCCGAGACTATTCTTTTCAGCCTTGAAAATAAGGAACTCAGGCTGGAAAATATTGAAAAAATCAAATTTTCCGGGCTTGGAGGAAGCTTAGATATTGACGGATTAAAATCCAACCGAAATTTGGGCAAAATAGGTGAAGTTCTTGTTAATACATCTATGTCTTTTTATATTATTATTGATGAAGACTTTAATATCTCACCCCATGTCGGAATTCCTGTAAATGGAGTTATAGGATATTATTTCTTCAAAGACCATCCTATTTCTATAGATTATGTTACAAAAAAAATAACAGTTTATGAAACCCTTGATCCTTTAAAAAAGAAGATCAGAAAGTTTGAAGAATTCCCTATCACTATTGAAAGAGACAAGCCTTATCTTCATGCTGATGTAGAGATGACGGCAGAAAGGAAGGATTCAAAACTTCTCATTGACCTTGGAAACAGTGATGCCATATGGCTCTTTCCTGCTCTCATTAAAAACTTTGTGTATAACAGACCCAATATTGATGATTTTCTGGGCCGTGGATTCAATGGAGATGTTTATGGTAAAAGAAGCAGAATTCATAATTTTTATCTGGGAAGCTTTAAGTTTGAAAAGCCGCTTACTGCTATGCCTGATGAGTTTTCTATCCAGCACGTCAATCTCGTAAAAGACAGAAAAGGCTCCGTAGGGGCAGAAATTATCCGCAGGTTTACCGCTATTTTTGATTATCCCAACAAAAAGCTATATCTTAAAAAAAATAAGTATTTTGATGATCCTTTCCATTTTAATATGAGTGGATTAGATTTCATGCAGGACGGCTTAGAATGGTCGGAAGACAAGTTAAAAATTGAAACCCAAAAATCATCAGCTGTAATAGCTGAAGTTTATAGAGACTCTTTTCAGTATAAATTCAGCTTGAAACCAATCTTTTCTATTGCAGGGGTAAGAAAAGATTCTCCAGCCTATAAAGCGGGTCTTCAGAAAGGTGACAAAGTACTAAGCATTAACGGCAATAAAACTGCTGATATGACATTGGAAAAAATTGTAGAACTTATGAGATCAAATGAAGGCCGAACCATTACGATTGTTGTTCAGAGAAAAACCGAGCAACTGACTTTCAGATTCAGTTTAGAAGATCCCATTCCTTATCAAGAATAGCATATGAATACCGAAGAAACCACCTTAGACAGAATAAGAACCAGACCCAGATTCAAAATGTTTACACATCTTACCAAGGAAGAGTATGCTGAGAACCTGAAACAATACTTTACAGAGCATAAAGATGAATTTGCCGGGAACATCAACAAAGAAGTAGCTACCATCTGGGTAGAAACCAAGTATGACAATTATTGGAAACCCCGCCTGGCACTGCGTGTAGAGATGGAGGATGAACATACGGTAATACGGGGAGTATTCGGTCCCAGCTCGGCGGTATGGACGTTTTTTATGTTTCTCTATTTTTCCTTTTCTATTCTCTGGATGGTCTTCTTCACGATGTACTATGTAGAAAAACAAATAAAAAGCGCCGAATACCCTTGGGCACTGAGCGCTTCTTTTGTAATGTTATTTTTTATTCTCCTCACTTATATTGCAGCAAGGTTTGGCCAGCATAAAGGGAAGAATGAAATGCTTAAACTGAGACGTTTTGCCGAAGAATCTACTTTACAATTTGAAAAGTTCATTAATTAGATAGCGGTTCTACAGGCTTTTCATTTTTTACAGGAGCCGCCATTGCTTTTGCAGCTTTTATTGAATCTGCTACTCTTTCTCTGTTGCTTTGTTCTTTCAGCATTTTTGGAACATCTGGTTCCAGCAGTTTCGTAAGTTCTTCCACTGAAATATTATTGGCATTGGGATCATTCAGAAGCTTTTTCCAGGGTCTTCTTCCGCCCCAGTTATAATCTCCGAATACCATTACCGCTGTACCCCGTGCTTTTGTAGTTGCTCCTCCAGGGTTTAGAATCCATGTATCTGCATAAGAATACAGCCATTGTGCATCTTTTCTGAGCAGTCTTAAACAAGAGTGTGAAGCCGGATATCCCGGAAGTGTATATTCATGCCATCCGATACCGCCTATATTATGGATATTAAAGTTATAAGGAAGCTTCCATTCACTGCTGACAGTAGAAATAGACAATTTCTTTTTCCAATTCGCAAAGGTAAGCCCCCTTGTTGTCTGAGCCGCCTTTTTCCCCATACTGGTTGGTCCCCATTTTACAAGGCTGCCGTTGGAATATACAGCATAGGCCTGAATAGGATATGAAAAGATGACAAACTTTTTTACTCCGCTCAGCACATCCAGCTGCATTGGAAATGGTGAATAAGCCATCAGTGTAGTATCTATTTTTGCAGGAACTACCAAAGTATCGGCATTCCATTTACTTTTAGAATCTAACCTGTTTAAAGCTAAAATAGCAGTACGTTCCTGCTCATTATATTTCTTACTGAACTGCGCGTATGCAGAATCTCTTGTTTTCTTATCTTTTGGAATCACAAAAGCATTATAAAACCCGTTCTCCTGCATCACCGGTGGTTCAGATTCTTTCTTTACAACCGGCACGGAGTCTTTTTTTATAGAATCTTTTTCTGCTTCCGGCATTTCAGAGGCAGCAACTGTATCTTTAAAAGTATCGCTTATTTTTTCTATTTCTTTTTTACAGGAAACGAGAAATACACCACATAAGCATGCATATAAAAATGATTTTTTCACAGATATGTTTTTCATAAATAAATCGGCCGTTTAGTTTGGCTACCCAGTACAAATATCAGACCTAAAATTGAATAACAAAAGACATTGATTAAAATACCGTAAAAAAACGGAGTTTTCAATTTATATCTTAAATTCACCGGAAACTTCAAAAACACAAATCCTGTTGTAAAAAATAAAGTCAAACAATAAAGCTTTTTAAACTATTTTAATTATTATGAATTACTATATCAGCAGGGGTTAAATCATAACCATCACCTTTTTCATATAATAATCAAAAATAAGACCTCCACAAGTGAAGGCCTTTATTTTTATTTCAAAATTTTTATGTTTTCAGAATACTTTAATACGTTTATCAAGCCGCATCGTTGGGAACTTTAAACTTGACGATGGCAAAAGTATGGATTAATATAAGACACTAAAAATAAACGACATAGAATATTATCAGATACTTTATAGAATTAGTTCTATATCACATCGGATCAGGTGCAAAAGTTGGGGGCTAAGCAAAAGTGATTGTATTAAAAAACAAAAAACCTGTAAAGAGACTTTACAGGTTTTTATGATCTTAGCTGCGATCCGGACGGGACTCGAACCCGCGACCTCCGCCGTGACAGGGCGGCATTCTAACCAGCTGAACTACCGGATCAATTTTTTTAAAGTAAATTGATAAAACTTATGCGATCCGGACGGGACTCGAACCCGCGACCTCCGCCGTGACAGGGCGGCATTCTAACCAGCTGAACTACCGGATCAATTTTTTTAAAGTAAATTGACAAAACTTATGCGATCCGGACGGGACTCGAACCCGCGACCTCCGCCGTGACAGGGCGGCATTCTAACCAGCTGAACTACCGGATCAATTTTTTTGAAGTAAATTGATAAAACTTATGCGATCCGGACGGGACTCGAACCCGCGACCTCCGCCGTGACAGGGCGGCATTCTAACCAGCTGAACTACCGGATCAATTTTTTTGAAGTAAATTGACAAAACTTATGCGATCCGGACGGGACTCGAACCCGCGACCTCCGCCGTGACAGGGCGGCATTCTAACCAACTGAACTACCGGATCAAAAATTTAAAGAACTTCGTTTCTTTTTCGTGGTTGCAAAATTACAACTTTTTTTATTCCCTGCAAATTATTTTCAAAAAAAAGCCTCCCAATCGTGGAAGGCATTCATTATCAAACTATTTTTTTTACAAGTGAGCGCTTAATTTTTCAGCGATTACCTCTTTTGGAGTTACTCCAACTAATTTGTCTACAACTTCACCGTTCTTAAAAATAAGAACGGTAGGAATATTTCTGATACCATACTGCATAGAAATCTCCTGATTGTTGTCCACATCTACCTTTCCTACTACTGCTCTTCCTTCAAAATCTGATGCTACTTCTTCGATGATTGGTCCTAAAGTTCTGCAAGGTCCACACCATACTGCCCAGAAGTCTACTAATACTGGTTTATCTGATTTCAAAACCGTATCCTGGAATGAGCTGTCTGTAATTTCTAAAGCCATGTTTGTCTCTTTTATTTTAATTAATATTATTCTCTTGTTTTTTATCTCTATTGAGTCCTCAAAATTACGACTTTTACATCATAAGACTATCTATGCTCAACATTAGTTTTTTCTATAGTGTAATCACTTGATATTTCTTTCAAAGCGCTCACCAGGGTATCGATATTCTCTTTGGTAGTCATATGGCTGAAAGAGATACGTAGTGGTGTACAGTGATCCATTTCATCCTCGGAAAGCACCATCATCATCACCATAGATGGTTTAGATGCCCCGGAAGAGCATGCACTTCCCTGTGAAATAGCAATTCCTTTCATATCCAGCTGAAGACCTATCAATGGATTTTTATAAGGCAGTAATGCGCTTAAAACAGTATAAAGGCTGTTTTCCTTCTCTGCGCTTCTTCCGTTGAATTTAATGCCATCTATTTCTGCAGAAAGCCTTTCAATGGCATAGTCTTTAATCTCCTGCATATGATGGGTATATTCATCCATATGAGCTAAAGAAATCTCCAATGCCTTCCCTAGTCCTACAATACCCGCTACATTTTCTGTTCCGGCTCTAAGACTTCTTTCCTGAGGCCCTCCCGTGATAATTCCTTTAAGGCCTGAAGCTTTTCTGATAAAAGCAAACCCTGCTCCTTTAGGCCCATGAAATTTATGGGCACTACATGAAGCGAAATCTACAGGAATATCTGAGAAATCCAGGTTCATATGAGCCATAGTCTGTACAGTATCTGAATGGAAAAGAGCATTATACTCTTTGCATAGCTCGGCAACCTTTTTCAGATTGATAAGATTTCCTATTTCGTTATTGGCATGCATTAAACTTACCAATGTTTTTTTATCTGAAGCTTTTAATAATTCTTCTAACTTATTAAAGTCGATATCTCCCTTTTCGTTAGGACGAATGTAACTTACTTCTACTCCTTTTCTGGTTTTCATATCCAGAATACTTTCAGAAACACATTTATGTTCCATAGGAGAACTGATGATTCTCTGTACTCCAAGATGTTCTACGGAGGACTTAATGATCATATTGTTTGACTCGGTTCCACAAGAAGTAAAAATGATTTCAGCAGGACTTACATGAAGATAGTCTGCAACCTGTCTTCTTACATTTTCAATAAGGATCTTTGCTTCCTGACCAAAACTGTGAGTTGATGACGGGTTTCCGAAATTCATTTTCATAGTGCCCACCATTGCATCTATAACTTCATCTGCAAGCGGAGTGGTTGCGGCATTATCTAAATATACTTTATCCATTATTATTTTGAATATTTTAATTCTACGGAGGTAAACTGGTAATCTGCAGGAACAGTAAAAATAAACCAGGGATTTGAGATCACCTGAATTTCCATTCCACCGGAAGGTTCTCCGGCCGGAACTTCTACATACAGAATTTTATTATTTAC